>JBIOWF010000153.1:0-37219 GCA_044868295.1 Microtetraspora sp. | reverse complement strand
CGATCGTCAGATCGAACCCCTGGCTGTGGACGACTGAGGTTTTCCACAGAACCGTGTTCGGCGGCCTGTGGGGCGTGGGCCCGCGGGCATCGTGTCGTCCACGTCCGGCGAGTGTCCGGGCCGTGGGAGGCAGTTCATGAGCGACATCTACGTCACGCTGAGCGGGAACGTCACCGACGATCCGCGGCAGTACCAGTTCAAGGACGGCTCGCGCGTCACGTCCATGCGGCTGGCCGTCAACCGGCGGATCCTCGACCAGAAGACCAGCACCTGGCAGACCAAGGACACCACGTTCTACACGGTCCGCTGCTATCGGGGCCTCGCCGACAACGTCCACCAGTCGATAGCCAAAGGGCAACCCGTCGTCGTGTACGGCCGGCTGCGCATCAAGCAGTTCGAGCGAGACGGGGAGCAGCGGTTCTGGGCCGAGGTGGAGGCGACCTCGGTAGGCCACGACCTGAAGTGGGGGATCGCGACCTTCGAGAAGCCGATCCGCTCCCGCTCCGGCCCCGGACCGGATGACGACGACCGGCAGGGCATGGAGGACCACACCCGGGAATGGGAGCTCGCCCGAGGCGAAGGCCTCAGGGTCGTCGAGGGGCTGCCGGGCGACGACGGTGAGGCAGAAGAGGGCTGGCCGGTGGAGACGGTGCCGTTGGCGGCGTAGTGCGGAGGGGCATCGGCCGTGCGCGGTCGGTGCCCCAGCACCTGCGGGGAGCTGGGAGGACGGCCGATGGCGACTTCCGCGTCGCGTTAAGAGCACCAGATCAGATCCAGGTAACGCCTCGCGTCATGGCGGCTCCTTTCCCTACGACGACCCGCTCGAACGAGCGGCACCCCACTTCGGTGGCCAACGGATAGAGACGGCCACGTTGCTCAAGGTATCGGTTCCCGTCGCGCATCGCACACTCCGCAATTATTGTGTTACACATCGTGAGACGCTCGTTGGATGCGTTTGGGGGACGATATGACGGCGCCCAGTGAGGCCTCGGCCAAGCCGCGCGACGGGCTGCCCTCGCGAGGTGGCCGGTGGCCGTTGCTGGCCCAGCGCCGTGCCCTCGTCGCCTATTTCTGCGGGATCGTAGCGCTCGACCTGGTCGCGATCGGCTTCTTCACGGCGTCGACCGACTTCAGCGCCGCCGATCTCGCCACGTTCGCCGCGCTCATGGGTTGCGGGGGCGTCTGCATCGAGGCGACGCGTCGCCTGGGCATGCCGGCCGGTGTGTCACGTGACCTGCTGTCGGCCTGGTGGCTTCCGGTGGCGTTGCTCCTGCCCCCGGTCTACGCGCTGCTCGCGCCCATCACGCTCCAGATCCTCCTGCAACTCAGGGTCCGGGCCACGGTGCTCTACCGGCGGGTCTTCAGCGCGGCCGCGATCGGCCTCGCCGCGTGCGCCGCGTCGGTGGCATTCCATACCGGCATCGGGTCCCCGGCCGAGCTGTCCAGAGGCGCGAGTGGGCCCATCATCGTCGCGGTGGCCTGCGCGGCCCTGTTCACGGTCCTCAACATCGCCCTGATCGCCATCGCCGCGCACATCGCCGATCCGGAAAGCCGATGGCGCGACGTCCTGTGGGACCGGGAAAGCCTCCTGCTCGACACGGTAGAGCTCTGCCTGGGCGTGACGGTCGCCATCCTCGCCGGGCTCAACCTCGCGCTGCTGCTCCTGACGCTGCCCCCGGTGGTGCTGCTGCAACGAAGTCTGCTCCACGCCCAGTTGCAGGCGGCCGCCCGCACCGACCCGAAGACCGGCCTGCTCAACGCGGCGGCGTGGCAGCGTGAGGCAGACACGGAGATCGTGCGGGCGCAGCGGACCGGGGAGACGCTCGCCCTGCTCATCGTCGACATCGACCACTTCAAAAGGGTCAACGACAGGCACGGCCACCTCGTCGGCGACCAGGTGCTGGTCGCGGTCGCCGCCACCCTCCGCAGCCAGTTGCGTGACTACGACGTCGTGGGCCGGTTCGGCGGCGAGGAGTTCGTGATCCTGCTGCCGAGAGCCGACATCGCTGAGGCCCGCCGGGTCGCGGAGCGGCTTCGCACCCGCGTCGGCCGCATGGCCGTGGCCGTGGACGAGACAGTGATCAGCGTGACCATCTCGGCCGGTGTCGCGATCATGAACATTCACGGCGACGACCTCATCGAGCTGCTCGCCGCCGCCGACCTTGCTCTCTACCAGGCCAAAGAGCTCGGCAGGGACCGGATTTGCCTGTCTGCGGCGCCGATTCCCCATCCGCCCCGCACGAGGGACAGCCCTACCGGTGGCATCCCCTAGTCTTGAGGGCATGCCGGAGTACATCTACACGATGCAGCGCGTGCGCAAGGCGCACGGCGACAAGGTGATCCTTGACGACGTCACGCTGTCGTTCCTGCCAGGAGCCAAGATCGGCGTCCTCGGGCCGAACGGCACGGGCAAGTCGACGCTGCTCAAGATGATGGCCGGGCTGCAGCAGCCGTCCAACGGCGATGCGCGGCTGATGCCCGGCTTCACGGTGGGCATGCTGCAGCAGGAGCCGCCCCTCAACGAGGCGAAGACCGTCCTCGGCAACGTCGAGGAAGGCGTCGCCGAGACCAAGGGCATGCTCGACAGGTTCAACGAGATCGCCGAGCTGATGGCCACCGACTACAGCGACGAGCTCCTCGAAGAGATGGGCAAGCTGCAGGACGCGCTGGACCATCGCAACGCCTGGGATCTCGAGAGCCAGCTTGAGCAGGCGATGGACGCGCTCAGGTGCCCGCCGCCGGACGCGGACGTCACCCAGCTCTCCGGTGGTGAGCGCCGCCGGGTCGCGCTGTGCAAGCTGCTGCTGGAGCAGCCCGACCTGCTGCTGCTCGACGAGCCCACCAACCACCTCGACGCCGAGAGCGTCCAGTGGCTGGAGCAGCACCTGGAGAAGTACCCCGGGACCGTCCTGGCCGTCACCCACGACCGGTACTTCCTGGACAACGTCGCCGGGTGGATCCTGGAGCTCGACCGTGGGCGCTGCTACCCCTACGAGGGCAACTACTCCACCTACCTGGAGGCCAAGGCCGCCCGTCTGAAGGTCGAGGGCCAGAAGGACGTCAAGCGCAAGAAGCGCCTGGAGGAGGAGCTGCATTGGGTGCGCTCCAACGCCAAGGCCCGCCAGACCAAGAGCCGCGCCCGGCTCCAGCGGTATGAGGAGATGGCCGCCGAGGCCGACAAGTACCGCAAGCTCGACTTCGAGGAGATCCAGATCCCCCCGGGCCCGCGCCTGGGCACGACGGTCATCCGGGCCGAGAAGCTCACCAAGGGGTTCGACGACCGGCTCCTCATGGAGAACCTCTCGTTCGACCTGCCGCGCAACGGCATCGTCGGCATCATCGGTCCCAACGGTGTGGGCAAGACCACGCTCTTCCGCATGATCACCGATGGTGAGAATCCGGACAGCGGCTCGATCGTCGTCGGCGAAACCGTGAAGATCTCCTACGCGGACCAGAGCCGCGCCGGCATCGACCCGAAGAAGAACGTCTGGGAGGTCGTGTCCGACGGGCTCGACCACATCAAGGTCGGCCACGTCGAGATGCCGTCCCGCGCCTACGTCGCGGCCTTCGGCTTCAAGGGGCCCGACCAGCAGAAGCCTTCGGGCATCCTGTCCGGTGGCGAGCGCAACCGCCTCAACCTCGCGCTGACCCTCAAGCAGGGCGGCAACGTCCTGCTGCTCGACGAGCCCACCAACGACCTCGACACCGAGACGTTGTCCAGCCTGGAGAACGCGCTGCTCGACTTCCCCGGATGCGCGGTGATCACCTCGCACGACCGGTGGTTCCTCGACCGCATCGCCACTCACATCCTGGCGTGGGAGGAGGGCTCGAACTGGTTCTGGTTCGAAGGCAACTTCGCCGACTACGAGAAGAACAAGGTCGAGCGTCTCGGCGCTGACGCCGCCCGCCCGCACCGCGTCACCTATCGCAAGCTCACCCGCGACTGACGACGCGCGGCGGGGCTCGGCTGATGAGACACGACCCGGGCGGCCGAGGGAATCGGCATGTCCTGCACCGCCAGATGCGTTTCGCGGACATCGACAGCCTGGGGCATGTCAACAACGTGCGGTTCCTCGACTACCTCGAGGACGCCCGCATGGCGATGCTCTACCTCGACCCGGTGAGACAGGGTGGCCGGTCTCACCGGGGCCTGGTGGTGGCTCGGCACGAGATCGACTATCGGCGGCCGCTGACGTTCCGCACTGAGCCGGTCCGGGTCGAGACCTGGGTGACGGAGCTCAGCGCCGCCAAGTTCGGGCTCGCCTACGAAATCCGCGACGATGCCGAGATCTTCGTACGGGCACGCTCCGTGCTGGTCGCCTATGACGTCGAGAACGCTCGTCCACGGCGGTTGACGGAGGACGAGGTGGCCTACCTCAGGCGGTTCATGCCGGGGGCGTGAGAAGCCATACAGCCGTGTCCGGGGGGAGGTCCGTGCCGTCCAGGGGGCCGCTGGAGATCAGGACCTCGTCGTGGGGCGGGAGCCGTACCGGATCCTCGCCGCAGTTGAGCACGCACACCAGCCTGCCCCGGGCGAAGCCCAGAGCGTCGCCGCCGGGCGCGTCCAGCCACGCGATCGCGTCCGGCAGGGCGCCGCGCAGCGAGCGGCGGACCGCCAGAGCCCTGCGGTAGAACGACAGGGTCGAGGACGGGTCCGCGGCCTGCTTCTCGACGGTCAGGCCCGCCCAGTCCGCGGGTTGCGGCAGCCAGCTCCCGTCCGGCCCGAACCCGAACGGCGGAGCCGTACCGGACCAGGGGAGCGGAACCCGGCATCCGTCGCGGCCCGGAACCTCGCCGTTCGAGCGGAAGAAGGTGGGGTCCTGCCGGGACTCAGGTGGAAGATCCTGTACCTCGGGTAGGCCTAGTTCTTCCCCTTGGTAGATATATGCAGAACCGGGAAGGGCGAGCATGGCCAAAAGCGCGGCCCGGCCGCGCGACAGCCCCGCGGCGGGATTCAGGGATCCCTCGCCGTAGCGGGTGACGTGCCGGACCACATCGTGGTTGGACAGCACCCAGGTCGGCGCGGCGACCGCGACCAGCGTGTCTTCGACGATCTTCCGGAAGGCGGTCGCCGACCACGGCGCCTCCAGCCAGGCGAAGTTGAAGCTCTGGTGCAGCTCGTCGGGGCGTACGTACAGGGCGAGGTCCTCCGGGGAGTCCGTCCAGACCTCTCCCACCGCGGCACGCTCACCCGGCAGCTCCTCCTCGTCCCGCGAGTAGGAGTCGAGGACCTTGCGCCATTCGCGGTAGACCTCGTGCACCTCCGGCTGCCCCCAGATGGGCGACGTCGCGGTGAAGCCCGGTGCGGTGTCGGGCAGGCCGTCGGCCTTGTGCAGGCCCATCGCGACGTCGATGCGGAAGCCGTCGACGCCCCGGTCCAGCCAGAACCGCAGGATGTCGAGGAACTCTTCGTGGACCTCCGGGTTGCGCCAGTTGAAGTCGGGCTGCTCGGGCGCGAACAGGTGCAGGTACCACTGCCCGTCCGGCACGCGGGTCCACGCGGGCCCACCGAAGACCGACAGCCAGTTGTTCGGCTCGTCCTGGAAGATGTACCGCTCGCGCTCCGGCGAGCCCTTGGGGGCCGACAGGGCCTGCTGGAACCAGCGATGTTCGGACGAGCTGTGGTTGGGGACGATGTCGATCATCAGCCGCAGGCCGTGCGCGTGGGCGGCGGCGATCAGCTCGTCGAGCTCGTCGAGCGACCCGAACATCGGATCGACATCACGGTAGTCGGCCACGTCGTAGCCGCCGTCCGCCATGGGGGAGGGGTAGAACGGCGTCAGCCAGATCGCGTCGACGCCGAGCTCGACGAGGTAAGGCAGGCGGCTCCGGATGCCGGCGAGGTCGCCGACTCCGTCACCTGAGGCGTCGCTGAAACTGCGGACGTAGATCTCGTAGACGACGGCGTCATGCCACCAGGGGATTTTCTCCATGTGTGAGCGCTGCCCGCCGGTTGTGCGACCTATGCGTTCACGAGGCTGTGCGCGGCGTATACAAGGTAGTTCCAGAGCTGCTGTTCCTGCTCCGGCGCCAGCTCCAGCGACTGGACGGCGTCGCCCATGTGCTTCAGCCAGGCGTCCCGCTCCGCCTCGCCGATCACGAACGGCGCGTGCCGCATGCGGAGCCGGGGATGGCCGCGCTCCTGGCTGTAGGTGCTCGGGCCGCCCCAGTACTGGATGAGGAACTTGCGCAGCCGCTCCTCCGCCCCGGAAAGGTCATCCTCGGGGTAGAGCGGGCGCAGCAGCGGGTCTTCGGCGATGCCCTCGTAGAAACGGTGGACGAGTCGCCGGAAGACGTCCTCGCCCCCGATGGCGTCGTAGAAGGACACGCTCTCCTCGGTTGTCACCGTTTCAGCCTAGGACAGATACCGGCAAGTAGGTTCAGGAAGGCAGCGTCGGGAGGGCAGGTTCAGGCCGCGAAGACGAGGCCCTTCTCGTCGAAAGCCCTCTTGACGCGCAGGCGCAGCTCGCGGGCGACCGTGACCTGCTTCGCCGGCACCGTCTTGACGCTGATCCGGAAGATGACGGCCGTTTCAGAGATCTGCTCCAGGCCGTAGACCTGCGGCTCCTCGACAATCAGCGTGTCTTGGTACTCCAGGTCCTCCCAGAGGGAGGCGGCGATGTCCCCGAGCAGCTCACGCATGAGGGACACGTCCGCCTCGTATGGCACGGGCACGTCGACCACGGCCCGCGACCAGCCCTGGGACTCGTTGCCCACCCGGGTGATCGTGCCGTTGCGGACGTACCACACCTTGCCGTCCGCGTCCCGGAGCCGGGTGATCCGCAACGTGACCGCCTCGACGGTGCCCACGGCGACCCCGGTGTCGATCACATCGCCCACGCCGTACTGGTCCTCAAGGAGCATGAATATGCCCGCGATGAAGTCCTTGACCAACTCCTGAGCGCCGAAGCCGACCGCGACGCCGAGGATGCCGACGCTGGTCAGCAAGGGGGCGATCGGGATGCCGAGGCGGGTCGTGATGGTCAGCGCCGCCGTACCCAGAACCACGATGGAGGCGATGCTGCACAGAACCGACCCCATGGTCTCGGCACGTTGGCGGCGGCGCTCCGTGAGGATGGCGGCGGTGCCGTCCAGAGGCGTTGTGCTCATGCCCCGGAGCCGCTCTGGCAGAACACTCTCGCTTGCCCGGAGGGTGAGCCTGGTGATCAACCGATGCAGGAGACTTTTCACCAGGAGAGCGACGGCCAGGATGAACGCGACGACCAACACGACGTCCAGGGCTCCGGCGACGAGTGGAACCCACGGATACACGCCGTTCGGGAAGCTCGCGTTGAGGATCGTGCAGACGACGCCGTCACCGTTCGTGCATGCCTGTGTCAGGGCCCTGGCGGCGTCCTGGGCGGTCTGATCGACATCGAACGACGGGCTCGGCGATGGCGTCGGCGTGGGCGCTGGCAGGAACACGCGGTGGATCCCCCTCGGATCGGTCCGATCGGCAGGTATGGGCAGGTAAACCTAATCCATATTGCCGACTGAACCGGCCGTCGTCACATCGCCGGGGAAGACGGGAGCGTCCCGGCCCGGGGCCGCGGAGGGCGGGCCGGGGTGCTCCAGTGACGGTCGGCAGGGCAGGGGCATGCACCCGGAAGCATGCCCATGCCGTTCTCCGAGAGGGGATCCGTTGCCCCGGAGCGGTCTGTCTCAGCCCCACTCCGGACAGCTCCGCCTTGCGGCGAAGCGGTCCCCGTCATGTCCGCTCGCGCGGCGCGGGGTACGCGCTTCATCGCCGCCTGCCCGGCGAGCCGGGCCCCACGGTCGGTTTCGCGCGCGTTTTGCGTCTCCCGGCCACTCCGGGCGACGTCGAACGCGTCCGGCGAGCACGCGCCCGGACCCGTTCGAGGCACCGACCGGCGCTGCCCTGCGGCCACGCCGGACGGTGAGCTCGCAACTCGGAGACGGCGGGATGCCAAAGCGTTCCGTCTGGAAACGCTCCGCACCAGGCACCCCGCCGACTCCGTCGAACCGCGGTCGATGCGATGTGCCGAGGTGACTGCGCCTCACCCGGTCCATCGCCTTCACCTACTCGCTTACCGCGGCGAGTACTCGGGCGACCTTCGTCGCCGCACCGGCCGGGTCGTCCGCCCGGTGCATCCTCTCTCCCCAGGACCACCAGTAGTCCGTGGACTTGCAGACCACGTTCTCCGCGAGGCTGGTCGCGTTCGGGTTGATGACCCGAACAAAGGCGCGACCCGACTGCGTGCGCACGACTCTCGCGATGAGGCCCCGAGCGTCGAGCTCGGAAACCAGACGCTCCAAGCGCCCGAAATCGTCCTCGCCCACCGTGCGCCCTCCTTGATTTCGTGCGGGCTTTTGCAACCCTGCACATTCGATCCCGGTGCAGCCAAGATGACTCACGACGCTGGATGGGTCAACGAAGCAAAAGTGGCTCTGCGGTAAGGGAAAGTCCCAAGTGGGTTGATAGAAACCCCCTGTCGGAGGACGATCCTTAGTCAGCACGCCCCAAGACTGCCCCTTGCCGGGCAATTTCTGGTCCATCATTCTTGTGGGCGCAGTGCGACAGAGGCGTTACGCTGCGTCAGTAGGTGAGGACCGGTCGGGACATGGTGGGCGGCAGGCGCGGCTGACCACGAGAGAGGGGCCGGTATGGCCGGCAGGCAACACAGGGAGACGGAGATCGCGCGGCAGGTCAGGGCACGCGGCCTGGCAGCCGGGCGAAGCACGCCGCTGATCGCCGAAGAGATCCATGAGGTGTGTGGGCCGCAGTTCGGCACGACGAAGATCAAATCCCACCGCCTTTCGAACGGCATCGCGCTGGCCGATGTGATCGAGCAGGTGCGAGCCCTCTTCGAGCGTGATGGCAAGCCCGTGCCCGGCATCGGGGAGACGCTTCTGTCTGCCTACGAGTCAGGCCTCAAGCGGCCTGGGCCGGAATACCTTCACTACCTGTGTTCTGTCTACCGGGTTGAACCGGTCGCCCTGGGATACGAGGGCCCGTGCATCTGTGGCCATGGTCACAAGATGCCCGGCGTCGTCCGCGGCGGCGACCTCCAAGAGGGAAGACCCGAAACTTCCCCCAGTCCGCGCGAGCTGTGGATCCAGCAGGACAGCAGCAACCCCTCTGCGGGCGGGGGCGAGGAGGACGAGAACGTGCTACGGAGGACGCTGTTGAAGCTCCTCGCCGGCACCGGGGTGGCTCTGGACGGCCAAATGCTCGGTTCGGTTGAGAACATTCGGAGGCGGATGGACGACACGCTGGTGTCGGCCACCGTCTCGCCGGCGATGTTGGATCAGTGGGAGGAGTCCACACTCGGTTTCGGCCGCCAATACATGAACACGCCGCCTCTGCGACTGCTCTGCGACGTGTTGCTCGAGTTCGCCCAGGTGCGCAAGGCGATGGAGCGTCGTCAGCCCGTCGACCTGCAGGAACGCCTGTGCCGGATGGCCGCCCAGCTCTCTGGACTGTGCGGCATGATCATGATTGATCTCGGCGACCACCGGCTGGCTCGATCGTTCTTCCGCACCGGCAGAACCGCCGCCGACGAGACCGGCGACCGCGCGCTGCGCGCGTGGGTCACCGCCCGAGAGGCGCTGGTTCCGCTCTACTACGGCGATCCGCGAGAGGCGCTCACGCTGGCGAAGAAGAGCCGGGACCTCGCCGGTCAGACTCCCTGCGCGGCGAGGACGATGGCGCCGGTCGTGGAGGCCAGGGCCCTCGCCATGCTGGCGGGCAACAACGGCGCCAGGAAGGACGTCGTGGACCAGGCGAAGCGCGCGCTGTCCCGGGCCCGGGCGGCTTTCGCCCAGATGAGTTCCGGTGACCAGGAAGACGCGGCCTTCGGCTACACCGAGCGCCAGCTCTACTTCTACCAGGGTGATGTGCTGGTGAAGCTGGGACAGACCCTGGAGGCGGATGTGATCCTCGAACAGGCGCTCGGCAAATACTCGGGCGAGGATCTCCTCGATCAGACGCTCATCCGGTTCGACCGGGCCCAGTGCCGGTTCATCGAGGGCGATGTCGAAGAGGCTCTGCGTATGGGCCAGCAGGCCATCGAGCTCATCGAGCAGGAGTACCGCACCGAGCTGATCATGCGTCCCGCCTACGAGCTGTTGAAGTCGGTTCAGGCCAAGCACGGCGAGATACCGGCTCTCACGTCCTACAGGGACTCCCTCATCCCCGCTTCTGTCGACACATCGGATCCGGGCGGCCTGCTGCCGACTCGGTTCGATTCAGGCGGGACGGACACGTGAGCGACGGGTTGCGGATCCGGCGATATCGCTGGTCGGACCTCGACGCGGTCTGGGCCCTGCACCAGATCAGCCTGGCCCAGGTCGGTCTCGCGCAGGGGGACGGCGTCTACTACGACGACGACTTCCCCCGGATCAGTGAGATCTACCTGGCCAATCGTGGCGACTTCCTCGTCGGGGACGTTCTCGGTCCACGGATCGTCGCCATGGGCGGCCTGCGCTGCCTCGACGATGAGACGGCCGAGATGTGCCGACTTCGTGTCCACCCGTCGTTCCAGCGCCGCGGCTATGGTGCCCAGATGGTGCGCGCGCTTGAGCGGCGGGCCCGCGATCTGGGTTACTCACTGTTACGTGGGGACACCACGCTGCAGCAGGAGGCGGCCGTCGAGTTGTACCGGAAGTTCGGCTGGTGTGAGCTCAGGCGGGAGATACGCGGCACAAGTGTGGTGATATACGGCGAAAAGCGGCTGAATCCTCTATCTTCTCACTTAATTGGGCCGATAGATAACCCTAACCGGGCCCTTGCGGATTACTGATTCATATCAATACTTGTGCCTTATACCGAGAACGGGGAAAGAGGCACGATGAAAAGGATCATTGTTCGCAAGCCGGGCACGGTGAAACTCACCGGAACGTCGAGCGTCATTCACAAGGGGTGAGGGGCAACCCTCGACACATCTGGGTTCGGGGAGATCTCTCTCGTCATCGCGCGGCGGCTTTCCGTGATTTGGAGCTCCCTCCGCTCGTGGCGCCGGTCCTCAACGCGCATCGACGACTAAGTGGTCCGTACACGTTCGGTGCCGAGGTCCTGCGGGCACTCGTCGCAGCCGCGACGGAGGGTTCCCCGCACCTGGTCTCGGAACACGACATCGAGATCCGGGCCGTAGCACCTGACCTTCGTAAGGTGGTACCGGCCCGGAGGGAGGCCATCGGGCTACGACTCTCCGAGGACGAGCGGATTCTCGTACCCGCGCCCAGGAGGACCCTGGGCATCGCCAACGGTGTCGCCGAATTCGTCCGGGACTGCCTGTCCGGGCCGCGCACTCTCGTCGTGGACAACGTCCATGAGGCCGACCCGACGGATCGTGAGCTGCTCCGCGTCCTGATGCGCCGGGTCGCGGACCTCACCTTGGTGGTGGGTTCACCGAACGCGCCCCAGCCGGGCTTCATCAGGGTCGAGGCGCCTCCGGCAGAGCACGATGGTCCGGCTGACGACTACATCGCGTCGGACGGCACCTCAGACGACCCCCTGGCGTACACGGCCTATCTCGCCCTGCCCCCGGACCGGAGGGCGCACCTACACGATCTTCGCGCGGCCGGGTTGCCGGAGAAGTCCGCGCTGGGCGCGTTGCCGTACCACCTGGAACACGGGAGCGATCCGAGGGCGGGGGCGAACGCGTTGTGGGCCGCCGTCGACCATTGCCTCAGCGAGGGGTTCCTCGACGCGGTCGTCGAGCTCGGCATGCGCGGCCTGCGGCTCGCGGAGCCAGGCTCCGACCTCTGGTGGCGGTTCACGCAGCGTACGGCTACCGCCCTCGGCGGGCTGGGCCGTCGTGACCACGCCCTGGACCTGTACGAGCGGGCACGGCGCATCAGCACGGACCCGGTCGTGCACGCTGCCTCGGCGTACGGCCTGGCCATGCTGGACGTGCGGCACCCCGACCCCGGCCAGCGTGATCTCGGCCGGGCCACAGGGTGGATCAACGAGGCGATCGCCATCTCCACCCTGCTTCCCGATCCGGGCGAACGCGCGTTCAAGCTGGGCTTCGATCAGAACGGCCGGGCACTGATCGAGCTGCGCCAGGGGCGCGTGCAGTCGGCGCTGCACCTCGTCGAGTCGGCCATCGATCTCGCTGAACGCGATCTTCCGCCGGACCGGCATCCGCTGCACCGGATGGTCCTGCTGGCCAACCGGGCCCAGTTGCTCGCGCGGTCGGGCCGGACCACGGACGCCCTGCACGACCTCGGCCGGGCCATCGCCATCGACCCCGCCTTCCCCGACTACTACCTGGACCGCGGCAACCTGCTGCTGCAGCTGGGGCGGACGGAGGAGGCGCTGGCCGACTACGAGACCGCGATAAGGGTGAGCCCGCCGCTGCCGGAGGCGTACTACAACCGGGCCGAGCTGCGCCTTTCCGCGGGCGAGCTGGAACGGGCCCGAGCGGATCTGGACCATGTGGTGGAACTCGATCCGGGCTACCTCGACGCGTACGTCAACCGGGCCGGGATTCTCGCGATGCTGGACCAGCACGACGCCGCCAGAAGGGACGTCGAGGCCGGCCTGGAGCTGGACCCGCGCAACGCGCACCTGCACAGCGTGCTCGGCCAACTGGAGACCATGGCCGGCCGGTTCACCGAAGCGCGGACGGCCTTCGACCTCGCGCTCGAAGCCGACCCCGGCCTCGGCTCGGCCTGGGCGAACCGGGCCATCCTGCGCTATGAGACCGGTGACGCGCAGGGGGCGGTGGACGACGTCACCCGGGCCATCGACCTCGGCGAGGACGCGGCGCTGTACTACAACCGGGCCACCGCCCTCAGCGAGCTCGGGCGGATCGAAGAGGCGCGGGCCGACCTCCTCCGCGCCCGTGACCTCGCGCCCGGCGACGCCGACGTCCGCCGGGCCCTCGACGGTTTGGAGGCGGGCATCTGACTCCGCCACCGCCCGACCGGTATCATGCTCAGCTCCACGCGAAAGCGCTGCGTACGACCCAACCCTCGTCGAGGATCAAGGCATGACCGCTGACTATGTGCTGACCCTGTCCTGCCCGGACCGCCCCGGCGTCGTCGCGGCCGTGTCCGGGTTGCTGGCTCGGCACGGCTGCAACATCACCGAGAGCCAGCAGTTCGGCGACCTCGTCGCCAACCGGTTCTTCATGCGGGTCCAGTTCACCGGAGGGCTCCCACTCGACGAGCTCCGTACGGCTTTCGCCACGCTCGCTCCCGACTATGGCATGGACCTTGAGCTGTTCGATCAGGCCGTCAAGCCGCGGGTGCTGGTGCTGGTCAGCAAGTTCGACCACTGCCTCAACGACCTGCTCTACCGGGTGCGCTCCGGCCTGCTCGCCATCGAGATCGTGGCGGTGGCCTCCAACCACCCCGATCTCCGGCCGCTCACCCAGTCGTACGGCATCGACTATCACCATCTGCCCGTCACCCCCGAGACCAAGCAGCGGCAGGAGGCGGAGATCCTCACCCTGGTGGATCACTACCAGGCCGACCTGGTGGTGCTCGCCCGCTACATGCAGGTGCTGTCCGAGGACCTCTGCGCGAAGCTGGCCGGCCGGGTGATCAACATCCACCATTCATTCCTGCCGTCGTTCAAGGGCGCCAAGCCCTATCACCAGGCGTACTCACGAGGCGTCAAGCTGATCGGCGCGACCGCCCACTATGTGACGCATGATCTGGACGAGGGGCCGATCATCGAGCAGGAGGTAGCCCGGGTCAACCACACCCACCTGCCCGACGACCTGGCCGCCATCGGCCGCGATCTCGAGTGCCAGGCGCTGGCGCGTGCCGTGCGCTGGCACGCCGAGCATCGCATCCTGCTGGACGGCCACAAGACCGTCATCTTCCCCCGGTAAGGGGACACGTCCCTGGCCCTCGGGCGGCCATTGTCTTCAAGCCGCTGTCTGTCCTCAAGCCGCCGCCTTCAAGAAGTGCCGGGCGCGGCCGGGGCCGGTCGGGCGACCGTGGTCACCTGACCGGCCGGCCGTGCGGGTCAGAGCAGCCCGGTGTGGCGGGCGAGGAAGCCGAGTGTGTCGGCGGACAGTTCGATCGACCTGCTGACGGCCCGCGCTCCGTGACCGACCTCGGCCTCGTTGCGCAGCAGCACGGGCCGGTCCCCGGCTTGAGCGTGCTGCAGGGCGGCGGCCAGCTTCCAGGCGTGCAGTGGGTGTACCCGGGTGTCCGACGCGAAGACCGTGAACAGCGTGGCCGGGTAGGAGACACCCTCCCGCACGTGGTGGTACGGCGAGTAGCTCCACAGCCACTGGAACTCCTCGGGAATGTCGGCCGAGCCGTACTCCACGTTCCAGGTGGCGCCGAGACCGAACTTCTCGTAGCGGATCATGTCCAGAAGGGGCGCGGAGCAGACGACCGCGGCGTAGAGGTCGGGCCGCTGGGTGAGCGCCGCTCCCACAAGGAGGCCTCCGTTCGAGCCGCCGGAGATGGCGAGCTGACCGGCGGTGGTGACGCCGGTGGAGATCAGGTGCTCGGCCGCGGCGTGGAGGTCGTCGAACACGTTCTGCTTGTTGCCGAGCATGCCGTCGCGGTGCCACTGCTCGCCCTGCTCGCCACCGCCGCGCAGCTGCGCGATCGCGTAGACACCGCCCGCCTCGACCCAGGACAGGATCGACGGGGAGTAGCCCGGGGTCATGGAGATGCCGAAGCCGCCGTAGCCGTAGAGGACGGTGGGCCTGGGGCCGGATCCCGGGCGGGAGATCACCAGCATGTGGACCTCGGTGCCGTCCTTGGAGCGGTAGACCACCTGCTCGGTGTTCACGGAGGGCACGTCGACGGCTCCAGGGGAGGCCGCCCACAGGGTCGTCTCACCGGTCCGGGCGTCGAACCTCTGGATCGTCGGCGGCGTGGTGTTGTCGGTGTAGCCGAACCAGGCCTCGTGGCCACCGTCCGGCCGCTCGGTGATGCCGCCGATGGTGCCCATGCCGGGTGTGGGCACCTCGCCGAGGCGGGCGCCGGTCGCCAACGAGTGGATCGAGATCTCGGAGATGGCATGCCGGGTCCAACCGGCGAGCATTACCGGTTCGTCCAGATCGTCAAGGATCGCGAAGTCGGAGAGCACCGCCTCCGTGTCCTCGGGGATGAGGTCCTGCCAGGTCTCGAAGGCCGGGGTCTGCGGAGACGTCACACAGATGCGGCCGCGTGGTGCGTCACGGTCGGTGAAGACGTACAGCCGGCCGTCGCGGCCGAAGTGGAGCCCGGTCTGAGCATCGACGTCCTCCTGGACGGTGACCAGATCCGGCGCCTCGTGCGGAGAAACGGAGAGATCCGCGATCCACAGGTCGTTTCGCGGAGCCGTACCCCGAGAAGCGGAGATCGTCAGCCAGCGGCCGTCGCGCGAGAGCGAGACACCGTAGTAGTTGGTCTTCTCCAGGCCTGAGCCGAAGATGAGCACGTCCTTGTCCGGGGACCCGCCGACCCTGTGCAGGTAGACGCGGCGATGGAACTGCTCCTCGCCTTCGGGAACGTCCGCGGGCGCCAGCCGGCGCACGTAGTAGTACGAGTCGCCGCCCGGCAGCCAGGCGACGGGGGAGTAGCGGCACCGATCAATGGGGCCTTCGAGGACCTCGCCTGTCGAGACGTCGAGCACATAGAGCTTGGACTCCTCGTCGCCCCCCGCCGAGATCTGGTAGGCGAGCCGGTTGCCCTCCTTGTCGGGCTGGTAGGCGTCCAGCGTGGTCAGGCCTGAGGGATCGAGCGCCATGGGGTCGAGCAGCGCCCGCTCGCCCTGCTCGTCCGCCACGTAGAGGACGGCGTGCTCCTGATCCGGGGTGCGTCGCATGAAGAACTGGCGCTCGCCACGCCATGTCGGAGCCCCGACCGAACCTGACTTCAACAGCTCGGCGACACGATCCCGGAAACGATCGCGCCCGGCCAGATCCGCGCTCTTGAAGAGGGCGTCCTGGGCTTCCAGCCACTCCTTGGCCGCCGGATCGTCCGGGTCCTCAAGCCATCGATACGGGTCTGGGACCGCGGTTCCGTGCAGGTCGTCCACGATGTCGTCACGGCGGGCGGGCGGGTATGGCTGTCCGGTCATGCCTCGAACCCTAAGGCAGGCCACCGACAGGAGCGTCCCAACGTACTGACCACTTCAGGAGTAAAAACATGATCGTAAGGGCATAAAGAGCATCAGGCGTCCCAGCCGTCAACCTCACCTGTCTTTATGGGGTGGCGGAAGGGTAGCCGCAGAGGCCACACTTTGGTGGAGGGCGGTACCGTGGTGATCATCCGCTGGGCCGTCCGGCGGAGGTCCCTGTGACGGAAGCACCCGAGTCCCAAGAGACGGGGCCACAACCGGGGCGCACAGCTGGGGAGGCCGGCTGATGCGCCAAGTTCTGCTGCTCAATGCCACCTACGAACCGCTCACCACTCTCTCGCTGCATCGCGCCGTCATTCTGGTGCTGAGAGAGAAGGCGGACGTCGTCCACCGCGATGGGCGGGGCGCCGTGCTGCGCTCGGCCACGCGGACGCTCGACGTTCCGTCGGTGATCCGGCTGCGCCGTTATGTCCGTATCCCCTATCGGTCCCGGATCCCGCTCACCCGGGCGGCGCTCATGCGCCGGGACGACTTCCGCTGTGCCTACTGCGGTCAGCGAGCCGAGACGATCGACCACGTCGTTCCACGTTCCAAGGGAGGCCCCCACACCTGGGAGAACTGCGTGGCATCCTGCATGCCCTGCAATCACCGCAAAGCGGACAGACTGTTGGAGGAGTTGGGGTGGACGCTGCGCGTCGCCCCGGTGGTGCCACGCGGCGCTCACTGGCGGCTCATCGGAGCACAACTCGATGGAGATCCTCAGTGGGCGCCGTACCTGGCAGAGTCCGCGGCCTGACAGCCACTTATCCGGCCGCCGTCACGATTGCGACAATATCGGCATGACGTGGATGTTCACCTCCGACGTCGGGAAGTTTCCGGAAACGGCGCAGTCCTGGCTGCTCCGCGACCCGGTGCGCAACACGGTTCCCCTGACCGTGCTGCGCGGGGTGCGGGGTGGCCAGTTCGCCGAGGATCCGCTGCTGGGCTGGCTCGTCGAGGACAGCCAAGTGGCCGGTGTGGTGTGCCACACACCGCCCTATCCGCTGCTGACCGCCCTGCCCTCGGCGGCGATCCCCTCCCTGGTCAGCGAGCTGATCGCGAGCGGGCGTGCGCTTGCGGGTGTGAACGGGCCGCTGGACGTGGCCGAGTCGTTCGCGAACGCGTGGTGGGAGCCCGAGAAGGGGCGCAGATCCGAGCGTCTCTACCGGCTCGGCTCACTGGTGGCGTCCACGGTCTCCGGCAGGTCCCGTACGGCTGTCGCGGACGATCTGCCGGTGGCGGTGGAATGGTTCCGGGAGTTCCAGGCCGAAGCGCACGTCGACGTCACGGCTGACCCGACCCCTGTGGTCTCCGCTCGTATCAACAGGAACGAACTTGTCTGGTGGGAGGCGGAGGGGAGCCTGGTCTCGCTCGCCGGGGTCTCGGCCCCCATCGCCGGGATGTCCCGCGTCGGGCCCGTCTACACACCCGCCGAGTGGCGGCGGCGCGGATACGGATCCGCGGTGACACACGCCGCCACCCGCAAGGCACTCGACGAAGGGGCCGACGAGGTGTTGTTGTTCACCGATCTCGCCAACCCGGCGTCCAACTCCATCTACCAGGCCCTCGGCTACCAGCCTGTCGCCGACTACGCCACCATTCACTTCCGTTAGGCGGTCTGCGCCGTTGGGCGCGCAGGCCGTACCCTATGGGCATGCCTCGCTACGACTACCGTTGCCGGTCCTGTGGGTCCACCTTCGAGCTGAACCGGCCGATGGCCGAGGCCAACGCTCCGGCGTCCTGCCCCTCAGGGCACGACGACACCGTCAAGCTGCTGTCCACGGTGGCGGTCGTGGGCGGTGCCGCCGCCGCGCCCGCTCCCCGTTCCGGCGGTTGCTGCGGCGGCGGTTGCTGCTCCTGAAGTCGCCCCTACGCCGCCCTGCGGCGCTGGAAGGGGAGATACCTCTCAGGCAGGTGGGGCCGAGCCGGTAGGTCCGTCGGCTCCACCGCGACGATGCGGTCGAACCTGAACGCGCGGATCGCACCCCGCATGCGGCACCAGCCGACTAAGTACCAGTACTCGCGGTGGACCAGGCAGGTCACGGGCTCCACGTCACGGACGGTGAGCCGGCCCGTCGAGTCGTGGTACTGAATGCGCACCACCAGGCGTGCGGTGATCGCGTTCGCGGCCGCCCGGGCGCGGCGAGCGACGTCCGGGTCGAGCGGAGCGGTGAGGGTCGAGAGGGTCGTGGCGATGACGTCGTCATCCAGATCGAGGTGTTCGAACGCGTGGCGCAGCCCGCGCCGGGCGGTGACGGACTGCGGACCCGCCCCGAGGTGGGCGAGGGACAGGGCAAGTGCGGCGAGTTCAGCGGTCGTCAGTGGCGTCTGGTTCCTAATGACGTTAGCCATACCTAGACATTACCCTCAAGCACTGACATTTTTCCGAACGAATTATCGGGCTGCCACGCGGAGGGGTAAACCTCATCCGCAAGCATTCCGTGTGCAATTCCGCACTCTGGGTAGCGGCATGATGGACGCGACACCCCCCAAGCGAAAGGATCCTCATGAAGCCTCGGACCACGGATGAGCGTCTGACGAAGCTGGAGGAATACATGTTCGGCGAACCTGACAGGCACGCCCCGACAGGCCTTCTCCCGCGTACCGCCCGGATCGAGTGGAAGATCGACGACCTCCTGATCCAGGGAAAGGAGCACGGGAAGACCCTCAACCAGCACACCGCGATGCTGGAAGAGCACTCAGATCGGCTCGCGACACTCCAGTCCGACATGAACGGCATGCGCGATGACGTCGAGGGGATGCAGGCCGACATGAACGGCATGCGGACCGACATTGTTGAGATGAACGTGCGGCTGATAAAGGTCGAGACCGGCATCGCGGAGATCCTCCGCAGGCTGCCCGAGCCCACGGCCTGACAGCGAGAAGGCCGGGCAGGGGATGGAATCCCGCCCGGCCTTCGCCTGGAACTATTCGGAGCTATCTGGAGAGCTGGGAGAGGTCGCGGGAGGCACCGGTCGACGCCGACGTCGTCAGGGCGGCGTAGGCCTGCAGCGCGGCAGTCACGGGCCGGTTGCGATCCCGCGGGCGGTAGCCGCCGAGCTCGGCCAGCACCTTCTCGCGCCGGGCCGCGAGCTCGGTCTCGGCCACCTTCAGCTCGATGGAGCGGCCCGGGATGTCGATCTCGACGAGGTCGCCGTCCTCGACCAGGGCGATGATGCCACCCTCGGCCGCCTCGGGAGAGGCATGGCCGATGGAGAGCCCTGACGTTCCACCGGAGAACCGGCCGTCGGTGACGAGCGCGCACGCCTTGCCGAGGCCCTTGCCCTTGAGGAAGCTCGTGGGATAGAGCATCTCCTGCATGCCTGGCCCGCCCTTGGGGCCTTCGTACCGGATGACCACGACATCGCCCGCCTTCACCTTGTTGGCGAGGATGCCGTCGACCGCGTCCTCTTGCGACTCGAAGACGATGGCGGGGCCCGAGAACTTCCAGATCGACTCGTCCACGCCGGCCGTCTTCACGATGCAGCCGTCGGGGGCGATGTTGCCGTAGAGCACGGCGAGGCCCCCGTCGCGGGTGTAGGCGTGATCGAAGTCCCGGATGCAACCCTCGGAACGGTCGAGATCGAGCGAGTCCCACCGCGCGTCCTGCGAGTAGGCCTTCACCGTCCGGACGTTGCCGGGCGCCGCGTGCCAGATCTCGAGGGCTTCCTCGCTGACCTCGGCGGACTTGGGGTCCCACTTCGACAGGTAGTCGTTCAGGGAGGGGGCGTGGATGCTGTGCACATCGCGCGACAGCAGGCCCGCCCGGTCCAGCTCGCCGAGAATGGCGGGGATGCCACCCGCCCGGTGCACGTCCTCCACGTGGTACTTCGCCGTGGCCGGGGCGACCTTGCACAGGCACGGCACCCGGAGCGAGACCTCGTTGATCTCCTTGAGCCCGAAGTTCACCCCGGCCTCGCGCGCCGCGGCGAGCAGATGGAGGATCGTGTTGGTCGAGCCTCCCATGGCGACGTCGAGGGCCATCGCGTTCTCGAACGCGTCCCGCGTCGCGATGCTCTTCGGCAGGACCGACTCGTCGTCCTGCTCGTAGTAGCGCTTGGCGATCTCGACGACGGCTCGCCCGGCGTCCTCGAACAGCGTCTTGCGGGCCTTGTGCGTGGCCAGGATCGTGCCGTTGCCCGGCAGCGCCAGCCCGATCGCCTCGGTGAGGCAGTTCATCGAGTTGGCGGTGAACATGCCGCTGCAGGACCCGCAGGTCGGGCAGGCGTTCTCCTCCATCTCAAGGAGCTCGGCGTCGGACACGCTGTCGTCGGCGGCGGCGATCATCGGGTCGATGAGGTCGAGCTTGCGGCCGGAGGTCTTCCCGGCCTCCATCGGGCCACCGGAGACGAAGACCGTGGGGATGTTGAGCCGGAAGGCGGCCAGCAACATTCCCGGCGTGATCTTGTCGCAGTTCGAGATGCAGATCAGGGCGTCCGCGCAGTGGGCGTTGACCATGTACTCGACCGCGTCGGCGATGAGCTCGCGCGACGGCAGTGAGTAGAGCATGCCGCCGTGGCCCATCGCGATGCCGTCGTCGACGGCGATCGTGTTGAACTCACGCGGGATCGCCCCGGCCTCACGGACCGCGCCGGCCACGACGTCGGCGACCTCACGGAGGTGCACGTGACCTGGCACGAACTGAGTGAAGCTGTTGGCCACCGCCACGATCGGCTTGCCGAAGTCGCCGCCGGCTACACCGGTCGCCCGGAGCAGGGCCCGGGCACCGGCCATGTTCCTGCCGTGAGTGACCGTACGAGACCTGAGGGCGGGCATGGCCAGACTCCCATCAGAAGACTACGAGTCTTCAAATGGTACGGCCCGCGCTCGGATGACTGGGACGGCCCTCAGGATTCGGGGTAGCGGGCCGGCAGGACCCGTTCCGCGGCCCGGTAGATGGAGTCGATCTCCGCGGTGGTCAGGGACTTCTCCCGCTTGGTGATCCACTTGCGGACCAGGCTGCCGGAGAAGACGTCGACCTCCCGGACGTTGAGGATCCGCCATGGGATCGCGGGGCCGTAGATCGCCAGTGACGGGACGACGGAGACCTCGCGGCTGAGCGCCTTGGTGATCAGCTCGCTCGCCTGGGCGGCCTCCCAGCGAGCCTCGTCGAGGCGTGGCTTCTGGTTGAACGGTCCGTGGAACAGCTTGCGGTGCGACTGCACCCGGACCGGAAGGCGCCTGTCCCATTTCTCGGAGTCCACCGCGTAAACGCCGGTCGGCCCGATGACCAGGTGATCGATCTGGGCCTCGCTGTTGGGGATGGCGCGGGCGTGCAGGGTTTTGTAGCCACCTCGCTCCAGCTTTTTGAGCTGTGCCTCGGTGCGCCGCTCCGCCGCGGACGGGCGCCGCCACGCGGGCACCGACGACACGGTCTTGGAGCGATAGACGGCATCCGCGACGGCCGCGACGATGGCCATCGTCAGGCCGATCCGCCAACTGCCGAGCAGGATGCCCGTCACCAGGCCCGTGGCCGCGGCGATCAGCGCGCGGCGGCGCAGATGCCAGTATTGGGGCTGCTGGAGCAGGCTCCTGAGAGATGCGCGCTCTACGGGCGCGTAGGTAGACGCTGGTGCGTCAGTTCGCGTCGAGGATCGCTCCGACGAGTGGTCACTCACCCAGATCGGTGACGTATCGTGACCATCTTCTGGCGCTAGACCGGTATCCACATCACTCACGGTAGTTGAGCACTCGGCTGGTGCCTAGTGTTGCGTAGTTCATACTTTTGTGGCCTGCTTAAGCCGATTCGTATGGCCCAATGGTGGGTATCTTCTCTAGATATCTCCGGGCCTACTCTTCAGTAGTGTGGCGCACAGTCACGATCTTACCGCCCTTGCGCAGGCGGTGGCCGTCCGAACCCGGGAACTGTCCCCCGTCGAGATTCGCCGTACGTGCCACCTGCCCCGGCCGGTGGCGAGACGACCCGGTCTCGACTGGTCCGCACAGCGGAGTTACGTTGATTGTGTGGACAACGCGATCGAGATTCTCGCGTTCCTCGTCGGGGTGTCGGGCGGCGTTTTCCTGCTGATCGCCCTGCTTGTGCTCGCGCCTGGGCGGTCCACCAGGAGCCCGGCCGGCTCCGACGGGGTGGTGTGGCTCGGCGGCCCCTTCGGCAGCGAGCACGGTGTCGGCGAGGCCTGCCTGGTGCTGACCGGGCGCCGTGCGAACTGGGACGTCACGCCCGACGTGGACTGGCGGCGTATGGCGGAGACCTCCGAACCCGGCACGCGCATCGGCGGTGCCTCGGCGGGGTGGTGAGAGCCGTGAGAACGCTGAACTCCGAGCCCGGCGCCCGCGTTGGCGGGCCTTGAGGGGCGGTGAGTAGCCGTGATAACGCTGAACCCCGTGCAGGCCGATGATGTCCGGTCGGCCCTGAGTCTGGCCGAACGCCGGACCGGCCTGCGTTTCGCCGTCTACGTCGGACGGCCCATCGGGCCCCGGCGGCACTTCGCCGAACGGCTGCACGCCGCGTTGGGCGAGGAGTCTCCGCAGGCCGTGCTGGTCCTCGTGGACCCGCACGGGCGTGGTGTGGAGATCGTGACGGGGGAGCGGGCACGGAACCTGCTGCCGGACGGGGAATGCCGCCTGGCGGGCATGTCGATGGCGACCTCGTTCAGCGCCGGCGACCTCGTCGGAGGCCT
The DNA here is from genome assembly GCA_044868295.1 of Microtetraspora sp. Lineage (GTDB taxonomy): Bacteria > Actinomycetota > Actinomycetes > Streptosporangiales > Streptosporangiaceae > JBIOWF01. The sequence goes on along the minus strand of JBIOWF010000153.1, from coordinate 14,536 downwards.
GATCGGCGGAATCGGCACACTCGCCGACCACGCCGCGACGCGTCACTGACGGGTTACGAGATGGGCGGACACGTCGGTCCGGTCATGCCCCCATCACAGACCGCTGAGCAGGGCCACGAGATAGCCGGCGCGTCGGCCGGCCACGCGCGTCAGGCGCTGCTGACGCACGGTCAACGAGGTGCGCGCACACGTCGGCAGGCCATGCTCGATCACTGACCGCTGAGCAGGGTCACCAGATGGGCCGACACGTCGGCGAGCAAGGTCGCCGGGTGGAGTGGTGACGCGGCCACGGCGGAGAACAGGCTGGGCAGCCCGGCCAGCGGAAAGCCGTCCTCTTCGGTCACCTTGTGGCCTACGACGTTCACAGGTCGTAGCGGCGCTTGAGCTGCACGTCGACCTGGGCCCACGCGTTGTCCGCGTTGTTCCGCCCGCGGACCAGCCCGTTGTACAGCGAGACGACGACGATGGCGAGCGTCACCGGAATGACGACGCTGAGGACATAACCGACCATGGGGGCCTCCTGCGCGAAGGGGCCAGCGCGCGCGGTAGCCCTGGGCCGGCGCACTGTAAATGGCTCTGGACCGCCATACCACCCCCTAGGCCTTGCACCGGCCTTGCGCGACGCTTTCACCCGTTGCCCGCCCCATCCAGGGCGTACACCGTGAACGGGGTCGCGATGGGCATGGGCGCACGTCGGATGCGTGCCGTACAGACGCGAAAGGCCCCGGCGGGAGCCGGAGCCTTTCGAGGTGATCAGAACGCGATCAGGCGGACGCGTCCTTCGCCTGCGCGCGCAGCGCCCGGCTGATGCCGTCCGCGCCCTCCAGCAGCAGCCGCCGCAGCGCGTGCGGGGGCTGAGCCTGGTCGATGTACTCCTGCGTCCGCGCCACGGTCTCCGGCCTGATCAGCAGCGCCGGGTAGCAGCCGATCGCGAAGTTCTGCGCGCTGTCGGACGTCCATGTCTTCCAGATGCGGCCGACCTCGTCGAAGTATTTCTCGCCGTAGGGGTCGAGCAGCTCGACATGCCCCGGGTCCATGAAGCCGAGGATCGTCGAGCGCAGCAGGGCGCCGCTCAGCTTGCCGCCGATGATCGCGGCCCAGGTGTCGGCCTTGCCCTGCGCGGTCGGGATCGTGGCGCGGCTCAGTGCGGCGGAGCGCTCGCCGGTGGCCGTGGCGTCCCGGGCGAGCTCGGCGTCGATGTCCGCCGCGCCGAGGACCTCGCCCGAGACGAGGCAGTGGGTGAGCGTCCAGCGCAGGTCGGTGTCCACCGCGAGGCCCTCGAGCACTCCGGTCCCGTCGAGGATTCCCTTGACGAACGCCAGGTCCTCGGTCGAGCCGGCGACCGCGGTGAACGCGTTGACGTAGGCCAGCTGGTGGTCCGACCCGGGCTCGGCCGCTCCGACCAGGCGGCGCAGCGCGTCGGCCAGCTGGGCGAGACCGGTCGCCCGCCAGGCCGGGTCGGCGTACTGCTGAACGGCCAGGCGGGCCTGGCGCAGCACGGTCTGCACGACCGTGATGTCCTTCACCGAGTCGATGCCCGAGACGACCAGCTTCACATAGTCCCGGGTGGCCATCTCGGCGTCGCGGGTCATGTCCCAGGCCGCCGACCAGCACAGGGCGCGGGGCAGGGAGTCCTTGAACGCCGCGATGCCGCCGTTGACGAGCGTCTCCAGCGACCTCGGGTCGAGCCGGATCTTCGCGTAGGTCAGGTCGTCGTCGTTGACCAGCACCAGGTCGGGCTGGGTCTCGCCGACCAACTCCGCCACGGGCGTGCGGCCGCCCACGACGTCGAGCTCCACCCGCTTGGTCCGGGTCAGCACACCGTCGACCAGGGAGTACAGGCCGATCGCGACGCGGTGCGAGCGGAGGGTCGGGTATTCCGCCGGAGCCTCCTGCAGCACGTCGAACGTGAGGAACCGGCCGTCCGGGTCGGTCGTGAAGGACGGACGGAGCGTGTTGACCCAGGAGGTCTCCAGCCACTCCTTCGACCAGGACGACAGGTCGCGGCCGGAGGTCCGCTCCAGCGCCGACAGCAGGTCCTGCAGGGTGGTGTTGCCCCAGGCGTGCTCGTTGAAGTAGTCGCGGACGCCGGCGAGGAAGTTGTCCAGGCCGACGTAGGCGACGAGCTGCTTGAGCACGGAAGCGCCCTTGGCGTACGTGATGCCGTCGAAGTTGACCTCGACGGCCTGCATGTCCGGGATGTCCGCGGCGATCGGGTGGGTCGAGGGGAGCTGGTCCTGGCGGCACGCCCAGGCCTTCTCGACGTTGGCGAACGTGGTCCACGCGCCCTGGCCCCAGCGGGTCGCCTCGGCCTGGCAGAGCACCGACATGTACGTCGCGAAGGACTCGTTCAGCCACAGGTCGTCCCACCAGCGCATGGTGACGAGGTCGCCGAACCACATGTGGGCCATCTCGTGCAGGATCGTCTCGGCCCGGCGCTCGACCATGGCGTCGGTGACGCGCGACCGGAAGACGTAGTCCTCCAGGAACGTCACGCAGCCCGCGTTCTCCATGGCGCCCGCGTTGAACTCCGGCACGAACAGCTGGTCGTACTTGCCGAACGGGTAGCGCAGGCCGAAGACGCGGTGGAAGAAGTCGAAGCCCTGCTTGGTGACCTCGAAAAGGTTGTCCGCGTCGAGGTGCCCGGCCAGGGACTGACGCACGTAGAGGCCGAGCGGGATCCCGTCATGCTCGTCGCGCACCACCGCGTACGGCCCGGCGACGAGAGCCGTGATGTACGTCGACATGACCGGCGTCGCGGGGAAGTGCCACCGCTTGGACGCCTGGAGCGTGCCATGCTTCCCCCTGTGCTCCTCCAACTCCTGGACCTCGTCCGGGGCGGCGTTGGAGACGACCTGCCAGTCGGCGGGCGCGAGCACGGTCAGCTCGAAGGTCGCCTTGAGGTCGGGCTGGTCGAAGCAGGCGTACATCCGGTGCGCGTCGGCCGTCTCGAACTGGCTGTGCAGGTAGACCTTCTGGTCCACCGGATCGACGAACCGGTGCAGTCCCTCGCCGGTGCGCATGAAGGTGGCGTCGGCGTCGATCCGCAGCTCGTTGTGCTCGGCCAGGCCGGGCAGGGGGAGGCGGCCCTTGTCGGCGTCGTAGCTCTTGACGTCGAGGGCGGTTCCGTTCAGGACGGCCTTGCGGACGTGTGCGCCGTGCAGGTCGATGAAGGTGTCCGCCCCTGGCCGGGTGCAGGTGAAGTGGACCGTCGTGACCGTCTCGAACCGCTCCGAGCCCTCGGTGAGGTCGAGATCGACCGCATAGGACTGGACGGTAAGCAGCCGGGCGCGTTCCCGGGCCTCGTCACGGGTCAGATTGCCTGCCACATCCGCTCCTCATCACACGCCCCAGCGCACCATCGCGGCCGGGTTCCCTGAATCCTGCCACGCTTGACAGGCGAAACGCACTCTAGATTCCCCCTACCTGGAATAGAAGGAACCTTGACTTTAGTTGCCGACCGATGGAACCACATTCCCTTCGCGAGAGGCCATTCATGTCCGAGGTAAAGATCGTTGATTTCTGGTTTGACCCCTTTTGCCCGTGGGCGTGGATAACCTCGCGCTGGATTCGGGAGGTCGAGAAGGTCCGCCCCGTGGAGACCCGCTGGCACATCATGAGCCTGGCCGTGCTCAACGAGGACAAGGACGTGCCGGAGCAGTACAGGGAGCTGATCAGGAAGGCGATCGGCCCCGTCCGCGTGGTGGCGGCGGCGGCCCAGAAGTACGGTGACCAGGTCCTCGGCGACCTCTACACCGAACTCGGCACCCGATTCCACGACCAGGGCCGGCTCAAGACGCTCGACACGCTGAGGGAGACGATCGAGGAGGCCCTGCGGGCCGCCGGGCTCGACCCCGCCGTGGCCGACGCTCTCGACTCCGAGGAGTTCGACGACGCCGTACGGCTCTCGCACAACGAGGGCATCGACCTGGTCGGGCAGGAGGTCGGCACGCCCGTCATCTCCGTCGAGGGGGTCGCGTTCTTCGGCCCCGTGGTCTCCCCCATCCCGCGCGGCGAGGCGGCCGGCCGGCTGTGGGACGGCGTCCTGCTTGTCGCGGGAACGGACGGGTTCTTCGAGCTCAAGCGCTCCCGCACCCGACAGCCGATCTTCACCTGATAAGGATGATCTAGGACCGGTCGGACGGCAACGCTCGCCATCTGGCGTTTCTCGCGCGAGGATGAGGTCCATGCGCCACCTTTACATAAATGGAGCTTGGATCCCGTCATCGTCGGGTCAAGGCGTCGATGTGATCAACCCGGCGACGGAGGAGATCGTCGACCGCGTCCCCGCGGGGTCGCCGGGCGACGTCGAGATCGCCGTCGCCGCCGCCCGCGCGGCTTTTCCCTCCTGGGCCGACACGGCTCCCGGCGAACGTGGCAAGCTCCTCGGGGCCGCCGCGGACCTCGTCAAGGAGCGCGCGGAGCAGATCGCGACGACGATCGCCACCGACATGGGCGCGCCGTTCCCGATCGCGCTGAAGGTGCAAACCCTGATGCCGGCGGGAGTGCTCGCGGGATACGCCCAGTTGGCGGAGAGCTACGACTTCGACCGGGCCCGGGTGGGCAACTCGCTGATCGTGCGGGAGCCCGTCGGCGTCGTCGGCGCGATCACGCCGTGGAACTACCCGCTGCACCAGGTGATCTGCAAGGTGGCCCCCGCCCTGGCGGCGGGGTGCACAGTCGTGCTCAAGCCCAGCGAAGTGGCCCCCCTCGCCGCCTACGCGCTGGCTGACATCTTCCACGAGGTCGGCCTCCCGCCGGGCGTGTTCAACATGGTGAGCGGCTACGGGCCCGTCGTCGGCGAGGCGCTCGCGGCCCACCCCGAGGTGGACATGGTGTCCTTCACGGGATCCACCAAAGCGGGCCGTCGCGTGGCCGCGCTGGCCGTGGAGACGGTCAAGCGGGTCGCTCTCGAACTCGGCGGAAAGTCCGCGAACATCATCCTTCCCGGCGCCGACCTGGCGACCGCCGTCAAAGCCGGCGTGGGCAACGCCTTCATCAACTCGGGCCAGACCTGCTCGGCCTGGACCCGCATGCTCGTCCACCTGGACCAGTACGACGACGGGGTGCGGCTCGCGGTCGAGGCCGCCCGCAAGTACGCCCTGGGGGACCCCTTCGCCGAGGGCACCCGTCTAGGGCCCCTCGTCTCGGCGGCGCAGCGGGACCGGGTGATCCGCTACATCAACAGGGGGCAGGAGGAGGGCGCCCGCCTCGTGCTCGGCGACACCGACCGGCACTTCGAGCGCGGCTACTACGTCGAGCCCACGGTCTTCGCGGGTGTCGCCCCCGGCATGACGATCGAGCAGGAGGAGATCTTCGGCCCGGTCCTGTCGATCATTCCCTACGGCTCGGAGGACGAGGCCGTCGAGATCGCCAACGGCACGCCGTACGGCCTGGCGGGAGCGGTGTGGGCGGCGAGCGAGGAGAAGGCGGTCATGGTGGCGCGCAGGCTGCGCACCGGCCAGGTGTCCGTCAACGGCGGCCACTTCAACCCGCTGGCGCCCTTCGGGGGTTACAAGCAGTCCGGCATCGGCCGGGAGCTGGGCGAGCTCGGCCTGGAGGAGTTCCTGGAGGTCAAGTCGCTTCAGCTCTAGCGCCCGCGAACACCACGGGTTCGCGCGGATTCGGGTGGGAGGGGCGTCAGGGAGTCTCCAGGAGGATCTTCCTGCGCTGCTCCTTGGCCAGCCTGTCGACGTACAGCATGCCGTTCAGGTGGTCGAACTCGTGCTGGAAGCATCGGGCCAGCATGCCCCTCGCCTTGACCGTGACGGGCCGGCCGAGCCGGTCGAGGCCGCGGAGCGTCACTCCGGCCGCCCGCGCGGTCGGCGCGTACAGCGGCCTGCCGGTCTCCCGGCTCGGCACCGACAGGCAGCCCTCCTCCTCGACGACCTCATCCGTGTCGTCGATCGTGAGCTCCGGGTTGACGACATGACCCTTGCGGTTGCTGATGTCGTAGACGAACAGCCGCCGGGCGACGCCGATCTGCGGACCGGCCAGGCCGACGCCGTCCGCCATGTACATCACCGAGAACATCTCGTCGATGAGGCGGCGTAACTCCCTGTCGAAATCCGTGACCGGTTCGGCGGGCGTGCGCAGCACCGGATCGCCGACATAACGGATCTCGCGCATGGGGCTCCTTATCTATTGACCATCTACTGACCGACACTGCCGGCCGACAACTGGCGAGCTCGGAACGTACGGCTCGGCTGCCTCGGCGGCGATGACTTCCCTCGTCACGTGCTCACTTGTGCCACGGTCGGTGCATCGCCATGCCCTTCGCAGCCTTTTCCACAGCTGTTCGCGGTACGGCTTCGGCCACCCTGGAGCCTTCTCGGGTTCAATTGACGCGTAAGGAGCGGGGTGGCCAACGGGTTATTACTGTAATGCAGCCCCCTGGTCATGTCCGGTATGCGCACCTGCGAAACTGGGCGCGTGCGTGTCTACATCGGTGCCGACCATGCCGGCTATGAACTCAAGAATCACTTGGTCTCCTGGCTCAAGGAGCAGAACCACGACGTGACGGACTGCGGCCCGTTCGTCTATGACGCCGAGGACGACTATCCGCCGTTCGTGCTGCGCGCCGCGCAGGGCGTCGCGGACGACCCGGGCAGCCTGGGCGTGGTGATCGGCGGCTCCGGGAACGGCGAGCAGATCGCGGCCAACAAGGTCCGCGGCATCCGCGCGGCCCTGGCCTGGAACGAGGACACCGCGAAGCTCTCCCGCGAGCACAACGACGCGAACGTGATCAGCCTCGGTGCTCGCATGCACTCTCCTGAGGAGGTCGTGCGCTTCGTGGAGCTCTTCCTCTCCACCCCGTTCTCCGGAGCGGAGAGGCACGCTCGCCGCATCGCGCAGCTGTCCCGCTATGAGGAGACCGGCGAGCTTCCCCCGCTGCCGTAGGGCTGTCTGTCACCGCCGCGGCGTGGTTCGCGCCGCGGCGCCTCATCGCGCAGGGGACGCCGGTCGGCCGCCTGCTGCTGGTCTCGTGTGGGCCGCGACACGTCGCGTGCCCGCATCGCGGTGATCGTCGTGATCTGCAAATTCTGCAGCGCCATGCCCTGAGCCTAGAAGACCGGGCGCCAACCGAGAAGACCGGAGCGAGCCTGCGCGGGCCGGATGGAGGTCAGAAGACCAGACCGGTCCACGGCTTCGGGTCCCACGACATCGCGGTGGACAGCTCCCGCAGGGCGCCCTCGCGGTGCTCCGTCACGAGCCCCGCGCCGGCGAACGCGGTGAGCGGGCGGCCGCCCATGAAGGCGGCTCCGAGAGCGCTGACCGGCACGGTGAGGTCGGCGGGGTCGTCCGTCCGCTCGCAGGAGCCCTTGGCGGTCGTGAGCCGCCAGCGACCCGCGTTCCACGGGCACACCTCGTCCACGACCTCGATGACGAGATCGGCGGGCGCGGCGTACGCGCGGGCGGTCAGCGCCCGGCCGACGTTCACGACACGGACCCAGAGCTCGTCGAGCCAGCCCGCGTTGAGGTGGCGGGGCTCGGCCAGCAGATGGATGATCGGGTCGTCGACCGGGCGGCACCACGCGTAGAGGCGCGAGCACAGGTCACGATCGAGGACACTGCGCCAGACCAGGGCGTACGCCGCGGGGTCGGTGGCGAACAGCTCGATCAGCCGGACCTCGCCGTCCGGCACGTCGTGGTCGGTCGTTCCCTCCTTGACCCGGAACAGCGCGTAGCCGCGCGGGCCGGAGGGGTCCTCGACGATCATGCAGCGGAGCGGCCCGGCGCCGCGCCGGTCGAATTCCTCGTCCGCGAGGACCTCCAGCCGCCAGGTGGCGTCCGATCGGGCGTAGAGGCCGGGACGGCCCGGCCGTACGGCGTCGAAGACCGTCTCCAGCTCGGCACGGGCATCGGCGGGCTTGGCCACGCGGATCCGCAGGGACGGGTCGACCGGCGCGTCACGGACGAACGCGGAGCCGTGTTTGGGGATGCGGAAGAAGAGGTTGTCGGCGGCCCTGCCGTACCCGAACCGGCCATAGATCGCAGCCTCGGAGGCGTAGAGGGCGGCGACGGCCTCGCCGCCTTCGTGGAGATCGCGCAGCTGGCGGGACATCAGCGAGGACAGCACGCCGCGGCGGCGATGGGAGGGGAGCACGCCGACGGCGGTCACCCCCGCGACCGGGATCGGCCCTCCCGGCACGGTCATGGTGAAACTGAGCGCGGCGGCGCAGCCGACCGTAAGATCGCCGTCGAACGCGGCGAGCGTGCGGTCCAGCTCCGTCAGCTCCCGCCACCGGTCGACGATCTCCGGCGGATAGGCGGAGTTGAACGCCTCGAGGTCGACGGCCGCGAAGGTGGGCCACTCGGCTTCGGTGATGGCGCGAATCTGGAGGGTCACCCGTTAACAGTAGGAGCGTGCAAACCGGAACAGCCACCTAATTTCCCTGGTTAATGATCAAGGTCTTGGTCAAGTGGCTGCCCTCATCAGGCATGGGCCGCTACAGTCGAGCACATCATGACTTCCCGTCCGGCGCCGCTGATCCCTCCCCGGCTCCGCGCGTTGTTGGTGCGCGTGCCGTTTCTGGTGCCGCTTGTCCGCTTCGTCCGGAAGGCGTGGTCGAAGGAACGTAATGTCCTGACCGCCCTGGTGGTCGTCACGCTGCTCATCGGGGTGCTCGACGTCGGAGTCTCCTCGGACTGGTTCTCACCCGCCCTGCTCATCCTGGTGACGCTCTTCGGCGGCCTCCGGCTACGGCTGCGCAGCCTCATGATCCTGCTGTGCGCCGTCGTCGCATCCTTGGCGTACGTGGGAGCCGTCAGGGGATTCATGCAGCTCGGGCCCGGGATGCTGATCACCATCGCCTTCACCGCGGCGCTGGCCTCGCTGATGGCCCGCACCCGTGGCAAGCTCGGCGTGCAGGGCCTGCGCGGCGACGCGATGCTGCTTGAGCTGCGCGACCGCCTCAAGAAACAGAGCGAGCTGCCGCCGCTTCCCAAGGACTGGGGCGGCAAGGTGGTGCTCAAGCAGGCCGGCGGCTCCTCGTTCGGCGGCGACTTCGTGGTTTCGATGCGCGAGGGCGACCGGATGGAGGTCGCGGTCGTCGACGTCTCCGGCAAGGGCGTGGACGCCGGGACCCGGGCGCTCATGTTGTCCGGCACCTTCGGCGGCCTCCTCGGCTCCGTCGGCGACTTCCTGCACGCCTGCAACTCCTACCTGCACAGGCAGAGGGGGGACGAGGGGTTCGTCACCGCCGTCCACCTGCACCTGAACCTGTCCACCGGCGAGTATGTGATCACCTCGGCCGGCCATCCGCCCGTGGTCAGGTTCGACGCGGGGACGGGCACGTGGCGGGTGGCCACCGCGAAGGGCGTCGTCCTCGGCGTGGTCCCCGAGCTGCACTGCGAGCCCGACAGCGGGGTGCTGCGCAAGGGCGACGCGCTGATGCTCTACACCGACGGGCTGATCGAGCAGCCCGGCAGGGACATCGACGCCGGGCTTGACCGGCTGCTGGGCGAGGCCGAACGTCTGCTCCCCTCGGGTTTCCGCGACGGCGCCCGCCCGCTCGTCAACTCCATGTCGTCCGGTCACAATGACGACTGTGCGCTCGTTCTCATCTGGCGTCCTTGACGCTTCCGTCTCACGGGCCGGACGCCCACGAAACCCGAGTGACGGGAGGTTCCCTTCGGTGGCTGATCCAGGTCCGAGGCGGTGGGCTACCCTCGAATGGGGACACATGCATAGACAACTTCTCCTGCACGGGGGTACGCGCTGATGAGCTGGCTCTTCGCGGCCGGGTTCCTGATCCTTTTCGTCGGGCTTCTCGTGTCCATCGCCCTGCACGAGATCGGCCACCTCGTGCCGGCCAAGCTTTTCGGCGTTCGCGTCACCCAGTACATGGTCGGTTTCGGGCCCACGCTCTGGTCGCGCAGGCGCGGCGAGACCGAGTACGGCGTGAAGTGGATCCCCCTCGGCGGCTATATTCGCATGATCGGCATGCTGCCGCCCCGGGCGAGTGACGACCCGGCCAAACTTCGCAGCGTGTCCACCGGCCCGTGGCAGGGTCTGATCGAGAACGCCCGCGCCGTCGCCTCCGAGGAGATCAGGCCGGGCGACGAGAACCGTGTCTTCTACCGCAAGCCGTGGTGGCAGAAGGTCATCGTGATGTTCGGCGGCCCGGCGATGAACTTCGTCCTCGCGTTCCTGCTGTTCGCCATCGTGGTCATGGGCTTCGGCGTGCAGGTGCTCAAGCCGACCGTGTCCTCGGTGTCCAAGTGCGTCATCCCGGCGGCGGAGGCGGGTAAACGTGAGTGCCTGCCCAGCGATCCGCTGACCCCGGCGGCGAAGGCGGGCTTCCTACCCGGCGACCGCATCACGGCGGTCGACGGCACTCCGGTGGCCTCCTGGGAGGCAGCGACCCGGCTGATCCGCGCCCACGGCGCCGGCGCCGCCGCCATCGGCATCGATCGGGGCGGCAAGGCCATGACGCTCAACGTCGGCTTGATCGCTCAGGACCGTCCCGCGATGGACGACCCCGAAAAGATCGAAAAGAATGTCGGCTTCCTCGGGGTGGCGCCGACACCCGTCATAGAGAAGCAGGGCGCCGGTTACGCCGCCGTCCAGATGTGGGACATCACCAAGCGCACGGCCGCGTCCATGTTCAACATCCCGAAGAAGATGGTGGGCGTCTGGCACGCGGCGTTCTCGGGCGAGCGGCGCGATCCGAATGGGCCGATCGGCATCGTGGGCGCCGGCCGGATCGGCGGCGAGATCGCCGCGTCGTCGACCTCGCTCGAAAACAAGATCGTTATCTTCATCAACCTGCTCGCCGGGCTGAACCTCGCGGTCGGCATGTTCAACCTCATCCCGCTGCTGCCGCTGGACGGCGGCCACATCGCCGGTGGCCTCTGGGAGGGGCTCAAGCGCGGCTTCGCGCGGATCAGGCGCCGCCCGATGCCCGGCTACGTGGACGTCGCCAAGGCGCTCCCGCTCACGTACGCGATGGCGGCGGTGCTGCTCGTCATGGGCGGCCTGCTGATCTACGCCGATCTCGTCAACCCGGTGCGCATCTCCGGTTGAGTCCGAGGCGCCGACGCGGGCGCCCACCAGGCGGTAGCTGGGCGTCGCGTAGCCGGGTCGATTGACGAACCACGACCTGGAGGTGCCGCGAAAGGTCGTGCGCTGTGCTCACTCGGCGCGCCTCCGGAACGACGAGCGCCGCCCGGGCGCCGCGCGGTGGCGCCTGCGTTTTGCGCGGCCCCCTAGTCGCCGGTCACGCCGTCGATGCGCTCGCGCAGGATGTCCGCATGGCCGTTGTGGCGGGCGTACTCCTCGATCATGTGGACGAGGATCCAGCGCAGCGAGACGTCCTGCCCCCTGCGCTTGCGCTTGCCGACCGCGGAGAGGTCCGGCCAGGCGGCGAGGGCCGTACGGGCGAGATCGATCTCGGCCCGCCAGGTGGCGAACGCCTCCTCGGCCGAGGCCGTGTCCACGTTGTCGAACTCGCCGTCGGGGTCGTCGTCGGTGAAGTAGATGCCAGGCACGTCCTCGTCGTTCAGCACCCGGCGGAACCAGTTGCGCTCCACGTCGGCCATGTGCCGTACCAGGCCGAGCAGCGAGAGCGTGGAGGGCGGGGCGGCGCGCTCGCGCAGTTGCTCCTCGCTCAGCCCCTCGCACTTGACGGCGAGGGTCTCACGATGCCATTCGAGCCAGGAGTTCAGCATTTCGCGCTCGTCGGACGCGACCATGGGAGGGACGATTCGCTTGTCGGTCATGCCTGGATCTTGCCCGACCCGTTGATCGGTGTCATACCGTTTTCCGCGGACCGGCCGGGGGAGAGCGCGTTCGTTTTGGCGGGCCTGCGGGGCGGACCACGTTTCGCCTGCCGCACGCACGCCGCGTTTCCGCGCACCGGCCGGGGAGACCGCACGGAAGGTGATCACGCGGGTGTGCGGGTCGCAGGGGCTCGGCCCGCACACCCGCGTGATCGCGGGGGTGGGTCAGGTGGTCTCAGTACATCGAAATGTGAACATGGTCGTAGTGGTTGGCCGTGATGCCGCCGCGGTTCGACATGCCACGCCAGCCGGGCCTGCCGAGGTTGTAGATCCGCTGCTGCCAGATCACGTACTTCACGCCGAGCTTGGAGCCGTTCTTGATGGCCCAGGCGGCGATGCTGTCACCCATCGCCTTCATGTCCGGCGTGGGCATCGAGCCGCCCGAGCTCATCATGAAGTCGCACGCGCGGCCGAGTGGATGCTCTCCGTCGCTGCCGCTCCGGTAGCAGCCGACGGCGAATCGGAGCGCGAAATGGCTCCTGATCTCCGCCCGCATCAGCCGGGTCCGCGGGGTGATGTTGTCAGTGCCGGCGGGCAGCTCGGGAGCCCAGGATCCGTTGCGGAGCCTGCCGGGCGCGACGGGGATCAGCTGGTCGAGCTTGTTCTTGATGTCGTCGATGAGGTCTTCGGCCTCCTTGCGGCGCTCGGCGACCTCGGCTGACTGTGTCCTGAGCTGCTCGATGAGGTCCGCGGCCGCCTTGGCGGCCCTCGCACGCTCCTGCCGGACGCTCGCGAAACCGGTGAGCAGGGCGGCCTGCTCGTCCTGGAGTTGCGCCAGCAAGCCGGAGCCGGCCAGATCCGGGGTTATGAACATCCCCAGGTCGCTGGTCTGGTAACGGAGACCCGCGAGGCTGGCGACCTGTTTCTGGGCGGTCTCGTAGTCGGTCTTCGCCTTGTTCAAGCGGTCGCGTGCCGACCTCTGCGCGTCCTTCGCCTTGGCGAGTGCCACCCGCTTGGCGTTGTAGTCGCCGATCAGCCGATCGACCTTCTTCTCGAGGGCTGCCAGCTGCTTCTTGAGCTGGCTCTCGCTGGGTTTCGGGGCAGCGCTGCCGGCGGTCGGCGTACCGAACACCAGCACAGCGGTGGCGAGCACCACTGAGATCAGGGGGAATGCGCGGGGCAGAGCCCACTCCTCTCCATCTGCCGACCGGGTTAGCTGACGGGTTCGGGCTGGAGGAGCCCTGGCACTCACGTGCCTTCACCCCAGGTGCATGGTGGGTCCCCGGTTCCCGGGCGAGGCACCCGGGATTAGGCGCACCGGCTGAGCCAGCCGGTTCGATGGATAGTAGTGGTAAAGGAACGGTGATTGCCACCAAAAGTTGCGACCAATTGGAGATCAAGTCGTTATATGCGATTCACGCAGCATCTGGGCCGCACGCTCGGGCCGTACGTCGTTGACGAACGCGCCCATGGCCGACTCCGAACCCGCCAGGTACTTCAGCTTGTCGGGCGCGCGTCGGATGGTGAACAGCTGAAGGTGCAGGTAGGCCAGATCCCGCCGGTAGGAGACCGGAGCCTGGTGCCACGCCGCGACATACGGCATGGACACGCCGAACAGCCCGTCCAGGCGGCGCAGCACCTCGGTGTAGAGCGGCCCGAACGCCGCCCGTTCGGCGGAACTCAGCGAGGGCAGGTCCGGCACGTGGCGGTGCGGATAGACGTGCACCTCGAAGGGATAGCGGGCGGCCGCCGGGACGAACGCCGTCCAGTGCTCATTGGTGGCGACGACCCGGGGACCGGCCCGCTCGGCGGCGAGCACGTCGGCGAAGAGATTGCCGCCCCGGTGCCGGGAGGCGGCATCGAGCATCTGCCGCGTCCGTGGGGTCACATAGGGGTACGCGTAGATCTGGCCGTGCGGGTGCGGCAGCGTGATGCCGATCTCGGCGCCCCTGTTCTCGAAGCAGAAGACCTGCTCGACGCCGGGCAGCGTGGCGAGCTCCGCCGTACGGTCGGCCCAGGCCTCCATGACCAGCTCGACCTGACCGTCGATCAGCGAGCCGAAGGAGGCGTCGTGGTCGGATGTGAAGCAGACCACCTCGCAGCGCCCGATTCCCGGACGGACGTCGCTGAGCCCGCCCACCTGCCCGTATTCGCCGAGCGTGAAGCTGAAAGAGGGGAAGCGGTTCTCGAAGACCGCGACATCGTACGCCGAAGGGATCTCCGAACCCGGATGAGCCGGGCACAGCGGGCATTCGTCGGCGGACGGCAGGTGGGTACGGGTCTGCCGATGCCCGGCGATCGCGACCCACTCGTCCATCAACGGGTCATATCTCATCTCGGAGGCCGGTGGGCGCGCAGGCAGCTCCCTGGGGTCGATCGCGCTGCGGTCGGCGTCGTCCCGGCGGTCGTAGTAGAACAGCTCCCGCCCGTCCGCCAGGTGGGTGATGGTGCGCTTCACGGTGCCGTCGCCTCCGACTCGGCGCCCCCGGAAGGGTCGGCCAGGATGAGTTCGCCCACGTGCTCGGACAGCTCGGCCCGCGCCTCGTCGGGCAGCCCGGTGTCGCTCACCACCACGTGAGCCTGATCCAGTCGGGCGATGGTGCTGATGCCGATCGTTCCCCACTTGGTGTGGTCGGCCAGAACCACGAGTTGCTGGGCCGCGCTCACCAGCTCGCGATCGGTTTCCGCCTCAAGCAGGTTCGGCGTCGTGAAACCGGCCCTCGCGCTCATGCCGTGGACGCCGAGGAGCAGCGTGTCGACGTTCAGAGAGCGGATCGCGGCGACGGCCACCGGGCCGACGAGCGCGTCGGAC
>JBIOWF010000152.1:0-12447 GCA_044868295.1 Microtetraspora sp. | reverse complement strand
CCGGTAGTAAACCCATGTGCCACGCCGCTCACCGTCGATCAGCCCTGCCGTACGCAGGATCTTGAGGTGGTGCGAGATCGTCGGAGCGGTCAGGTCGAAGGCGCCGGTCAGGTCACAGACACACGCCTCTCCGCCCTCGTGGGAGCCGATCATGGAGAGCAGGCGCAGCCGTACGGGGTCGGCAACGGCCTTGAGCATGACCGCCAGGTCGGCCGCGGCGCTCTCCGACAGCGGCTCACGCGCGATCGGGGCACAGCACGGGATCGTCATGGCAGTCATGACAACAACTCCTAATTAGACGGCTGTCTAAACTATAGGTGATGGTAAACGGCGAGTGCGAACGCGCTCAGCGCGCAGGCCAGGGCGACGGCGACCATGACCACCGGGTAGTGGGTAGCTGTCGGGACATGTCTGGACTCCTTCCTGGGACAGGGGGTTCAGTTCCTGGGACAGGGGGTTCAGCCGCAGCAGCCGCAGCAGCCGCAGCAGCCGCCGGAGCTGACGGTGGCGAGCGGGAGCGGCGTGGACAGCGGGCCGCCGCTGATGCCGGTGGCCAGGCCGACCCTGATCTCCTGGGCTTCAGCAAGGTCGGAGGAGCACACGCCGGTCTCGGGCAGGTCGAGCTGCACGTCGCGGGCGGCCTCCCAGTCGCCGGCCAGAGCGGCGACCACGGAGCGGACCTGCTCGTAGCCGGTGGCCATGAGGAAGGTCGGGGCGCGGCCATAGGACTTCACGCCGACGGCGTAGTAGCCGGCCTCCGGGTGGGCGAGTTCGTCCACGCCGTGACCGGGGACGGTGCCGCAGGAGTGCTGGTTGGGGTCGATCAGCGGGGCCAACCGGCGGGTGGAGCCGAGGATCGGGTCGAGGTCCAGCCGCAGCTCGGAGGCGATGGAGTGGTCCGGGCGATAGCCGGTTGCTGAAACGACGCGGTCCACAGTGATCTTTTGCTCGGCGCCGGACGGATCGCGGCTGACGACAGTCGCCCGGCCGTCGGTCACAGCCACGGAGTGGGCGTAGAAGCCGGCCAGAAGCCTTATGCGACCGGACCCGACGAGGGCGTGCAGGCGGGTGCCGAGGGCGCCACGGGCCGGGAGGGCGTCGGCGTCCCCGCCGCCATAGGTACGGCCGGCGTTCCCGGCGCGAATCGCCCAGGTGATCCGCGTGTCGTCGGAGAGCTGGGCGAGGCCGAGCAAGGTGGTGGCGGCCGAGTGGCCCGCGCCGACAACCAGAGTGTGCTTGCCCTCGTAGCGCTCGCGGTCGGCGCCGAGCACATCGGGCAGGGCGTGGTCGATGAGATCGACGGCTTCGGCCTCGCCGTACGCCGGGAGACCGTTGGCGCCCAGGACATTGGGGGTGGCGTAGGTGCCGGAGGCGTCGATAACCGCCTTGGCGCGCACCTCGTCACCATTGGCCAGCCGGATGACGAAGGGGACGTCCTCGCGGCCGTTGGTGCGCGCCCGGTCGTAGCCCAGGCGGCTGATCGCGATGACCGGGCTGCCGAGCCGTACCTTGTCACCGAAGAGTTTGGCCAGGGGGTTCAGGTAGTCGGAGATGATCTCGGCGCCGGTGGGCAGCCACTCAGGGTCGGGGGTGGTCCAGCCGTCGGCCTCCAGCAGGCGGGCCGCGGCGGCGTCGATGTTGAACTTCCACGGGCTGAACACGCGGACGTGGCTCCACTTGGCGATCGAGGCGGCGACCTGGTCACCGGCCTCCAGGACCAGGAAGTCGATGCCGCGCTCGGCCAGGTGGGCGGCGGCTGCCAGGCCGACGGGGCCGGTGCCGATGACGACCACGGGAAGGTCGCCGGGCCGGGAAGCGGAAGGCTCAAGCACGAGGTTGGTCGTGGTGCCGCAGCAGCTCATCTCAGGATCTCCAGGTTCAGGGCGGGTTGGCAGAGTTCAGGGCGGGTTGGCAGAACAGCGCGGGCGCTTGACTTAGAAGCTCATCGAAGTAGCCAACAGGGTGGCAGATGGCTTTGAGAGATGTCAAATTAGAAGTACATCTAAGTTGCGCCTGCGTCCATGCGAACCGTTCGCCGTCTACCCCGACGGAACCAACACACAAGGAGGACGAAATGACGACGCCCTGCTGCTCCACCGATGACCTGCAGACCTGCTGCGCACCCGACGACAAGGCGGAGTGCTGCGGCACCACGCCGGAGGCAGCCGCTTCGGAGGCAGCCGAGGCGGCCCCGAGCGCCTGCGGCTGTCGATAACACCCAGAGCGAGGAAAGTGACCATGCCCCCGATCGACGACGGTTTCCGCGAACGGCTCCTGGCCTTCATCTCCCGGCGCGTCGAGCGACCGGAAGACGCCGAGGACCTTCTTCAGGAGGTCTACGTGAAGATCGCCCAGAGTGCGGACGGCCTGCGCGATCGGGGGCGCCTGGAGGCATGGATCTACCAGATCGCCCTCGACACCCACACCGTCACACCACGAACTCCGTGCGGATGCATATAGCCCATCACCGCCCGGGAAAGACGGGGACCTTCGCCCAGCAACGGGCGAATCACTGAGAACCAAGGAGACTCAGTGAACGGGTTCGAATCCCTCCTGCCCCACTGATCGGGCATGTCTGCCTTTCTCGACGGCCGCCGTCAAGCACTGGTGTAAGAACGTCGCCAAATGGGCATCCGCAGAGGAAAGCGGTTACATGCCGTAAAAGCAGAACGATCTGTCAGGAGACCGGGGACTCCTCTGCAGGTCTTCCCTCACAGTTTCCCGGAGGTGCGGATTCGTGGACGACGCGACCGCGCGTATGCGCCTGGAAAGCATGCTCCAAGAGCTCGACCGATCTATCGGAGTGCTCAGGGGAGACCCGGTCGCGGTACAGGACAGATCGGCCGCGGACGCCGGATCCGATCTCACCGACGCCGATCGGACGCAGGCGATGCTCGACGTCGCCTCCCGCCAGCGCACCGCCGTACTCGCCGCGCTCAAGAGGCTCGACGACGGCGGCTACGGCCGGTGCCTGGACTGCGGCAGGCCCGTCCCCGAGGGCAGGCTGGAGGCGCGCCCGGAGGCGGCCCGCTGCGTCCAGTGCCAGTCCAACATCGAACGCCGCCGCTAGGCGCGCTTCCCGGTCAAGGTTGATCGCCCGGTCGGCGAATCACACACTGGGCCATCGCTGTCGCGGCACTAGATCTTCCGGGCGCTTGCCACCAGGTGGATGCCGACGGTGTCGTCGCCGTCGGACTGGGATTCCAGCTCGGTGCGGACCAGCCAGGCGAGCGAGCGGCCGCCCGAGGCGAGGATGTGGTTGACGGTAGACGGGGACAGGACCGTCCGCGGGCGGACCCATTCCACCTCCAGCCCCGCGCCGCTGATCAGCTCACGCAACTGGACGCTCGTGAAACAGCGCGTGATGCTCCCGTCCGGCCACGGCACGAGCATCACCTCGCCGGTCTGGCACAGGTGCGCCCAGTAGTTCTGCTCGGCGAGGATCGCCATGCCGAGGACCAGCGAGTCGACGCAGACCAGTGCTCTGCCGCCGGGCTTCAGCACCCGGACCACGTCTTCGACCACCGACTCGGTCATGATCTCGACGGAGAGCGCGCGTTCCTCGGCGATGACGGCGTCGACGCACTCGTCGGGCAGGAACCCGAGGTCGTCGGCGCGGACCTTCTGGATGCGCCCGGACGTGTCCCGCAGCCAGGGCTCGTTCGGGCGGCGGAAATCCATCACCTCGATCACCCGGTGCCCCGCACGTGCCGCCTGTCCGGGCCAGCGCCCGCGTCCGCCGGACAGGTCGAGCAGCAGGGAGGGGCGCGCGGGCAGCCACTGCCGCAACTGCTCGGCGACGACTGCGTGGTAGAAATTCCAGTACGGCCCCAGGGCGCCCGAACCATTGAGTTCGTTGGCCGGAATTGGCAGCACGAGCAGCTCCTGGACGTTGGGTTCCCGGGCTCCAGCCGGTACGTGGTTTTTTCCCCGTACCGGGGCTTTCGTCACCTCAAACAGCACTGGGAACAGACTCTACGCCTGCCATGTTGCAGATGGGCATGAACGCGTTGCTGCTGCCGGAAGCCCCTGAACAGGTCGCCGTTGACGTGCCGGTATTCTCGGCTGGGTCAGGTGTCCTGAAGGGGGTGGGTCCGGTCTCCAAGACAGCCGAGGAGACTCTGGAGCAGCGCAGCGAGCGGTTCGAGCGCGACGTCCTGCCGTATCTCGACCAGCTTTACTCTGCCGCGCTTCGGATGACCCGAAACCCAGCGGATGCGGAAGACCTCCTGCAGGAGGCCTTCGCCAAGGCCTTCGGCTCGTTCCACCAGTTCCAGGAGGGGACGAACCTCAAGGCCTGGCTTTACCGCATCCTCACGAACACCTTCATCAACAGCTACCGCAAGAAGCAGCGCGAGCCGAAGCAGGCCGGCACCGAAGAGATCGAGGACTGGCAACTCGCGCGCGCCGAGTCGCACACGTCGAGCGGGCTGAAGTCGGCCGAGCTTGAGGCGCTGGAGCACCTCCCCGACAGTGACGTGAAGGACGCGCTCGCCGCCCTCCCCGAGGAGTTCCGCATCGCTGTATACCTGGCGGATGTGGAGGGCTTCCCCTACAAGGAGATCGCCGACATCATGGGGACCCCTATCGGGACCGTCATGTCGCGCCTGCACCGCGGCCGAAGGCAACTGCGGACGCTGCTCGAGGACTACGCGCGCGAGCGCGGGCTGGTGAGGGGCGAGGAGGGGCGATGAGCTGCGGTGACCATCACGACACAGACTGTGGCGAGGTGCTGGACAGGGTCTACAGCTACCTGGACGGGGAGCTGGACGACACCCGGTGCGCCGACATAAAGCAGCACCTCGACGAGTGCGGCCCCTGCCTGCAGGAATACGGCCTGGAGCAGGTCGTCAAGCAGTTGGTGGCGAAACACTGCGGGTGCGATCCCGTTCCAGAAGACCTTCGTTCCAAAGTCCTCACCCGCATCGCCGAGGTCCGCGCCGAGCTCGGGGATTAGGATCTCCCCCGTAGACCTTCAGGGAGGGACGGGGCATGCGGGCAATAGTCACGGGTGGGGCGGGTTTCATCGGGTCCAACCTTGTCGATCGGCTGCTGGCCGACGGGCACGAGGTGGCCGTGGTGGACGACCTCTCGTCAGGGCGGAACCGGAACCCGCACGCGGCTCTGCATGTCCTCGACGTCCGCGACCCGGCGCTCGGCGCGCTGGCCGAGCAGTGGCGACCTGAGGTGATCTGTCACCTCGCCGCGCAGATCAGCGTGCGTAAGAGCGTCGACGACCCCGTGAACGACGCCCGGCACAACGTCGAGGGAACGGTGAACGTGCTGGAGGCGGCCCGGCGCGCGGGTGCCCGCAAGGTCGTCTTCGCCTCGTCCGTGGCCGTCTACGGCAGGCCCGCCGTCATTCCGGTGCCGGGCGACGCGGCGACCGATCCGCGTTCTCCCTACGCGGCCTCGAAATTGAGCGGCGAAGTCTACTTGTCCGCATATAGCGGGCTATATGGGCTTGAATACACCACATTGGTGCTCTCGAATGTCTACGGTCCGCGCCAGTCGCCCGACGGCGAGGCCGGGGTCGTCGCCATCTTCACCGATGCCCTGCTGGCCGGGAAGCCCACGGTCCTGTACGGCGACGGCGCCCAGACCCGGGACTACATCTTCGTCGAGGACGTCGTGGACGGCTTCGCCCGGGCGTGCGGACCGGACGGCGACGGCCGCCGCTTCAATCTCGGCACCGGTGTGCAGACCACCGATCGCCAGTTGCACACGCTGGTCGCCGCCGCGGCCGGCGCGCAGGACGAGCCTGGCCTCGCCCCCGCACGCCTCGGCGACCTCCCCGCGATGGCGGTCGACCCGGCCCCGGCACTCGAATGTCTCGGCTGGCAGCCCAGAAACGACCTCTCGACAGGCCTCAAGGCCACCGTCGAATGGGCCCGCACCCGCCTGTAAGCAGGCTCAGCGCCGGTTCTCCATCCATCGAATCTAGCGAGGGGACTGCGGCAGCTCGGCGTGCTCGAGGTCGAAGGGGCCGCTGACCGGTGCGATGGCGGCCACGTCGAGCTCCGGGTCCCGCTGGAGGGCGGCGCCCAGCGCCATGGCCGTGTGCCCGCCCTGAGAGAAGCCCGTCACCAGGATCCGGCTGTCGAGCGTGATCTTTCGACGTTCGGCGAGCGTCTTCGCCGCCTTGAGCAGGTCGAGAGAGGCGCTCGCCTCGGTGGCGCTGTGCATGTAGGGATGATGGCCGGGGCCGCCGCCCAGGCCCAGGTAGTCGGCGGCGACGGCGGCGAACCCGTGTGTCGCGAAATAGACCGGCGTGTACCTGCCGTCACTGTCGGCCGCCATCGAAGGGGCGTCGCGCTTGGTCGCCGACGTGCCCCGGCCGAAGCTGACCACGTGCAGGTCATGGACCGTCGCTCGGGGTAGCGCGACCATCCCGGTCGCCACGGTCGGCCTGCCCAAGGCCGCCGAACGGAGCGAGTCCCATGGACGCGAGCCAGGCCATGAGCAGTGAGGGGCGCCTCAAAGGCGCCCGAGCCTGCCGAGCGGAGCGAGGCCATGAGCAGTGCGTGATTGGTTGGTTACGGTTTGGCTGCGGTTGCCGCGACATCTCTGACCAGGCGGGTTGGGTTCTGTAACGTGGGTCGCGAAATCGATGTGGAGGCAGCGCATGTTCAACCGGACTGCCGTCAGGCTGCTGGCAGCGCTGGTGCTGCTCACCCCGGTGGTTCTCCTGGTGGGCGCGGTGGCCGCGACCCCGGGGATCTCCTGGACCTGAGTATGCGCCTTTTCTCAAGGTGGCCGCATTGCGGGAACTGCCCTGGCCTGCGAGGGTCTACTTCGCCGCGCTCATCGGAGCAGCGGGTGCGCTGATCGCGCACAGTGCCGTCACTCCGGGGCGGTTCGACCAGGCCGAATGGCCAGCGCTCATCGTGCTCGCGCTGCTGTTCCTGGTGTGCGAGTCCGTGCCGACCCTGCTCAGCGTGCCGCAGGCCGCGATCTCGGTCAGTTTTTCCGCGGCCCTGGCCGCCATGGTCCTGGTGGGCCCGGAGGGAGCCGCGCTGGTCGGCCTCACGGCCGTCGTCAGCGTCAGGCCGGGCCTTCCCGCGGTGAAGCGCCTGTTCAACGGTGCGCAGTTCGTGGTGTGCGGGTACGCGGCGGGATGGGCCTTCAAGCACGCGGGCGGCACTGTGGGGCTGCCCAAGCTGGACGACTTCCCTGATGTGATCGTGCCGTACGGCGTGGCCGCGGCGGCCTTCATTGTGATCAACTTCGTGTTGACGGCGACCATCCTGCTGCTGGCCGAAGATGTGGGCAAAGATCAGGTGCCGTTGCGCGGCATGGTCCAGCTTCTGGTGTCCTATCTGGGCTACGCCACCTTCGGCCTGCTGATCGCGGGTCTGTGGGCGACCGTGCAGTCCATCTCGGCCGTGCTGGTGCTGCTGCCGCTCTTCGTCGCGAGGTGGGCGTTCGGGCAGTACCACGCGCAGCAGCGCTCGTACGACGCGACCATCGCCGCGCTGTGCCAGGCGGTGGAGACCAAGGATTACTACACGCGAGGCCACTGCACCCGCGTGTCGCGCGCCTCTTCGATGATCGCGGAGGAGATCGGAATGGGCACCGAGCGCCTCCGGGCGATCCGGTACGCCGGGATGTTGCACGACGTGGGGAAGCTCGGCGTCCCGACGAAGGTGCTGCAGAAGGACGGCAAGCTGACCGAGGAGGAATACGCCGCGATCCAGCTCCATCCGATGCGCGGGCTGGAGATCGTGCGGGGCATCGACTTCCTCGACGAGGCGTTCGCCGGGATCATGCACCACCACGAGCGGCATGACGGGAAGGGCTATCCGATGGGGCTCGCCGGGGCGGAGATCCCCGAGTTCGCCAGGATCATCGCGGTGGCCGACGCGTTCGACTCGATGACGTCCGACCGTGCCTACCGTAAGGCGAAGTCCATCGAGGAGGCGGTGGAGGATCTGCGCAAGATGGCCGGCACGCAGTTCGATCCCGCCATGGTGAACACGTTCGTCAAGGCGCTGGCCCGGGTCGAATGGGAGCCGACGCGCACCGGACCGGACCCGTCCGAGCCCGTCGCCGGGACGGCCGCCAAGGATCACGACGACCCGACGATGCCGATCCAGGTGGTGTCGGAGCGATGAGCGAGCGAAGAGGGGCGACCCAGGGGCTGGACTCGGGACAGCTGCTGCTGATCTGCGCGGCGGGGATGCTCACGGTCGCGGGCATCTCGCACACGGCGGCGGTTGGGCTGGTCGACTCGCAGGTGGCGATCGGGTTCGGCGCGCTGATCGCGGCGGGGGAGCTGGCCCGGCTGACGATGCCGGGCAACCGTGAGGTCGCCCCGATCTCGACGGCGGCGGCCCTCGGCTACGCCCTGCTGCTTGATGTGGGCGGTGCCCCGGCGCGGCAGTCGGCGCTGCAGGTCGTCGCCGTCATGTCGGTCGGGATGATCGCGGGCGGGCTGCCGCATCTGGCGGTCGGCCGTCCGCCGCGCATGGACGCGATCGCCCGGCGGCTGTTGTCCGGCTCGCTGGTGGCGTTCATCTACCGCCCGCTGGCCGATCCGCTCTACCAGGTCGTTCAGCGGGGCGCTCGGTGGCCGGAGACGGGCAACTGGTGGCCGGCGCTGGGCGTGATGGCCGTCCTCATCGCGCTGATGCTGGCGGCCGACGTGGTGATCGCCGCGATGCTCCGCGCGGAGCAGGTCAAGACCGCGTTCGGCGTCGCCGTACGGGACGAGACGCGGATGGCGGCGCCGCTCGGCGCGGCGGTGGCCGCGTCGGGAATGCTGCTGGCGCTCGCCTCGCACAGCATGGACATGACCGCGCTGCTGGTGTTCGCGGCGCCGTTGCTGGTGACACAGGTCGCCTTCCGCAAGTACGCCGGGATCCGGGCGACCTACCTGCAGACGGTCCGCGCGCTGAGCAGGGTCACCGAGGTCGGCGGTTATGTCGAGCCGGGTCACTCGCGCCGGGTCAGCCAGATGTCGCTCGCCATCGGCCGGGAGCTGGGCATGTCGGAGCCGCAACTGCTGGAGTTGGAATACGCCGCGCTCATGCACGACATCGGTCAGCTTTCCCTGTGCGATCCGATTCCGGGCGGGGCCACCGTGCTGACCGATCCGGCGCAGGCGAAGCGCATCGCCGAGCTGGGGGCCGAGGTGATCAGGAAGACCGGCGTGCTCCACGGGGTCGCCGAGATCGTCCGCCGCCAGTGCGACTCGGTCGACGACGTGCCGCCCCCGGCCAGCAGGATCATCAAGGCCGCCAACGCCTACGACGATCTGGTGGGGGGGTCCACCGACCGGGATCGGGCGGGGGCCGCGCTGGAGCGGCTCCGGTTGGACGGCGGCAGCGAGTACGACCACGGGGTCGTGGAGGCCATGGCCAGAGTGGTGGACAGGCTCGCTCCGGTGAACAGGTTGTAGCAGAGGTTGCACCAGAGCCCCGTTCACGGTGTGCGTGGCCAGGTGTTTTTGTGGTGACCCTACAGATTGGAGCATGTGGTTCAGTTGGAAACGGGCGCACGCGATCCCCGGCTCGCCACCTAGGGTGGGCTGCGTGTTCGACTCAGTTCTCGTCGCCAACCGTGGCGAAATCGCACGGCGGATCATCCGAACGGTCAAGCGAATGGGGCTGCGGGCGATCGCGGTCTACTCCGAGGCCGACGCCGATCTGCCCTTCGTCCGTGAGGCGGACGAAGCCGTTCTGCTCGGACCGGCCAACCCGGCCCAGAGCTATCTGGACATCGACAAGGTCCTCGACGCCGCACGCAAGGTCAAGGCCCAGGCAATCCACCCGGGTTACGGGTTCCTCGCCGAGAACGAGGCCTTCGCCCGTGTGGTCACCGCGGCGGGCCTCGTCTGGATCGGCCCCGACCCTGACGCCATCGTGCGGATGGGCGACAAGATCAACGCCCGGAACCTGATGGAGGGCGCGGGCGTGCCGGTCGCCGCGGGCACCCGGGAGCCGGTCGCCGAGCTGGCGCAGGCCGTACAGGCGGCAGCGGAGATCGGCTACCCCGTCATGGTGAAGACGGCCGGTGGCGGCGGTGGCATCGGCATGGGCGTCGCCTACGACGAGGAGTCCCTCGCCAAGGCCTTCGAGCAGGCCTCCCGCGCCGCCGCGCGATTCGGGGGCAGCGCCGCGATCCTGCTGGAGCGCTACATCGAGCGGGCCCGGCACGTCGAGGTGCAGATCCTCGGCCTGGCCGACGGCACCGTGGTCGCGCTGGGTGAGCGGGACTGCTCGGTCCAGCGCCGGCACCAGAAGGTCGTCGAGGAGAGCCCCTCTCCCGGCATCACGGCCGAGCTCCGCGAGCGCATGCTGGCCGCGGCCGTCCGCGCCGGAGAGACCGTCGGCTATCGGGGCGCGGGCACCGTCGAATGCCTCGTGGACGCCGACAAGCAGGACTTCGTTTTCCTGGAGATGAACACCCGTCTCCAGGTCGAGCACCCGGTCACCGAGCTGGTGACGGGAACGGACCTGGTCGAGCACCAGCTCAGGATCGCGGCGGGCGAGGTCTACGCGGTGGAGACCGATACGGCCGGGCACGCGATCGAGTTCCGCGTGTACGCGGAGGATCCCAAGCGGTTCTTCCCCGGGCCCGGCAAGATCAGCGTCTGGGAGGAGCCGACCGGTGACGGTGTCCGGGTCGATTCCGGCTACGTCGCGGGGAACACGGTCACCCCGTTCTACGACCCGCTGATGGCCAAGCTCTGCGTCCACGGCGCGACCCGAGAGGAAGCTCTGGAGCGAGGCCGTACGGCTGTCGCCGCCTTCCAGGTCGAGGGGCCGAAGAACAACCTGCCCTTCTGCGCCGAGCTGCTGGACAATCCCGAGTTCGTGAGCGGGGACTACGACACCGGGTTGGTCTCTCGCATGCGCCGGACCTGAGACAGTTACATATGGACCTGCATATGCGCGGTTGGATGAGGGGAGTTTCGGGTGGCTGAGGTACGCGCCGAGATGGTGGCGAACGTCTGGAAGGTCGTCGTCTCCGATGGCGCCACCGTCGACGACGGGGACACGCTGGTGATCCTCGAGTCGATGAAAATGGAGATCCCGGTGATCGCCGAGGACGCGGGCATCGTCATGATCAAGGTCAATGAGGGTGACGTCGTCCAGGAGGGCGACCTTATCGCGGTCATCGAATAGCGTTCAGAGCCGCCAGGAAATTCTCCCGGTCGACGACGACCCGCTCGATCCGACCGGCACCGACCAAGGTGCCGGTCTTGTCGATGGCCGTGATGGCGAAGACGAGTCGCCTGCCGTCGACCTCGGTCAGCTCGGCGGAGATCTCGACGTGCATGCCGACCGGGCTGGGCACGCGGTGTTCCAGCTCGATCTTCGTGCCGACCGAGGTCTGGCCGGGCTCGAGATATCGCTGGACCGCCTTGACCGTCGCGCTCTCCGCGAACGAGAGGAGTCGTGGGGTGCCCAGAACGGGCACGTCTCCGCTGCCGACGCGGATAGCGGTGTCCTCGCGCTCCACCATGATGAGGACGTTGGCGCGCAGACCTGGGGCGATTGCCATGATGTCAGTCTATTAGTCTGAGGAACCGTGGATCTCTACTGCGATCACTGCGGGCGTCCGGCCGGCGATGGTGATCACGCGGCCTGCCTGGCGGCCCGGTCGATGGAGCCGCCACGCTACTGCACGCGGTGCCGCAGGCGGATGGTCGTCCAGGTGACTCCGCGTGGCTGGTCGGCCCGGTGTTCCGGGCACGGCGTCACCTCGAGCTAGCGCCCCTCCCGCCGATCTTCGCGCCTGGGCGTGTCGCCCAGGACGGCACCTCGCCTCGTTTCTGGATCGCCGCTCGTCGGCGGGCGGCGGGGCAAGTACGATCCCTGGGATTCGGACACCTCAGACTTACCGCGCGGTGGACCGGTAGGCTTTGGACCTGTCCCCCGGGGACGGAAGCCGTATCCGTACGGGCTTCCGTAACCTTGTCGTGACCTTGTCGCGATACCAGTCTGCTTTGTTGGTCAATTCCGGGGTGCATGTGACTTAGGGGGTTCGGGGCACCATGGTGGCCCAAGGGACGACGTTGGCGGGGCGCTACCGCTTGGACGCCCGGCTCGGCGCCGGTGGCATGGGCGAGGTTTGGCGGGGTGAGGACACGGTCCTCGCTCGCGTCGTCGCCGTGAAAGTGCTGCTCCCCGGCCGCCTCGACGACCCCGGCTTCGCCGTCCGCTTCCAGGGCGAGGCGCGGGCGATGGCCACCGTCAACCACCCGGGCGTGGTCGACGTGTACGACTACGGCGTGACCGAGGTCCCAGGGGACGGTGCGACCGCCTACCTGGTGATGAAGTTCGTCGACGGTGAGCCTCTCGACCGGCTGCTGCTGCGGCTGGGCCGGATCGGCGCCGAGCCGGCGATGGAGCTGATCGCACAGGCGGCCTCGGCGCTGCAGGCGGTGCACGATCGCGGCATCGTGCACCGCGACGTCAAACCCGGCAACCTGCTCGTCCG
>JBIOWF010000151.1:0-15149 GCA_044868295.1 Microtetraspora sp. | reverse complement strand
CGGCCCTGTCGTTCGGGCTCTCACTGAGCGGCCTGCTCGTCGCCGGCCCCCTGGCCTATCTGGTCGGCCAGACGGTGGGTGCTCTCGTGGCAGCGGTCATCCTTGGCATGGCATCCCTACGGGCGGTGCTCGCCGACCTTGGACCGGCCGTGACACGGGTTCCGCTGCCGGCCGGCCTGGTCTCCTTCACCATGAAGGCGTCCGCGGGGACGTCGGCGGCGGCGGCCTCGGAGTCGGGGGTGCTTACTCTGGCGGGCTTCCTCGGCGGCCCCATGCTGGTGACATTCCTCAAGATCTCATCAGCGCCCAGCCGCCTGTACACCACGCTGATCAGCCCGGTCGCCTCAATGCTGTATCCCCGGCTGGCCCAGGCCGCCGCCTCTGGAGACAGAGCGCTCATCAGGCGAGATGTGGTGCGCGCGACCCTGCTGCTCGCGGCGGTGGGAGCGATCAGCTTCGCCGCCGTCGCCCCGATGACAGGCACTGTGCTGGTCCTGGCCTATGGCATCCAGTACGGCCAGGTCGGGCAGACAGCTGTTGTGTTCCTGGGCGCCGCCTGCGTGAAGGCCACCATCTCCTGGTCCAAAGTGCTTCCCCTCGCTCTGGGCCGACCAGGCTGGAGACTCGCCTACCTCTCGGCCGAGGGCGTTCTTCTGCTCGGCCTCCTGTGCGTCGCGGTCTGGACGGCGCCGGGCGCCGTCCAGACCTCGCTGGTCTTCGGCTGGGAAACACTCGCCCTCACCGTTCTCGGAACGGGCTGCTGGCTCATCCTCATGCGGAGACTGGCGCCTCGAGAAGCACCCCTGTGAGGGGAGATCACGCGATAGCGAGATCAATTCGGTGGCACTGCGGAGGAGCCATTCCCCGTCCAGCCGAAGCAGGGCCCCGGCAAAGTTGGATGAGCCGGGTCTGATCAGCTGATGCCGAGTATCGCGAGGGGACGGGTGGCGTCTCGGCCGAGTCGGCGGAGGGCTTGGGTGATGTTGGTCTCGCCGGCGAGGCGCAGGGCGCTGATGGCGAGGTTGCGCAGGGTGGCCATGGCGCGGGGTGTGTTGCCGGTGCGGGTCTGGGAGTGGTCCTCGCCGTAGGCGACGTCGCGGACGTAGTGCAGCTTGTTCTCGATGGTCCAGTGGCCGCGGATCCAGGCGGCCAGGTCGGCGGGGCGGGCCTGGTGGACGGGGAGGCTGGTGATCGCGTAGATGGTCACGGTCCGCCATTTCGCGCCTGGGTCCAGAGCGCGGACGTGGCGTTTGATCTGCATGGCCTGCACGGCGTGGGGGAACACAAGCCCGGCGTGGACGCTGACCACCTTGATTGTCCGGCGTTCCTCGCGGCCGTGACCGCGGTCTTTGCTGCGGTGGTGGATCTCGACCTGGCGCCAGGGCAGGGCGGTGAGCTGCCGGTACTGGTTCGGCTGGTTCTTCTTGACGACCAGTAGGTAGTGGGCGTTCTTCTCATCGACGAGGAATTCGGCATGGTCGCGCTGGGTGTGCAGGGCGTCCGCGGTGATCACGCAACCCGCCAGGTCCACGTTCTCCAGTAGCGGCCGGAACCGGGTTATCTCGTTCGTCTTGCCGTCCACGCCGGTCTGCGCCACGACGGCGCCGGTGACGTGGTCAACGGCGGAAAGCAGGTGGATCGCCTGGCCGCCGCTGGGGCGGGCGCCGCGCAGGCTCTTGCCGTCCACGGCGATCGCCCGTCGCGGTGTCCCTGACACCCCGTTGGCCGGGATCCGGCTGGTGATCCATGAACAGACTGCGGCGTCGAACGCATCGGCGTCCACGATGGCCAGCGCGCGGCGGATGGTGGCCTCATGTGGGAGCTGGAAGTCGCCGGTCAACGGGTCACGCCGGACGCCGAGCAGTGCCAGGACCTGCTGGGGAGCATCCGTTGCCCACTCGGCGATGGCGGTCAGCGATCGCGCGCCGGCCACGACACCCACTGCGGCGATGGCCAGCAGAGAGCACCACGCGTGCCGGATCCCACGGCGGCGGCGTGGATCGGGAATCAGGGCGAGGTGATCGAGCAGGCTCACGCAGTCCACTGCCGGGAGCGTGGCACTGTCCTCGGTAAGTCCGGCGAGTTGGCTCAGTGCAGGGGAGATCGGCGATGATGAGGGGGCAGGCACGGTCTTCTCTGATCATTTGGCGTCGAGAACCTCATGATCACTCAGATCGTGCCTGTTCGCATGTCGGCGACGTCCACCTCCGACCGGCCCCTACTTCGCGGAAGCGGACTCTGAACCGGACATCAAGCCACTATGCCGAAGCCCTGCCAGCCGAAGGGCTCCGTCCTCAGCAGGAAATTGCTGTACGAGGTGCCAGGGTGCGAAAAGTCGTCATCGACAGCCTCGATACCCTCTGGACCGATGAAATAGGTATAGCCGTATCCCATCGGCACGGTTATTCTCTGCACCGAGCGCAGGGCCGCCGTGCTGAGACATTCGATTATGAGATCCGGGTGACATCGGGCGAGGACATCACTCATCCCCCGGAGGATCTCCGGCTCGGCGCCCTCCGCATCGATCTTGACCAGTCCCACGTCGAGCCCTCGCAGTTCGAGGTCAGCGGTTGTGACCGCCACCTGTACGGCCGCGGAACCGGGCCTTTCCTGGCACAGTGACGCTGCCGAACTGTCGTCTGCCGGGATCGTGAGTCTCGCCACGCCGCACTGCTCCGCCAACGCTTTCTCGATGACGGTGACTCGCTCCTGGAGGCCGTTCAGAGCGAGGTTGGAACGGAGCTTCGGCAGGGCGGCGGGGCTCGGCTCGAAGGCGACGACTTGGATGCCAGGATTCGCCAGGCAGGCGAGGATGGAATAGATGCCCGAATAGGCCCCGACGTCGACGAAGACCTCGGCCTTGCGGGCCAACTCGTAGAGGACCGGCTGGGTGGTCGTCTCCCAATCCCGCATATCGGTCCAAATGATATATCGAGCCAGCGTGTCGTCATCGAAATCGGAGTTGTAACGGAAGGGCACGCCGTCCGGGGCGTGCAGTGTCCAGGTTCCCAGCGGCACGAGACGCGTCCAGAGGGATCGGCGTATGTACCCGCGTCGCACGCCGGCGTGTATGGCGCGCTGCAAGCCGGGCGTATGTCTGAGCACGCTGTTGCGCACCTTGGCCTTGAAGCTCATTCAGATTCCTTCCCGTGGATCGGAAGCACCTCATCCAGGAACCGCGCGTACCTGCCGCCCAGGACGTTCCAGTCAACTTGACACGCCGCCGCCCGCGCTCTCGCGGACAGCCTCGATCGCAACGACACGTCATCGAGCAGCCGGACCACTGACGCGGCGAAATCATCGGCCGAATCCACAATCAGGCCGCATTCCCATCGGCTGATCAGCTCAGTCGGAACTCCGCGATACCCGACGACGGGCACGGCGCAGCCGACGAACTGTGCCACCTTGACCGATGAACGCTCGTGCGCTATCCGGCGTGGGTATATCCCGACATCGAAGGCGGCCAGATAGGCCGGGACCGCCTCTGCCGGGACATGCCCGGTGAGCTCGATGTCCTGCCTGTTCTCCAGCTTGCGGCCGAGTGCTCTCCCGACTCCCCCGACGAGCCAGAGCCGGGCCCGCGGGCAGGCCGCCACCACTTTGGGCCAGAGTTCGTCAATCAGGTGGTCCACGTTGTAGAGGGGATTGGACCCTCTGTCCTTTTCTGTCAGATGCCAGGCGGCGACGTAGCCCACGGTCAGCTCGCCCGGCCGCTTCCGTCCCCGCACCTTCTGCGCCGTAATGGGATCGACCTCGAACGGCCGCAGCCCATGGCCGATGACGTGGATGGGCATGGTCAGCCCAAGCTGCCGATAGCGATCCGCCGCCACCTCGTTGGTGACCACCAGGGACACCACCTGTCTCGACGACCTCAGCGTGGCGATCTCCCTCTCGGTGAAGACCGGATCATCCATGTCCACCACAACGGGAAAACCAATAAATGGGAGATGCTTGAGATTTGTAATGAATCCATACCGATATATCCGCTTGGCCATGTCGAAGATGGCACGGCCGTGCAGGCCGATCGTGGCGTCCAGCGCTCGGAATTGGAGGCCGCGCGTGATGCGCCTGTCCGAACAGACCAGCATCAGGCTGTCCACCCGATCAAAATAGGGCAGCAAGCTCTCATAGCGGGCATTGTTAACACTCTTGAACCAAATATTGGTATGAAATATCCGATCTGGCCGAATCATGCCTCTTCTCAGGTCAGTCACACTGACCCGGTTGAAATCCATAGGCGCCACCGTCCACGAACAACCGTGCCCTATCAAGGACGACACGCGTCGTCCTTGAGACAACTCGCGGCTCATTAACTCAATATGCCAAACGAGGAAACTCGATCATGGGCGGGTACGGAAAATGGAAACATTTCCCCGCTACGGCGACGGCGTCAACCATACGGATCGAATCCAGAGTTAGCTTCTCCGACGTGAGTCAGACCAATCGCCCAGACGCCATCGCGCAGTCGGACGGCCGGATTCGGGTCATGCAGATCATCGCGCGCATGAACGTCGGCGGCCCCGCCACGCAGGTCATCGGGCTATGCGAACGGCTGAACCGTGACGAGTTCGACCATCGCCTCTACACCGGTCACATCGACGGCGGTGAAGGCGACCATCTCCGGCTCCGCGACTCGACCGTGCAAATCCACCGGATCCCGGGACTCGGCCGGTCGATCCGCCCGGCCGACGACTATCGAGCCCTGTTCCGGCTGGTCGGCGCGATGCGTTCGTTCCGGCCGCACATAGTCCAGACGCGTACGGCCAAGGCGGGCGCGCTCGGCCGTACGGCGGCTCGCCTCGCCGGTGTGGGTTCGGCACGGGTGCACGTGTTCCACGGTCATCTCCTGGACGGCTACTTCTCACCGGCCAAGCGCCACCTCTACATATGGGCGGAGCGACGGCTCGCCTCCATGTCGGACCGGCTGGTGACCGTCGGATCCAAGGTCCGCGACGACCTGCTGGCGGCCGGGATCGGCCGTCCGGACCAGTACTCCGTGATCGCGCCGGGCGTCCAGCTGGGCCCGGTCCCCGAGCGCGCGGCGGCCCGAGCGGCTCTGGGCCTGCCACCGAACGCGCCCGTCGTGGCCTTCGTGGGCCGGCTCACCTCGATCAAACGGCCCGACAGGTTCATCGCCACGGCGAACGCCGTACTCCAGCGGGTGCCGGACTGCCGCTTCGTGGTCTGCGGGGGTGGCGAGCTGAGGGAGGAGATGGAACGGAGCATCCGGCCCATCTGGGACTCCTTTCGCCTGCTGGGGTGGCGCAGAGATGTGGAAACCGTGTACGCCGCGGCCGACGTCGTGCTGCTGACCTCCGACAACGAGGGGACGCCGCTGTCTCTCATCGAGGCGGGCATGGCCGGGACTCCGGTCGTGTCCACCCGGGTGGGAAGCGTCGCCGAGGTCGTCCGGGACGGCCACACCGGCCTGCTGGCGGCTCCTGATTCCGGCGAACTCGCGGAGAAGACGGTGCGCCTGCTGCGCGACCCGGCGCTGGCGCGGCAGATGGGCGACTCGGCCCGCCGCTGGGCGACCGGCTCGTTCGGCGTGGACCGCCTGGTCGCGGACACCGAGGCCCTTTACCGATCGCTCCGCGGCGCGGCCCCGCACCGCCTGATCCCCGAGGGAAGCAGTCGATGAGAATCGTCGTAACGGGTGGCGCCGGGTTCATCGGCGCGAACATCTGCCGCGCGCTCACATCCCGGCCCGAGGTCGAGCGCGTGACCGTGCTGGACGACCTGAGCAGCGGAGATCTCCACAACCTCGACGAGGTCGGGGTCCACTTCGTCAGGGGCAGCATCCAGGACCCCGACGTCCTGGCGGGCCTGATCTCGGACGCCGACACGGTGATCCACCTCGCGGCACGCCCGTCGGTTCCCCGGTCCCTGAAAGACCCGCTGGCATCGCACACGGTCAACGCGACGGGCACACTCAACGTCCTTGAGGCGTGCCGCGCGACCAAGCCGCACGTGATCCTCGCGTCCTCGTCCTCGGTGTACGGAAACAGCCTGGAGCCGTACAAGCACGAGGACCTGCCCACCCGGCCGCTCAGCCCGTACGGCGCCAGCAAGCTGGCCATGGAGGCCTACGCCCTGGCGTACGCGGAAAGCTACGGCCTGCCGGTCCTGCCGTTTCGCTTCTTCAACGTGTACGGCCCGCTGCAGGCGGCCGACCACGCCTACGCGGCGGTCATCCCCGCGTTCGTGTCGGCGGCTCTGCGGGGGCGTCCCGTACCGATCCATGGTGACGGGAAACAGGCACGGGACTTCACGTTCGTGGGATCGGTGGCCGACGTGCTCACCGACGCGGCCATCCGCCGCGTCACGAGCGCGAAACCGGTCAATCTCGCCTTCGGGACGTGCGTCTCTCTGCTCTCGCTGAAGGATGTCCTGGAGGTCGTTCTCGACCGGCCCATCGAGGCGGCCTTCCTGCCGCCCCGCATCGGCGACATCCAGCAGTCACAGGCCTCTCCCCATCTGTTGCTCGACCTGTTCCCGCGGCTACGGCCGGTGTCGCTGGACGACGGGCTCCGCATGACCGTCTCCTGGTATGAGAAAGCCCTGGAGTCGACCCCCCACACGCAGAACGGCCTGGGCGCACACGCCTGATCCGCCCCCTTCCAATCGCAAACACAATTCAGCCAGCCATCCTGCTAGCCGCGCATGTGTGGGGAGAAGTCGGTGAGCACGTCAACCAGGAGCACCTACCTGATAACGGGCGGGAGCGGCTTTGTCGGGTCTCATTTGACCGACGCGTTGCTCGCCCGCGGTGATTCCGTCGTGATATTGGACAACCTGTCCACAGGGCGTTCCGCCAACCTCGCCCACGCGGCGAGCAATCCACGGCTACGCGTCGTCCAGGGCTCCGTGCTCGACGAGCTCGTCGTCGACGAGCTCGTCCACAAGTGCGACGTGGTCATCCATCTGGCGGCCGCGGTCGGAGTCAAGCTGATCGTGGAACAGCCGCTGCGATCGCTGACGACGAACATCCGCGGCTCGGAGATCGTCATAGAGGCGGCGCATCGCTATCGCCGGAAGATTCTCGTCACCAGCACGAGCGAGATCTACGGGAAGAACTCGGGCGGGCCGCTCGCCGAGGTGGCCGACCGCATCCTGGGCAGCCCCGCCGTGGTCCGGTGGGCGTACAGCACGGCCAAGGCCGTGGACGAGATCCTGGCCAACGCCTATCACAAGGAACGCGGCCTGCCGACGATCATCGTCAGGCTGTTCAACACCGTGGGCCCCCGGCAGAGTCCGGCCTATGGCATGGTCATCCCCCGTCTCGTCCGGCAGGCGGTCAGCGGTGCCCCGCTCTCCGTGTACGGCGACGGCACCCAGACCCGCTGCTTCGCCCACGTCAAGGACGTGGTGGACGCGTTGCTCCGGCTGCTTGACCATGAAAGCGCGGTCGGTCAGACCTTCAACGTCGGTTCCAGCGACGAGGTGAGCATCCTGGAGCTGGCAAAGCTGATCACCGAGCTCACGGAGAGCACGTCCGGGGTGGACCTCATCCCATATGCCGAGGCCTACGAGCAGGGCTTCGAGGACATGACACGGAGAGTCCCGGACACCACCAAGCTCCGCGAGCTGACGGGATGGGAGCCCAGGCGAACGCTCGACGACATCCTCAGGGAGACCATCGCCGAAGCCCGCGCCGATCTGGCGGCGTCGCAGCGGTGAACGGTGTCACCGTCCTCACCGCGGGAACGGCCGGTTTCCTGCTCGCGTTCGCGGCCACCCCCGTCCTGGGCGGCCTGGCCCTTCGCTGGGGTTTCACCGATCGCCCCGGCGGCTACAAGGCGCACGTCCGGCCTGTTCCCTACTTCGGCGGCGCAGCGATCATGCTGGGGAGCCTGGTTCCCCCCATCGCGCTTCTCGGCCTCACCGACCGGCGAGTCACCGCGATCATCATCGGGGCGGTGGCGGTCGCCCTGCTCGGACTGATCGACGATCTGTCGCCGCTGCCACCGATCACCCGGCTGCTGGTCGAGTCGGCCGCGGCATGCGGAGTGATGCTGAGTGGAGTCCAGGCGACGATCACCGGCGGATGGCTGGACGGCCCGCTCACCATGTTGTGGATCGTCGTGGTCACCAACTCCTTCAATCTTCTCGACAACATGGACGGCGCTCTCGGCGCGGTCGCCACGGTCAGCGCCGGCTGCCTCGCGGCCACGGCGTTCCTGTACTCACAGCCCGCGACCGGGTTGCTCCTGTGCGCCCTGGCTTGCGCTGGAATGGGATTTCTTGTGCACAACTGGGCGCCGGCGAAGGTGTTCATGGGCGACTCGGGGTCGCTGTTCATCGGATTCCTCCTCGCCTGCGGGGCGGCCCTGCTGGTCGGCGGGCGGAGCGCCGAGACGGCGATCGCGGGACTGCTGCTGCCGACCTTCGTGGCCACCGTCGACACGGGTGTGGTGCTCCTGTCACGGAAGCTGGCCGGCCGCCCACTGTTGCAGGGTGGCACCGACCACCTGTCGCACCGGCTTCGACGGCTCGGTCTCAGCACCAGGATGGCCGCCGTCACGCTGGCCACCGTCGCGGCCGTCTCCGGCGTCCTCGGCCTCGCCATGGCGCTGGGGTGGATAGCGCCACTCATCGCGACGGTCGCGGCGACCGGCGCCGCCCTCATTCTCATTGGCTTGCCACAGCGGGTGCGCGTCTACTCGTCAAGCCAGCCCCGGACCCGTACGACGATCACCCCCGAAAGGCGGCGATAACTGGTGGAACTGCTCTACTACATACGACTGGCGCGCAGAAACTGGCTGCTCATCCTGCTGTCATTGGTCATCGCCGTGATCTCGGCGCTGGTCGTGACCGCGAACACGCCGCCCAAGTACGTCGCGACGATCACCATGCTGGTCACCGGCTCCGACAGAGAGGGCAGCCTCTCCACCGCCCTCCAGGCGGGCGAGCTGTCTCAACAGCGCGTGACGTCCTACGCCAACCTGCTGACCAGTCACCGGGTCCTCAGCCAGCTGCCCGTCGACGAAGACACAGCGGACATCACGGCTGAGGTCGTCCCGGACACGGTGCTGCTGCGAGCGACTGTCAGCAACACCGACCCCGCGCGCGCCGCGGAGCTAGCCAACACGCTGGGCGCCACCTTCACCCAGTTGATCGACCAGATCGAGCGGCCGACACCGAACGCCCGCCCCACCGTCAGGGTCACGGTGGTGGACCAGGCGCAGATCCCCACGGCCCCCGTGAGTCCCAGGCCGCTGGTCAACGTGTCGCTCGCCATCCTGTTCGCGCTGATCATCGCCTTCGCCTCGCTCGTGCTCCGCGAACGCCTGGACACGACCATCAAGACCGTGGAGGCGCTGCAGGAGACGTCGACCAGCGCGGTGCTCGGGATCATCGGCTACGAGCGGGACGCGCGACGCCATCCCTTGATCGTCCGCAACGAGGGCCGGTCGTCCAGAGCTGAGGCGTTCCGCTCGCTGCGCACGAACCTGCAGTTCATCGGCGTCGATCGACAGCCTCGATCCCTATTGATCACCAGTTGTCTGCCGAACGAGGGAAAGTCGTCGACTTCCTCCAATCTCGCGATCACTCTCACCCAGGCCGGATGGCGCGTGATCCTGGTGGACGGTGACCTTCGCCGTCCGAGCATCCCGCGCTATCTCGGGATCGAGGGATCGGTGGGTCTCACGGACGTGCTCATCGGCACCGCCCAACTGCAGGACGTGATCCAGACCTGGGGCGAGCCGGGCCTGTCGGTGCTGCCCAGCGGCCAGGTTCCGCCGAACCCGAGCGAGCTGCTCGGCTCGCACGGAATGCGCCAGGTGCTCGCCCAGCTCACGGAGAGCTACGACATGGTGATCATCGACGCTCCGCCGCTGCTGCCGGTCACCGATGCCGCCGCCCTCGCGGCGATCTGCGATGGCGCGCTCCTCGTCGCCCGGTACGGTAAGACCCGCCGTGAGCATGTCGTCCGCGCCGGTGACACACTGTCGTCGATCAACGTGCGTCTCGTCGGGACCGTCCTGAACTTCGCGCCCGCCAAGAACAGCCACTACTACGGCTACGGGTACGGATACGGCTATGAGGCCAGGACCGAGACCCGGACCGAGGTCAAGATGCCGGTGAATGTGTGAGCAACAGGCGGAGCGGGGCGGCGAGCGAGTCCGCGATCCGCCGCCCCGCCGCCCGGTAGGCACGACGCGACCCGTTGTAGGGGTCGGCGATGTCGGCCTGGTCCACCCGGACCAGGCCGCGCAGCATTTTCACCTGGGCGACGACGGCTTCGGCCCGTCGTACGGGATCCCGATGGCAAGTGATCGCCGTCGCGGGCGCGGCCTGGGCCAGCGCGCCGAACTCGACGATGGTGAAGGCCCGCGTATGGGCCGGAGGATGCAGCGCCACCGCTTCGGCGCGGTGCCGTGAGGTGGCCGTCAGCACGAGATCAGCGGACGCGACCATATCGGCGGTGAGCGTGCGGGACAGGAAACCGCGGGGATCGCCCCCAAGCTGGACCAGCACCTGCCGCGCCCTATCGGTCATCTCTAGGCCCGGCGCTGCGTGGGTCCCCGCGCTGCTCACGTGGAACGTCGAGCAGGGCGCAAGGGCGGCGCGGGCGAGTCGCTCGGCCATCGGCGATCGGCAGATGTTGCCCGTGCAAACGAACAGGATATGGAAGCCGCCGTCGGCCCGCGACCTCGTCACCGCTCACCCCACCATCGACGACCACAGCTGACGCGTCTCCGGGATGTCGAGCAGCAGCACGGACTCCGGACCACGCCAGGCGGGCGTCGAGGGCGCCGTGGTGAACCGCACGTCACCGGAGTCCATGTGCGCCATAGTCCCGGCGAGTTGACGGATGCTCACGGACGCGTCGACGCTCACGGACCTCGTCAGGGAGCGGACCAGCGCGTTCAACCGGACCGGGTTGAGCAGCAGGCCCGTGTCGGTCACCTTGGCGCGCAGCGCGCGAAGGAACGCCTGCTGCCGCTCGATACGGCCACGGTCCCCGCACAGCCACTGCCGGCATTTCTCGCGATTGCGAACGAAACTCAGCGCTTCCTGGCCGTTCAGATGTCTGTCGTGGAGGTCGACCCCGCCGAGAGCGTCGATGGCGGATTCGAAACCGAGGAAGTCCAGGATCGCGAAATGGTCGATACGAGTCATCATCAGCTGCTCGACGGTCTCGATGAGCAGGGGCGACCCACCATGCGCGAAGGCGCTGTTGATCTTCGAGCGGCCCTTCCCCGGAATGGGCACCCAGGCGTCCCTGGGGATGGACAGCACCTGGATCTGGGAACCGCCGGACGGGATGTGGACCAACATGAGGACGTCAGAGCGCTGCAGGTTGTAGAGCCACGTCGGAGCGCCCGCGCCCGTGCCCGTCGTGAGCAACGGGCTGCGCCGGTCCGAGCCGACGAGCAGCCAGTTCTCGCCGTCGGCCCCGACCACCCGGTTCTGCGCGGGGCGCGTTTTCCTGTTCTTGCCGTCTCCCGAGGTCGGACCCACGGGCGGCAGGTCCGGCGCGTGGTAGCGCCTGCTCTCCGGCGGGAAGGCGGAGGGGATCCGCGTGATGTCCTGGTCGTAGGAGTTGAGCAACCGGTAGCCGGCGAACGCCGTTCCGGCGGACAGCACCAGTCCGGTCAGCCCGCAGCCGATGATCGCCCGGCGCAGTCGGCGCCGCCGCGGCGACCCGGTCTTGATGGTTTCACTGGTCTCAACGGCTTCTGGCGCACCCTGCATGAGCGCGACGCTAGGTCGCCGTAGCGGCGCGCTACCCCGAGGCGCGCCGCTCTTTACTGATTTCTGCCGGTACGGCGAAGCACACGTTTCCGCTTTGCCGGTACGGCGAAGCACAGGCTTCCGCCGGGACGGCCATGCACTGTACGGCGGAATACGCGAAGGGCCCTCGCCGGGAGGGGGGCCGCGGCGAGGGCCCTTCGTCCAGGGGGCCGCTCAGCGGCCGATGTT
This sequence comes from Microtetraspora sp., assembly GCA_044868295.1. Taxonomy (GTDB): domain Bacteria; phylum Actinomycetota; class Actinomycetes; order Streptosporangiales; family Streptosporangiaceae; genus JBIOWF01. The sequence goes on along the minus strand of JBIOWF010000151.1, from coordinate 3,218 downwards.
GGCCTGGTGGCCGATGGACAGGCCGGAGTCGGGGTCGAAGAAGTGCAGGTTGTGGGTGTCGACGACGAGCTCGATGTTCTGGCCGGGCCGGACGTGGCTGCGGGCGTTGACGCGCGCGGTCCACAGGGACTTGTCGCCGGCCAGCGGAAGGGTCGTCTCTTCCTCGTCACCGTCGTTCTGCGCGGCCACGGTGTCCTTGTGCTCGACCGGCGGGGCGTCGATCGTGAACAGGACGTTGATCTCGGAGCCCAGCTCCTCGGTGACGTTCGCGCGCACGGGGATGCGGACCCAGCCGGCGGCGTTGCCGCTGGCGGCGACCGAGTCCTCGAAGTCGGACGGGCGGATGCCGAGGATGATCTTCCTGCCGAGGTAGCGGTCGAGGCCGGGCTTCTCGGCGAAGGTGGAGTCCGGAACCGGCAGCTTGTAGCCGGCGAAGGCCACGGCCGAGCCGTTGCCGTCGCGGACCAGATCGGCGTAGGTGAAGTTCATGGACGGCGAGCCCATGAAACCGGCGACGAACAGGTTGACGGGGCTGTCGAACAGGTTCTGCGGGGTGTCGACCTGTTGCAGCAGGCCGTCGCGCAGGACGCAGACGCGGTCGCCGAGGGTCATGGCCTCGACCTGGTCGTGGGTGACGTAGACCGTGGTGACGCCGAGGCGCTCGTGCAGCTGGTTGAGCGACGCGCGCATGGAGACGCGAAGCTTGGCGTCCAGGTTGGACAGCGGCTCGTCCATGAGGAAGGCCTGCGGCTCACGCACGATGGCGCGGCCCATGGCGACGCGCTGGCGCTGACCGCCGGAGAGCGCGGCCGGCTTGCGCTTGAGGTACTGGTCCAGGCCGAGCATCCTGGCGGCCTCGTTGACGCGCTTCTGGATCTCGGCCTTGGGCATCTTGCGGAGCTTGAGGCCGAAGGCGAGGTTCTCCTCGACCGTCATGTGGGGGTACAGCGCGTAGTTCTGGAAGACCATCGCGATGTCGCGGTCTTTGGGGGGCAGGTGGTTGACCACCCGCTCGCCGATGGCGATCTCACCGCCGCTGATGTCCTCCAGGCCGGCGATCATCCGCAGGGCGGTGGACTTGCCACAACCCGAGGGGCCGACCAGCACCATGAACTCGCCGTCCTTGATCTCGAGGTTCAGGCCGTTCACGGCCTTGGCGCCACCCGCGTAGATCTTGTCGACGTTGCTGAGAACGATAGAAGCCATGCCAGTCCTTCGCGCAATCCCAGGATGTGGATACGTTTTCATGCATCTCACCGGAACCTTCTTCACCTGTCAACCCTTTCCCCTTGTCACACAATGCCCGTTATCTTTCCGAGACTGGCGATGATGATGGAATTATGATGGAATCGTTTCCATGGATGGAACAGGGCGGCGCCGTGCGACGATCAAGGACGTGGCCGAGGCGGCGGGAGTGGGGGTCGCGACGGTGTCGCGAGTCCTGTCGGGCGGATCGGCGAGCGCCGAGACACGGGAGAAGGTGCTGGCCGCCACGGCGCGGCTCGACTACCGGCCGAGCGCGCTCGGACGCAACCTCCGACAGCAGCGGACGGGCGGGATCGGGCTACTCGTCCCGGACATCACGGACAGCTTCTACGCACGGCTGACCGACGGCGTGCTCTCCTGCGCCCGGTCGTACGGCGAGCCGGTGATGATCGGCGTCACCGGCGACGATCCCGAGCTGGAGGCCGAGCTGATCGGCACGCTCATCGAGCAGAGCATGGACCGGGTGATCGCCGTCCCGTCGGGTGACGGCGAGATGCTGGCGCCCGCGCTGCGCGCCGGGTTGAACGTCGTCTTCGCCGGCCGGCGGGTTCCCGGGGACGTCCCCGGCGTGCTCGCCGACGACCGCGCCGGAGTGCGCACCGCGGTGGAGTATCTCGCCGGCCTGGGCCACAAGAAGATCGCGTTCCTGGCCCGGCACGGACAGTCGCAGCGCGTCGCGGCGTTCACCGACACGCTGCGCGCGCTGGGCATCGCGGTGGACGACGAGCTCGTCGTGCACGCCCGGGCCAGCCGTGACTCCGCCTACGCCGCCGCGGCGGGCCTGCTGCAGCACCGCCCTGACCTCACGGCCGTGCTGACCGGCGGGAACATGCTGGGCGAGGCGGCCGTGCTGGCCGCGCGCGAGCTTGACCTGCGGATTCCGCGAGACCTGTCACTGATCATGTTCGACGACGTGCCGTGGGCGGAGTTGTGCTCTCCTCCGCTCACGGTGATCGCGCAGCCCGCGCAGGACATCGGGTACCGCGCCGCCGAACTGGTCCTGCGCCAGGGACGGCGGCCGCGCACCGTCATGCTGCCGACGGAGCTCGTCGTGCGGGCCAGTTGCGGGCCTAGGAGGTGATCTTCTCGATCGCCTCGACCACCTCGGGGGCCTCGGGGTCGACGATCGGGCGGAACCTCGCCACGACGTCACCCTCGGCGCTGACCAGGAACTTCTCGAAGTTCCACAGGACGTCGCCGGCGCCGCCTTCCGTGTCGGGAGTCTCGGTCAGCGTGACGTAGAGGGGGTGGCGGCCCTCGCCGTTGACGTCCGTCTTCTCCAGGAGGGGGAAGTCCACGCCGTACGTGGTGGAGCAGAACTCCTGGATCTCGTCGGCGGAACCGGGCTCCTGGCCCTTGAACTGGTTGCAGGGCACGCCGACGACCGTGAACCCACGCTCGGCGTAGGTGTTGTGCAGGCGGACCAGACCGCCGTACTGCGGCGTGAGACCGCACTTCGACGCCACGTTGACCACCAGCGCCGCGCGACCGCCGAGAAGGTCGCCGAGGGTGGTCCGCTCACCTCCCAGTGTGCTCACCGGGATCTCCAGAATGCTCATGACCCCGACTTTACCCAGAATGTGATTCGGCTTCGGACGTCAGGGTGCCGGTACGGCTCGCCGCCTAGGGAAAACGGCGAACCCCTGCGTCGTCGAGAATGCCGATCTCAAACCCCATGGGGACGTCATATCTGGTTTCGCCGCCGGTCCGGTCGCCGCCGGGCCGGGTCACGCCCGTCCCGCGAGAGGCCTAAAAGTCAGGGCGTGACGGGCAAACCCTTCCCTCCCGCGTGTCGCAGTTGACCCGTCAGAACCCGGTCGTCGTATTTCAATCCAGCTGAGGACCCGTCGCGGCGCCTGCCGGAGTGTGCGCGCATGGAGCGCGCACGTGAACCCGGTGAAGGCCGAGCGGACGGGCCGTGCCCACGCCATGGGCGCGGTCCGAGCGGCGGG
>JBIOWF010000150.1:0-11565 GCA_044868295.1 Microtetraspora sp. | reverse complement strand
TGTGGAAGGAGTAGACCTTCGCGATGCCCATGTGGGCCAGGATGGCGCCCTCGTCTCCCCAGTCGACTTGGGCTTGCGCGCCCGGGATGACCTCGAAGCGGCGGTGCAGCCGACGCAGTTCGCTGGGCCCAAATCCCGCCAGGCCTGCAAAAATGAGGGTAATTCAGAACTATCCTCCAATGCCGCTGAATGGGGCGTCTGCCGGGTAATGGCACGGTGCGTCAGATAGCCGGAAGTGTGGCCCAGACCATGTGGCCGATGTCGTCGGTGCCTTCGTAGCCGGTTTCTGTGGCCAGAGCGCTGACGATTGCCAGGCCTCGGCCGCTCTCTGTGGTCGGACGGCGAGTCGGGTGCTTGGCGAATTTGGGTATGCCGCCCCAGCCACTGTCGTAGACGGCGATACGTACGGTGGTGACGGTGCGGGTCACCTCGACGATGAACGTGCCATGAGGGCCTCCGCTGCTGGTATGGCGGATGGCGTTTGTGCTGAGTTCGGAGGCGATGAGCTCCGCGTCTTCCTGGGTTGGGGAGTCGGCCAGAAGGAATCTGACGAAGCGCCGGGCCTGGGGGATCTGGTCGAGGGTTCCGGGGAAGGTCCGTCGCCAGGTGAGCCCGCCCGGGTGCAGATCGATCATCGTGTTGATCAGCTCGGGGCGCACCGCAGGGGAGAGGCCGTGGGAGAGGGAGGGACGTGCCTCCTCCGCAGGGCGGCTGGTCGGCTGGGTTACGGGGTGTGAGTTGAGATCGGTGTCGCGGACGCGGGTTCGTGACAGCGGAGTGTCGTCCGGCCGCTTCGGGTAGGCGACCTGGTCGGGCAGTTCCATCACGTCCACGGCCAGGGCATTTTCGGAGATCGCGAACATGGTTTCCTTTCACGTATGGGATTGCCGGACCGGGAGGGGATGGACAAAAGCACAGTCGGTCCCGTCGGTGCCTGGTCTTTTGGCTGGATGCGGCCGTTGTGCCAACCAGGGAGGGGTAGGCCGGTTCCCGGTCGCGCTTTGACTGTCAGGTTGGGGGCCTGGCCTGTGCGTTGACCATCAACGGGTCCTATGGGGCGGGGATATAGGACGGCCCTATGGCTGGTGACAGCAGGTAACGAATCTTCTACGCTGGGTCCATTGCATCGCCATCCAGGGGGAGTCGCCTTGCGCCCCAGCATGTACGCGACAGTGACCATTCCAGACGAGTGGTGGGAGCATCCCTCGGCTCGGGATGCCCTGGCTCGACGCGACATCGGGGCGGTCTTTCGGCATTTCCGCCAGTACACCGGCGCGAGTCAGACCGCTCTCGGTTGCCTGATCGGGCTGGCTCAGTCCGATGTCAGTGACATCGAGCGCGGCGTCCGTCAGGTGCAGAGCCTTGACGTGCACTGTCGCATCGCGGCAGGCATGCGCATTCCAGGACACCTGCTCGGACTGCCCCAAGCCGGGCTCCAAGAGCCTGAGCCAATGTCGAACGGCGACGACCCGGTGGTGTTTGCGACGTGGACGGCGCTGGGCACGATACAGGCATTGCGGGCGCTCACCATGACGGACCAAGGAGAGCCGATGGAACGGCGTAACTTTCTGGCGAACGTCGCCGCAACCGCTCTTACCGCCGCTGCTTCGCGATGGCTCAACACCACGCCAGTTCTGCCCGAATCAGTCGCGGGACGGCACGTCTCCTCGCCGGTGATCTCCGCCCTGCAGACCCGGCTGGATGCGCTGCGGCGGCTGGACGACCAACTCGGCTCCAGTCATCTGCGTCCGCTGGCCTCGGCCGAACTCCGATTGATCACCGACTTGCTCACAGACGGCAGCCATGGCGAGGCGACCCAGCGTTCGCTATTCGCCGCAGCCAGCGAGGCGAGCCGGATCTCCGGCTGGCTCGCCTATGACTCCGGGAGCCAGCACGCCGCGCGGCGTCACTACCTCACCGCCCTGCGGGCGGCCGACAGCGCCGGAGACGCGGTCGCGGGCGCGCATGCCCTCAACTTCGCCGCGATCCAGGCCTACGGGACCGGGCGCCCTCGGGACGCGGTGACGATGCTGGAGGCCGCCCACGCCCAAACCGCGCGTCGGGCCACCCCGAGAATGCGTGCCATGCTGCATGCTCGTCAGGCACGCGCCTATTCCAAGGCCGGGGAACGGACTGCGTCCATCCGATCGATCAACGCCGCATTCGACCTGCACGCGCAGGGGCCTCGAGACGACGATCCCGCCTACTTGTACTGGGTGAGCGAACCGGAATTGCTGAGCCTCGCCGGCTCCTCGGCCCTCGATCTCGGCGATCCCCGCCATGCTCTCGGCTACTTCCAGCAGGCACTGGACAATAGCGACCACTACAGCGACGGTTACCCACGGGACGCGTCCATCTACTACGTGCGCGTGGCCGACGCCCACCTCGCCTTGGGCCAGGTGGAGGACGCCTGCGGTGCGGCGCACTCCGCGCTGCGCCGCATGGGCGGCGTCGAATCTGCACGAGGCAGCGGCACCCTCGACGACTGCCGCGCGAAGCTGTCCACCCACAAGAACGTTCCGGCGGTCAGGGACTTCCTCGACATGACCGCCTGAACCGGTACGCACGGATGTCGAGCGGCGGGCGCGGACGAACACGCGCGATCGTCCGATCTGACTTGTCGCGGCCGGAAGAGGCCGTCTTAACACGAGCTCTCCGCGCTTTCGTGAGTCGGGGTTGATGGCGGTGGTTTGCGGGTTGCCACACGTATTCCCGCCGAGCGCCTCTCCTGATCGGATTGCTCGCATCGTCCGGGCATGAACGTGCCAGGTCGGTAGGATCTTCTAGGACGACGGGCAGAGACGGAGGTGACAGTCGTGGCGATCGATCGATTCTCGACTCCGCTGTACGGCGTCGCCGAAGCGGCCTCCTATCTGTCCGTGCCGCCGTCCACTCTCAGCACATGGGCGTACGGATACGAACGCGGTTCCGTCCAAGGCAAGCCTGTGATCACGGCGAAACGCCCTCACCGTCGCCATGAGCCGGCGCTCCCGTTTGTGGGGCTCGCGGAGGGATACGCACTTGCCGCCTTCCGGCACTCTGGCGTACCTCTACAGCGCATCAGACCGGCGATCGATGCCTTGAAGCGCGAGCTCGGCGTCGAGTACGCGCTGGCGAGTCGCCGCCTCTACACCGATGGCGCGGAGGTCTTGTACGACTACGCCGAACACGCCGGAGACACCCCCGAGGGGGAATCGGCAAGGGAACTCGTCGTCGTTCACAACAATCAGCGAGTGTTCTCCGAGATCATTGAGGACTACCTACGCCGTGTTGAGTTCGCGTCGGATGGCTACGCGCAGATCATCCGGCTGCCGCAGTACCAGGTCGCCGAAATCACCGTCGATCCCGATCATGGATTCGGCCGGCCCAGGTTCGTGCACGGGGGGGCGCGGCTCGAAGACGTCATCGACCTGTTCCGCGCCGGCGAGTCGCTGGATAACGTCGCAGGTGAGTACGGCCTCAGCCGCGCAGAAGTCGAGGACGCGCTTCGTGTCGCGACCCGAACAGCCGCCTAAGTTCTTCCTGGACCGAAGCCTCGGTCATCTCGCCATCCCCGCCGCCCTCCGGGCTGCCGGATGGAACATCATCACGCTGGCTGAACACTACGGTGTGCCGCTCGATGAGCAGGTTGCCGACACCCAGTGGATCGAGGACACCGCCCGGCTCGGCTGGGCCGTACTCATGAAGGACAAGCGAATCCGGTACCGACGTGCCGAGATCGACGCGGTGACCGGGCACGCGGCGGGTTGCTTCGTCGTCACCCGAGGCGACCTCACCTCTACCGAATGCGCTCAGCGGTTCCTCTCCAATCGGTCGGCCATGTTCAGCGCATTACGAAATCTGGGGCCGTTCATCTACGCGGTCCAGGCCGATCGTCTGGATCAGATCTACCCACCCAAGGGCTGAAGGCCCAACGCAACCTCTCGTAGTCGAACCGGATGCCTGGTACACAGCCACCGCACGAGAAGCGATTGTTCGCCAAGCAGGTGAGGTGAGAACCATGACACAGGACGAGATCGATGAGCTGGCCGCCTACTACGACGAGCACGACACGACCGCAGAACTGGGGCGGGCGGTTCCCTGTGAACCGGTGCCCGCCGATGAGGTGGTGATCGTCACTTCACTGCGACTGTCCAAGCCAGTGATAGATCAAGTGCGGGAGTGGGCCCAGGAGCGCCGGGGCCGAACCCGCTGAGCTTATCCGTGTCGGGGCCAGCGTGAACGAACTCAACGATCTTCTGTGAGGACCTTTGGGAGCGAGTTGTCGCTGGCGTTGTTGCGGCGGCGGAGGAAGGCCCAGGCGGCGAGGGCGAGGCCGCCCCAGGGGATCTCGATGAGGTATGTCCACCACCAGAAAAGCAGGACTGCCGCCGTGGCGCCGCCGGCCGGGGCTCCCATGGCGACCAGGGCGACGATCGTGCTGGCCTCGCTGATTCCCGAGCCGCTGGGGGTCACGACCGCGGTGGTGAGCACCCGGCTGAGGGCGAAGGCGGCGAGCGACTGGGCGAACCCGGGGTAGGCGCCGGTCGCGTGCAGGCAGACCACCAGGAGCACCCACTGGATGCCGAGGAAGAACACCATGCCGAGCGTGAGGCGATGCCACTGCGCACGGATGATCTCCGAGGTGTTCTCTCGGAGGTGGCGCAGGGCGCCGGAGGCGAAGCCGTCGTCGCGGCGCAGCTTGCCGGGCAGCCGCCGGGTGACCGCGTCGAGCCCGTTGCCGAGCGCGCGGGCGGCGGACTCCCAGTACAGCGCCGCCGCGAGCACGCCGATGATCGTGATGATCAGGACCACGCCGAAGATCGCCGCAGAGGCGACCCGCGCGTCGGGGACCTTCCCGGCCGCGAGCAGCGCGATAATGCCGATGACAGGGAGCAGGAACCGGAACAGCGTGTTCCACACGCCTGTGACCAGCGTCGACACGACGATCGGGCGGCTGGTGAAGCCCCACCCGCGGGCCATGGTGAAGGTGAGCGCCACGCCGGCCGCGCCCCCGAACGGCAGCAGGTTGCTCACCGCGCTGCCCGCCCCGTTCAGGGCGAGGCCCTGCAGGTGGGTGAGCCCGGGCAGCGACCCGGTCAGCACGAAGGTGTACGCCCAGAGCTGGGCGAACCACAGCACCGCCATCAGGGCGACCAGCGCCGGGCTGAGTCTGGCGAACTCGGCGCCGATCTCCGTCCACGAGACGTGCTGGCCGGTCAGCTTCTCCACGATCTGGGGCAGGAACACCACCAGCGTGGCGGCCAGCCCCAGGGAAACGGCGGAGAAGCCGATCTGCAGCCATCTGTTCTTCATGCGCGAGCCCTCTTGACTTCCTCCCACGGATAATCCGGGGGACTCCCACCCTCGCGGGTGGAATCTTCCTGCTTCACCGGCGACCGCCCTCACACACCCGAAGGTGTGTAACCGGTCTTACGTGGCCTCCACAGGCTTCACATCCCGCCAGCCCGGCGGTAGGCCCGGACAGGCCGGCTTGGTTATCGCCCGACCGTCCGAACACCGGAACCGTACCAAGGCGAGGGTTCTCCTGTACGGAAAACACGAAGTCACTCCACTCCTCCCCAGTGGCTGAAGCCCGGGGTCTCCAGGAGAGACCAAGATGACCCACCAGTCTGCCGGGAGTCGGGCACCGTTCGATCCTCCCTGAGGGGGATCGCGCCCTCAAATCGCGCCTTCAGTCGAAAGGATGCTTCAGCCGGGTTCCCGGTGGCAGGCCGCGCCGTACGTACCATTCGGTGCCGAACACCAGCCGGTAGATCGGGCCGGGGATCTTGAGCATGACGCCCAGTGTGCGGTCGCCGTCGCCGCCCGTCGTCTGTGTGGCGTGCGCGGACATCGCGGCCCGCTTCACCTTCGCGTACTTGCGGACGTTCACTCGGTGGGTGATCACATCGCCGGGGGAGTAGGCGCTTTCGAAGGTCCTGATGTCGAGATCCGGATAGAAGCGGGCCACGAGGCGGATGCCCTTCAGCAGCGGATCGCGATTGACCGTGGCCTCCAGCACGATGGGTGTGCCCGCGATCTCAGCCGCCCGGGAGCCGACACGGTAGACCTGGACGTGGTCCGGATGACCGTAACCCCCCGCCGGGTCGTAGATCGTCAGCAGCTCGGCGTCCTCCTCGGTGAGGATCTCCGCGAGCCGTTTGGCCGCTTCCTCCGTCTCCGCGTCGATGAACGCGTTCTCCGGCCGGTCCTCCGCGACGCCGCCGCCCTGGGCCAGGCCCGAGTCGCTGTAGCCGAGCCGTACGACCCGGGCGCAGCCGAGCGCCGCCGCCGACTTGTAGAGCTCGTTCATCCGCGCCTGGCCGAGCTCCTCGCCGTGTGGCATGTCGGCCAGGCCGCGCTCGCCGGCGGTCGCGACGACCAGCACGACCCGGTGACCCTCCGCGGCCAGCATCGCCATGGTGCCGGCGGTCAGGAGCGCCTCGTCGTCCGGATGGGCGTGAAAGAAGACCGCGGTTCTTGACACAGGGCAATGCTCCCACGTCCGTGTCGTCGCCGGTTTGATGGGCGTCCCGCACTCTGTCAGTCTGGCTCGGTGAGGATCCTTCACGTCAGCGACTGTTACCTCCCGAGACTCGGGGGCATCGAGGTTCAGGTCGCCGATCTCGTGCGGACACAGCGGGAGGCCGGCCACGACGTCGAAGTGGTCACCGCGACGCCGGGAGAGGACCTGCCCGGAGTGCACCGTGTCGTGGCCGGGCTGCCGTTCGACCTGCCGGTGCACCCGCGTGGCACCGGCCACCTGACCCGGCTCATGACCGCGCGGCGGCCCGACGTGGTGCACGTCCACACGGGCGCCGTCTCGCCGTTCGCGTGGATGGGCGTCGCCGCCGCCGTACGGGCCGGGTCGCCGGTCGTGGTCACCGTCCACAGCATGTGGGATCCCGTGACGCGGGGCGTCTACCGCGCCCTTCAGGCGGCCTTCGAGTGGCGGCGGCGGGGCCTGGTCGTCACCGCCGTGAGCGAGGCCGCCGCCCGCCCCATCCGCGCCGTCGCCGGGCCGCGCGTGCCGGTGCACGTCGTCTCCAACGGGCTCGACGTCTCCGCCTGGCGTCCCTCCGGTCCGGTACGGCAGGCCGGCTCGGCCGTACACGTCGTGGCGGTGGGACGGCTGGCGCCGCGCAAGCAGCCGGTGCGGCTGCTCAAGCTGCTGGAGGGGGCGCGCGGGCGGCTGCCCGGCGAGATCCGGCTGCGGGCCACGATCGTGGGCGACGGGCCCGCTCGCGCGTCGATGGAGCGCTACCTGAGCGCGCGGCGGATGGACTGGGTGTCGCTGCCCGGCAGGTTCACCCGCGACCGGATCAAGGAGCTGCTCGCCTCGGCCGACGTGTTCGTGGCTCCGGCGCCGCGTGAGTCGTTCGGACTCGCCGCTCTCGAGGCGCGTTCGGCCGGAGTGCCCGTGGTCGCGCGCGCCCAGAGCGGGGTCGCCGACTTCGTCCGTCCGGGCAAGGAGGGGCTGCTGGGACGTAGCTTCGACGAGCTCGTGTCGTCGGTGGCCAGACTGGCCCGCGACGCGGATCTGCGGCAGTCGATCGCCGAGCACAACCGCGAGACAGAGCCGGTCAAGTGCTCCTGGCCGGCCGTTCTCGAAGGCTTCGACCGCTGTTACGGGCTGGTCCGCCGCTGACGGGTTCGCGACGGGCTGCCCGCTGGCGGCAGCGTGGCACTGAGAGCGAGCGTGGCACTAAGAGCGAGCGTGGCACTACGAAAGGCTTCGACCGCCGTTTACGAGCTCGTCCGCTGCTGACGGTCAGCGCCGGGCTGACCCCGTCGGCGGTGCGGTACCAGGGAGCACTGCCTCACCGCCAACGGCGGTACCTCGCCAGAGCACGAGGGAGGTCGCTGGAGAGATCGCTAAAAAGGGAGGACCCGCCCAGATGGCGTGCGCAGGTCGAGGGACTCGGGACGTCTCGGTGGCCGTGGGCGCTGAACGATCTGGACTTTCTTCATCGGCCCTCCTTCTGCTCTCATGATTCCCAAGAAAGCGCAAGGATCACGCCCCAAGGTAATTTCCTTCTTTTGTCAAGCCAGGCGCGTGACCTCGACCTTCACTTCCTGGCGGCCCGCGGGCGGGCCTTGGTAGATCCCCTTGAGCGGGGGCACGTCCGAGTAGTCGCGGCCGCGTGCGACGATCACGTGCCCACTGCCGACGGATGTCCGGTTTGTTGGATCCAGGGCCGCCCATTCTCCGGCCCAGTACTCCACCCACGCGTGGCTCTGGCCGACGACCGGCTCGCCGATCTCGGCGTCGCGCTGCGGATGCAGGTAACCGGAGACGTACCGGGCCGGGATGCCCGCCGAGCGCAGCAGCGCCACCGTGAGGTGGGCCATGTCCTGGCAGACGCCCTTTCCCTGGTCCCAGGCCTCCTGGGCGCTGGTGAGGACACCGGTGGAGCCGGGCACGTAGGCGACGCGCTCGTAGACCTTCCACGCGATCGCCTCGGCGGTCTCGTGCGGGTCCTGGCCGGGCTCCCGGGTGGCCGCCAGGTCGGCGGAGATCGTCGTCTGCGGCGTCGGGCGCAGCATCTCGGCGATGGGCCCGTCGAGCGTCCCGAGCTCCGCCCAGGTCAGCGGCTTGGCCAGGGGCCGGGTGCCGGAGGTCTCCACCCGGCTGACCGAATCGATCGAGAGGAAGCGGTGCGACTTGGGCAGGTCGAAGACGCTGACCAGGGTTCCCCAATAGTCGGTGTAGGTCCAGATCGGGGTCGACGGGCGGATGATCAGGCGCCGCTCCAGGGTGAGCTGCGACCGGTCGTCCAGTGGGGTCATCCGGACCTCGTTGTAGGACGACGCGGCCTCCCCGTCGTACCGCACCCGGGTGGTGTGCCTGATCTTCACACGCCAGCCCACGCCTGACCCCCCTTCACCCAGTTCGCCGGAGCCGTGTGCTGGAAGAAGCGGTCGGTGATCGCCTCGGACGCGACCACGCAGGCCTCCTGCAGCGCGATCAGCAGCTCCGGCAGCTGCTCGCCCAGGTCGCTGACGTCGGCGTACTCCAGCCCCATGCGCACCCGCCCGATGGCCGCCCGAGCCGCGTCCGCCATCCCCGCGCGACCGTGGTCGGGGGTGAGCTCCGCGAGGCAGAGCTCCGCGGTCGCCAGCGCGTGCATCACACTGCGTGGGAAGAGCCGGTCCAGCAGCAGGAACTCCAGCACTCGCCGGCGGTCGCCGCGGTGCGTCCGGGTGAACGACTCGTCCGCCCCGCACGCCTCCAGCAGCAGCCGCCAGTCCGTCTCGTGATGGACGGCGAGGAGCCGCGAGGTCATGTCGACCCGCTCCAGGCTCCGGCCCAGGACGATGAACCGCCAGCCGTCGTCCCGGCTCATCGTGGCGTCGACCAGGCCGAAGAACAGCGCCGCCCGCTCGCGTACGTATCTCAGGTAGCCGTGCGGCCCGAGCCGTTCCGCGGCCAGCTTCCGGACCGGGAGCTGGTTCCACGTGACGTTGAGGCACTCCCAGGTCTCGCTGGAGATGATCTCTCGTACGCCCCGGGCGTTCTCTCTCGCCGCCCGGACGCAGCCCGCGATCGAGCTCGGGTCGGCCGTGTCGTACGCCAGCCGCCGGACCATCGTCTCCGTGGTCAGCGATTCGCCTCCCTGGTGCCCGAGGATGGCGACGACGGCGTCCCAGTCCTCGTCGCCCTCCAGGATCCGGTGCAGTGAGACGTCGAGCAGCCGGGCGATGTCATCGGACCGCTCGACATAACGGCCGATCCAGTAAAGGGTCTCGGCGATCCGGCTGAGCAGTTCTCGTGTCATTGCTGTTGCTGCTCCACGTCCCAGGTCGCGCTGCGGCTCGGCTCCCAGTGGATCGGCGGCGGGCCACCGGCGATCGTGGGAGCCGTACGGGACACGCCTTCCGACAGCACCCAGGTGTCCTTGGAACCGCCGCCCTGACTGGAGTTGACCACCAGTTCTCCTTCCGGGAGGGCCACCCGGGTGAGTCCCCCGGGCAGCAGCCAGACGTCGTCGCCGTCGTTCACGGCGAACGGGCGCAGGTCGATGTGGCGGGGCCGCGGACGGTCCCCGATCAGGCTCGGCGAGGTCGACAGCGCCACCGGCCGCTGCGCCATCCAGCCGCGTGGATCCGCCTTCACGGTCTCCGCCAGCGTCCGCAGGGTCTCCTCCGACGCCCGGGGGCCGATCACGATGCCCTTGCCGCCGGCGCCGTCCACGGGCTTGAGCACGAGGCTGTCCAGATTGCCGAGGGTCCATTCCAGGGTGTCGGAGTCCTCCAGGCGGTAGGACTCGACGTTGGAGATCAGCGGCTCCTCGCCCAGGTAGTACTTCATGAGGTCGGGGACGTAGGTGTAGAGCAGCTTGTCGTCGGCCACGCCGTTGCCGACCGCGCTGGCGATCGTCACGTTCCTGGAGCGGGCCGCGTTGAGCAGGCCGGGGCAGCCCAGCGTGGAGTCCGCGCGGAAGTGCAGCGGGTCCAGGAACTCGTCGTCCACCCTGCGGTAGATGACGTGGACCGGCCGCTTGCCGTGGGTGGTCACCATGTAGACGCGGTTGTTCTCGCAGACCAGGTCGCGGCCTTCGACGAGTTCCACGCCCATCAGCCGGGCCAGGAGGGCGTGCTCGAAGTAGGCCGCGTTGTAGACGCCAGGGGTGAGGACGACGACGGTCGGGTCGGCCACGTGGTCGGGTGCGGCCTTGCGCAGGGCGCCGAGCAGGCGGGCGGGGTACTCGTCCACGGGGCGGACCCGCTGCTCGGCGAAGAGCGCGGGCAGCGTGCGCATCATCGCCAGGCGGTTCTCCAGGACATAGCTCACCCCGCTCGGCGTACGGACGTTGTCCTCAAGAACTCGGAAATTTCCAAACTCATCGCGAATGATGTCGATGCCGGCGATGTGGACGCGCACTCCGTTGGACGGCTGGATGCCGTCCGCCACCCGGTGGAAGTGCGGGGAGGAGTGCAGCAGCCGCCACGGCACCAGGCCGTCGTGGAACACCTGACGGGAGCCGTACACGTCGTCGAGGAAGGCCTCAAGGGTCCGAACGCGTTGCCGTACGGCGCGCGCGATGAGATCCCATTCGGCGGCGTCGATGATCCGGGGGATCAGGTCGAGCGGGAAGGGGCGTTCTTCACCGGCGTAGTCGAAGGTCACGCCCCGATCGGTGAAGACCCGGGCGAGCTGGTCGGCTCGGAACCGCAGTTCGTCGGCGCCGAGCGGTTGCAGGGCCGCGAACAGCCCTTGGTACGGCGGGCGGGGGAGGCCCGGCCGCTCGAACATCTCGTCCCATGCGTTGGCCAGGGCATATGAGTCGAATATGTCCGCCATGTCCGGAGCGTAGGAAAACTATGTTTCGGACAATGCATTCCTATGTTTCAAGTCACGTCCCGGTCATGCCTTGTTCGTCCTTACTCACAGACCGTTGTGGCGCATCGTCGGATCGCCACGATCACCCACGCCGGAGATGGAAGCCCTTCTCGTTGTCCCTGTGCCGTGTGACGCGACCGGCGACAGGGTGTGGGCGCGGGCAAGGCAGGCCGTCAGCTAGATGCAATTGATTGCATCTAGCATGCAATTTCCATGCTATCCTCTGGATGTGGAGGTGA
>JBIOWF010000149.1:0-2472 GCA_044868295.1 Microtetraspora sp. | reverse complement strand
GCTCGCGAATGCGGCGGCGTGAGCCGGCGCGGTTGATGAAGATCGGTCCCGACATCGGCTCTTCGCCGAGCAGGATGTTGTCGGAGACCGAGAGGACCGGCACCAGCATGAAGTGCTGGTGGACCATGCTGATGCCGCGGGCGATGGCGTCCACCGGCCCCCGGATCCGCACCTCCGTGCCGTCCAGCAGGATCTCACCCTCGTCGGGCTCCACCAGGCCGTAGAGGATGTTCATCAGCGTCGTCTTGCCGGCGCCGTTCTCTCCGAGGAGTGCGTGAATCTCCCCAGCACGCAGATCCAGGTCGATGTGGTCGTTGGCCAGCACGCCCGGATAGCGCTTGGTGACGCCGCGCATCTCCAGTACGGGGGGCGCTCCGCCGGTCGAGTCAGCGGCCGGCTTGGCTGGATAGGGAGCGGCCGAGACCGTGTGGTCCCGGCCGCTCGTTTCGTTCATCTCCATGGGAGCTCGGTGAAAGCCGAACTTCCCTTAGCTTGGATCGGGATCGAAGAAGCATATCCCCGGGCCTGCGCACGGGTCGACGGTACCCGCGGCCAGATCCGCGAGTGCTGCGTCGATCGCCGCCTGGATGTCGGCGGTGATGAGGCTCTCGAAGTCGTGGTACGGCGCCAGGCCGATGCCGCCGTTGGTGGCGTCACCGGTGATGTTGCCGCCAACCGCGCTCCCGTCAGCCACCCGCTCGATGGCGGACTTGATGGCATTGACGATCTTCTTCTCGGCGCTGGTCACGATGCACTTCGCCACGTTGGGTGACGAGAGGTACTGGTCGGTGTCGACACCGATCCCATACAAGCCCGCGTCGCAGACCGCCTCGAGGACCCCCTGCCCGCTGCCGCCAGCGACCTGGAATAGGACATCCGCGTCGAGATCGATCATCTGCTGGGCCAGCTGACGGCCCGTGGTCGGGTCGTTGAATGCCTTGGTGATGTCCTCAGAGACATACTGCACGAGCACCTGGGCGTCAGGGTTCACCGACAGGCAGCCGTTGTGGTAGCCGCCGATGTACTGCGGAACCGGCGGGATGGCGAAGATGCCGCCGACGGCCCCGATGACGCCGCTCTCGCTGATGCTGCAGGCGAGCACACCCGCGAGGTACCCGGCCTGTGCCTCCGCGAAGATGAGGCCCTGCAGGTTCGGCAGGATGTCGTTGAAGGTGGCGTTCCCTTCGCAGTCCGGCGCACCAGTGGGCGTGGCGTCCTTTACGCCGTTCGCGTCGATGCAATAGAACTGGTCAAGGCCGATGAAACTGACCTCGGGGTTCGCCTTGGCTGCGACAAGGGTCGCGTCGCCGAGCGCAAATCCGAAGGTGACGATGATCTGGAATCCGTCGTCGATCAGTGACTGAAGGTTGACGGCGTAGTCCTCAACCTTCGCGGTGACCAGGACCTCGCCGTTCCCACCGACCGAGTCGATCCCGGCCAGGGTTCCGCACCAGCCGGCCTCGTTGAACGACTTGTCCTCGAGCTGGCCGACGTCGGTGACGCCACCGATCTTCCACGCGGTCCCGGCATCCTGGTTGCCGCAGGCGGCGAACCCGGTGGGCGCCTCGGACGCAGCAGCCGACTCGGCGGCGGACTCGGCGGCTGACTCCGCTGTCGACGGCGCGACCGACCCGCCGCCGCCGTTACAGGCAGCCAGCACCAGCATGAGTGATACGAGGGCGGCGCTTCCGCCGAGCCATCGCTGCTTCCGCATTGAATCTCCTTCTCCCCTCACTCACTGAAATGTCGGTGCCGCGCCGATCATGACGGGGCAGGTCGCGCGCTGGCCCGAGGGCTAGGCCGCCGCGAATCCGGGCGATCATACCGTGCCGTCAAGCGGCCGCCAAGACATTTGTGCGGTTCCCAACTCTATGATCCGTCGGCATGGACCGATCCGGAGAGGCGCCCCTGCGCCTGGTCATCTTCGATCTCGACGGGGTCATGTATCGCGGTCGGCAGCCGGTCCCGGGCGCTGCGGCGCTGGTCGCGATGCTCCGCGAGCGGGGGCTGCTCATTCGGTTCGCAACCAACAACTCGATGGCGACCCGGGCGATGTACGTCCCACGCCTGGTCGAGATGGGAGTCCCGGTGGACATCGACGAGATCGTCACCTCGACCTCGGCCACCATCGACCACCTCCGCGCCCATCTGCCGGACGTGCGCACCGTCATGGCGGTGGGTGCGGCAGGGATGCTCGAGGAGCTGCGGGCGGCCGGATTCGGAGCGACGGCAGCCGGCGAGGCGGTTGACCCCGCGTACGACGGCGGCCCGCTTGACGCGTCGTACGACGCTGTCGTCGCCGGACTCGACCCGTCGTTCGACTTTCGGCGCCTGGCGGCGGCTTCGACCGCGATCCGAGCCGGGGCACGCTTCATCGCCACGAACGCGGACCTGCGCTATCCGACGCCGACCGGCTTTCTTCCTGGCGCAGGGACGATCGTCGCCGCCCTCAGCGCCGCGAGCGGCTCGGAG
>JBIOWF010000148.1:0-3712 GCA_044868295.1 Microtetraspora sp. | reverse complement strand
AACCCGGACGGCCGGCCGCGGGTCATGTTCGCCGGACACATCGATGAGATCGGCATCATGGTGAGCCACATCGACGATGACGGCTTCGTCAGCTTCGACACCATCGGCGGGTGGGACCACCAGGTGTTCGTGGGACAGCGCGTGCACCTGATGGGTCGCGCCGGGCCGGTGCCCGGGGTGGTGGGGAAGAAGGCGATCCACATCATCGACAAGGACGATCGGGACAAAGTCTCCAAGGTGGAGGAGCTCTGGATCGACATCGGCGCCACGAGCCGGGCGGAAGCCGAGCAGCAGCTCCGCATCGGCGATCCGGGCGTGCTGGCGGCCGGCGTGATCGAGTTTCCGAACGGGCGGCTGGTGAGCCGATCCATCGACAATCGGATCGGAGCCTTCGTGGTGCTCGAGGCGCTGCGCCTCCTGGCGGCCGACTCCTCGCGGCCTGGGGCCGCGGTGACCGCCGTCGCGACGACCCGGGAGGAGATCGCCGCCACCGGAGGTGGAGCGCGCTCGTCGGCGGCGCTGCTGGAGCCCGACGTCGCGATCGTGGTCGACGTGACCCACGCGACCGACTATCCGGGCATCGACAAGCGCCGCCACGGCGACTACCGCCTGGGCGGCGGCCCGGTCCTCTCCCGGGGCGCGTCGGTCAGCGAGATCGTCTTCGAGCGGCTGGCCGAGGCGGCGGAAGCAGAGCAGATTCCATACGGGATCGAGGCAGCCTCCCGCGACACCCACACCGACGCCGAAGCGATCTTCAACGCCCATCGCGGAGTGGCCACTGCTCTGGTGTCCGTCCCCAACCGGTACATGCACAGCCCGAACGAGATGGTCTCCCTCGAGGACCTGGACCGCACCGCCCGGCTGCTCGCCGCCTTCGTGCGCCGCCTCCGGCCCGATACCGACTTCGTGCCGCGTTGAGCGCGGCTATTCTTCCAGCGTATGTCCGCACGCCAACGACCCACGCTATTCGCCGTCACCCTGGCCCTCGTCGCCGCGAGCAGCCTGGACGCTCAGCAGATGGGCACCGCCCCGCGAGAGGTGGTGCGGCCCGTCGTGCCGCCCGTGCTGGCGATCGACGACATCAAGTTCCTGAGCGACGACCGGCTCGCCGGCCGGTTGACCGGGAGTCCGGGCGCCGACACCGCCGCGGCCTACCTGGCGCGCCGGTTCAAGGCGGTGGGGCTGCAGCCGGCGGCGGGCGGCTGGTTCCAGCGCTTCACGATCGCGCGGGACGCGCCGGTGGCGCAGCACGCGCACGTGGCGGGGCTCAAGGGCAGCAACGTGATCGGGCTCCTGCCCGGGCATGACCCGGTGCTGCGCAACGAAGCCATCATCGTCGGCGCCCACTACGACCATCTCGGACTTGGCGGGTTCGGCAGCCTCGATCCGGACAGCACGGGCAAGGTGCACAACGGCGCGGACGACAATGCCTCGGGGGCTGCGATGCTGATTCAGATCGCGTCCCGGCTTGCGGTCATGCCGCCGGCGCGGACCGTGATCTTCATCGCCTTCAGCGGCGAGGAGCTGGGGCTGCTGGGCTCGTCGTATTACGTCAAGCAGCCGATCTACCCGCTCTCGACCACGCTGGCGATGATCAACCTCGACATGGTCGGCCGCATGCGGCAGAAGCGGCTCATCGTGTACGGCTCGCAGACCGCCAGGGAATTTCCGGCGCTTCTCGATTCGCTCAACTGGCACGCCGGCCTCGACCTCAAGGCCCAGGGCGACGGGTACGGGCCGAGCGACCAGTCCTCGTTCTACGCCGCGGGCCGGCCGGTGCTGCACTTCTTCACCGACCTGCACGAGGACTACCACCGCACCACCGACGACTGGCAGAAGATCAACGTCGAAGGGTTCGACCAGGTGGCCACCTTCGTTACCGGTGTGGTGACGGCGCTGGCCAACCGTCCGCTGCCGTTGACGGCAGTCACCGCGGCGCCTCGGACGTCCTCCGCCGGCGCCTCGTCGGGTACGGGCTACGGCGCCTACCTCGGCACGGTGCCCGACATGACGGACAGCCCCGGCGGCGTGCGGCTGCTCGGTGTCCGGGCCGGAAGCCCCGCGGAGAAGGCCGGGCTCCGCGGCGACGACGTCATCATAAGGATCGGAGAAATGAACGTGCCCGACCTGGAGGCGATGACCCAAGCACTTCGAAGCCATCAACCGGGTGACACGGTCGACATCGTCGTGCGGCGCGGGAACGCCGAGGTTACGCTCCGCGCCACCCTCGGCTCGCGGGGGGGCTGAGCGATGGCCGTGCTCGACGCCGATCGCGTGATCGCCGCGCTGCGGGGCGCCTTCGCCCGCGACGCCGGGCGGGTGGAGCTGCTCCGGCTCGCCGCCGAGCGGATCCGGGCGGCCGGCCCGCCCTACACCTCGGTGTACCTCTACATGCTGCAGGACGACGAGCTGGTGCTGGAGGCCTACGCCGGGCAGGAGACGGAGCACACCAACATTGCGGTGGGCGACGGGGTGTGCGGCACGGCGGTGTCCACCGGACAGGACCAGAACGTGCCCGACGTGCAGGCCGTCTCCAACTACATCGCCTGCAACGCGTGGACCCGCTCGGAGCTGGTGGTGCTGATCCGGCGCGGGCCTCTCATCCTCGGCCAGATCGACGTGGACAGCGACGTGCCCGACCCCTTTACCCCCGACGAGGAAGCGTCGGTCCGAAAGGTGGCGGACGCCCTGGCCGTACTGCTCTGACCGGCCGGTTTCCGATTCCCCTCCCGGCCGCGGTCGCTCATGCCTGAGACGCTCCGGGCCCGCACGGAGATGGTCCCGGTGCGGGGCGTCTCGCTCTTCGTCCGCCGGGTGGGCGAGGGTCCGCCTGCGGTGGTGCTACACGGCGGGCCGGGCGCGCACCACGATTACCTGCTCCCCGGGTTCGATGCGCTCGCCGACCGGCGGGAGCTGCTGTACTACGACCAGCGCGGCGGCGGCCGGTCATCGGTGGCGAGGGACGTGCCCGTCGGCTGGACGGAGCAGGTAGCCGACCTGGAGGCGCTGCGCTCGCACTGGCGACTCGAGCGGCTGACCCTGGTGGGCTACTCGTGGGGCGGGCTCCTGGCGCTGCTCTACGCGCTGGACTATCCCGGCCGGGTCGGACGGCTCGCGCTGGTGAGCCCGGCACCCACCTGGCGGGCGGCGCGCGAGCGGTTTGAGGCCGCCTTCGCGCACCGGAACCTGGATCCCGCGTTCCAGGAGGCGCGCCGGGCGCTCCGGGAGAGCGGCCTGCGAGAGCGCGACCCGGCCGCATTCCAGCAGCGGATCTTCGAGCTGTCGGTGGCCCCCTATTTCTTCGACCCCACCCGCGCCACCGAGCTGACTCCGTTCCGGGTCACCGGGCGCACGCAGCAGGAAGTCTGGGCCAGCCTGGGCGACTACGACCTGCGCCCCCGACTGCCCGAGCTGCGTGGAATTCCGTCGCTGGTAATCCACGGCGAGGACGACCCCATCCCGATCGAGGCCGCGAGGACGGCCGCCGAGCTGATCGGCGCCGAGTTCCATCCCTTGCCGCGCTGTGGTCACGTGCCGTATGTGGAGGCGTTCGGGGAGTTTAGGCGGCTGGTGGGGGAGTTTTTGGGCGGGGAGCGGGGGGGCGGTCAGAGGTGAGAGGTGAGCGGTGAGCGGTGAGAGGTGAGAGGTGAGAGGTGAGAGGTGAGCGGTAAGACGTGAGAAGTGAGAGGTGAGAAGGGAGTCACCCTGAGCG
>JBIOWF010000147.1:0-20814 GCA_044868295.1 Microtetraspora sp. | reverse complement strand
CCTCAATCTCGAGGTGCTCCACAGCCATATCCGGAAATTTGCTCATAAATTTCACAAACCGGACGTCATGGGTTCACGAGGTGACACGGTAGACGTCGTAGACGCCCTGGACGTTCCGCACGGCCTTGAGGACGTGGCCGAGGTGCTTGGGGTCGCCCATCTCGAAGGTGAACTTGCTGACGGCCACGCGGTCGCGGGTCGTGGCCACCGAGGCGGACAGGATGTTCACATGCTGGTCCGACAACGTCCTGGTGACGTCCGACAGCAGACGGGGCCGGTCCAGAGCCTCGACCTGGATCGCGACGAGGAAGACGGAGTCGTCGCCGGGCGACCAGGCGACCTGGACGAGCCGGTCCGGCTGCTCGTTCAACTGCTCGACGTTGGGGCAGTTCGTCCGGTGGACGGAGACGCCGTGCCCGCGGGTCACGAAGCCGACGATATCGTCGCCCGGAACCGGGGTGCAGCAGCGCGACAGCCTGACCCACACGTCGGGGTCACCGGCGACCATGACTCCGGCGTTCGAATTGGGCCGGAGGCGTCCCTTGAGCCGGGTGGGCAGCGCCGCCTCGGCCAGGTCCTCCTCCCCCTCGACGCCTCCGAGAGCCTGTACGAGCTTCTGGACGACCGACTGGGCCGCGATGTGGCCCTCGCCGACCGCCGCGTACAGAGCCGACACGTCCGGGTAGCGCAGGTCGCGCGCGAGCGCCAGCAGCGCCTCGCCCGACATCATCCGCTGCAGGGGCAACCCCTGCTTGCGCATCGCCCGCCCGATGGCCTCCTTGCCGGCCTCGATCGCGGTCTCCCTGCGCTCCTTGGAGAACCACTGGCGGATCTTGTTCCGGGCCCGGCCGCTCTTGACGAACTTGAGCCAGTCACGCGAGGGGCCCGCGTCCGGCGACTTCGACGTGAAGATCTCGACCGTGTCGCCGTTCCCGAGCCGGGACTCCAGCGGCACCAGGCGGCCGTTCACCCGGGCGCCGATGCATCGGTGCCCGACCTCGGTGTGCACGGCGTAGGCGAAGTCCACGGGTGTCGCGCCCTCCGGAAGGGCGATCACCTGCCCGCGCGGCGTGAAGACGAACACCGCGGAGACCGACAGGTCGAAGCGGAGCGACTCCAGGAACTCGCCGGGGTCGGAGGTCTCCTTCTGCCAGTCGAGGAGCTGCCGCAGCCAGGCCATGTCGCCGACCTGCTTGTCCTTGGTCGGCCCGCCGGAGGTGACGTTCATCTCCTCCTTGTACTTCCAGTGGGCCGCGACGCCGTACTCCGCCCGGTGGTGCATGGCGCGGGTCCGGATCTGCAGCTCGATCGTCTTGCCCTCCGGCCCCATGACCGTCGTGTGCAACGACTGGTACATGTTGAACTTGGGCATCGCGATGTAATCCTTGAACCGCCCGGGGACCGGCCTCCACTGCGCGTGGATCGTTCCGAGCGCCGCATAGCAGTCACGGACCGTGTCGACGAGAACCCGGATGCCCACCAGGTCGTAGATGTCGTCGAAGGCGACATCCTTCGCGATCATCTT
Organism: Microtetraspora sp.; assembly: GCA_044868295.1. Taxonomy (GTDB): domain Bacteria; phylum Actinomycetota; class Actinomycetes; order Streptosporangiales; family Streptosporangiaceae; genus JBIOWF01. The sequence continues at coordinate 19,289 of JBIOWF010000147.1, read as the reverse complement.
CTGGTAGATCGAGTAGTAATGCTTCGGGCGGCCCTTCACGGCCGCCCGGATCTTCGCCTCGCGCAGGTCGCCGGAGACCTTCTCGATCACGTCCTGGAGGAACAGATCTCGCCGCGGCGCCCGCTCCGACACCATCCGGGCGATCTCGTCGTAGCGTTTCGGGTAGAGCATGGCGAACGCGAGGTCCTCCAGCTCCCACTTGATGGTGTTCATGCCCAGCCGGTGGGCCAGCGGAGCGAAGATCTCCAGAGTCTCGCGGGACTTCTGGTGCCGCTTATGCTCGGGCAGGTAGCGCATCGTGCGCATGTTGTGCAGCCGGTCGGCGAGCTTGATGACCAGGACGCGGATGTCACGGGACATCGCGACGACCATCTTCCGGACCGTCTCCGCCTGCGCCGCGTCGCCGAACTTGACCTTGTCCAGCTTGGTCACGCCGTCGACCAGCAGCGCGATGCTGTCGCCGAAGTCGGCCCGCAACTCGTCGAGGCTGTAGGCGGTGTCCTCGACGGTGTCGTGCAACAGCGCGGCGCAGAGCGTCTCGTCGTCGGTGCCGAGCTCGGCGAGGATCGTCGCGACCGCCAGCGGGTGCGTGATGTAGGGGTCGCCGCTCTTGCGCTTCTGGTCGCGGTGGTGGTGGGCGGCCACGTCGTAGGCACGCTCGATGAGACGCAGGTCCGCCTTGGGATGGGTCGCGCGGACCGTCTTGAAGAGCGGCTCCAGCACTGGATTCATCGCACCCCACTGCCCCCCGAACCGCGTCCGCCTCCGCCGTACGGCAGGCGCGGGTCTCTCCTCCGCGGCCCCCGATGCGTCGGGCACGTCAGTGGGCACGTCGACCGGCTCGGCCGGATCGGAATCGCGCCGAGCCCTGGCACTGTCGGGCACGACCACATCACGGGGCACACAGACTCCTCACGTTGAGTCCAGATTCCACAGTGTATCCGGGCCGCCGAAGCACTCACCGTCGCGTCCGCCCCGCAGGCACGCGGTCAGACGGCCACCAGGGAACGGACCTCCAGGCCGGCGAGCCGCTCACGGCCGGAAAGGAACGACAACTCCATGAGGAACGACGCCGCGACCACATCCGCGCCGGTCCTCCTGACCAGCTCGACCGTCGCGTTCGCGGTGCCGCCGGTAGCGAGCACGTCGTCCACGATGAGCACCCGGTCACCCGGGGCGAGCGCGTCGGCGTGCATCTCGATGGTGGCCGAGCCGTATTCCAGTTCGTATGACTCTTCAATCGTCCTGGCGGGTAGTTTGCCCTTTTTCCGGACCGGGATGAAGCCCGCGCCGTTCCGGTAGGCGACGGGCGCGGCCAGGATGAAGCCCCGCGCCTCGATGCCCACGACCTTGTCGAACACCAGCCCGTCCGCGAGCTCGTCCACGACCTGCACGAACGCGGCGTGATCGGCCAGCAGCGGGGTGATGTCCTTGAACAGGATCCCCGGCTTCGGATAGTCGGGCACGTCCCTGATCAACGAGATCCACTCAGTCACGCCGCCCACCCTAGAACACCTTTGGATCGGCTGGATCGGCTGGATCGGCGCCAGAACGCCACAGGACGGCCACTGGGGGGGCGATACGGTCCACAGGAAGGGAATCAGGCCGGCTGGCAGCACAACGCCCCCGCGTCCCTTGCGGGAACACGGGGGCGCCGGTGCGCGTCGTTCTAACGCTTCTTGCGCTTGCCCTCCGCGGTGACCGCGCCGTTCTGGGATCCCGCCACCACGGGCTCCTTGTCGGTACGGCCGCCGCCCGCGGCCGCGGCCTTGGCCAGCGACGCCTGCTTCTGGGCGACCCGCTTGGCGAGGGCCTGCCACTGCGGCTCCCGCTCCTTCAACGTCACCAGGATCGGCGTGGCGACGCACAGCGAGGAGTAGGTGCCGACGATCATGCCGACGAACAGGGCCAGCGACAGGTCCTTCAGCGTGCCCGCGCCGAGCAGCGTGGTGCCGATGAACAGGATCGCCGCCACGGGCAGGATCGCGACCAGCGAGGTGTTCAGCGACCGGATCAGCGTGTGGCTGAGCGCGTTGTTCGCCGCCTGCGTGTAGGTCATCTTCGCGGTCGTGCCGAGCTTGCCCGTCACTTCCTTGATCATGTCGAAGACGACGACCGCGTCGTACAGCGAATAGCCGAGGATCGTGAGGAAGCCCAGCATGGTCGCCGGGGTGACCTCGAAGCCCGACCAGGCGTAGACGCCCGCCGTGATCACGAGGTCGTGCCCGAGCGCGACGATGGCCGCGACGGCCATCCGCCACTCGAACGCCATGGTGAGGTACAACATGATCGCGATCATGAAGACCCCGAGGCCGATCCAGGCCTTCTTCGAGACCTCGCCGCCCCAGGTCGCTCCGATGATCTGGGAGCTCACATCGTCCGTGGCCAGCCCGAACCGCTCGGCCACCGCCTCCTGCACCTTGGGCACCTCGGCTCCGCCGAGACTCTCGGTGGTGACGCGCCAGTTCGGACCTGCCTGCTGCACGATGACCTGGTGCGGGCCCGCCTCCTGAACGGTCGTCCGGACCTGCTCCAGGCTCGAACCCGGGGTCCGGGTGAAGTCGAAGACCGACCCGCCCTTGAACTCGACGCCGAGGTTGAGGCCGTTGACGATCAAGCCGAGAATCGAGAACGCCAGCAGGAAGGCCGACAGGCCGTACCAGATCTTGCGCTTGCCGACGAAATCGATGTTGATGTCGCCGCGGTACAGGCGGCTGATAACTCCCGGCATCACGCCTCCTGCAGGGTCTGCTCGGCGGGGCTGGTCCGGCCCATGCGCTCGGCGTCGAGTCCGGACAGCTTGTGGCCCTTGGCGAAGAACTTCATCCGGGCGGCGACGGACATCAGCGGCTTGGTGAAGAGGAACACCACCACGACGTCGATGAGCGTGGTCAGGCCCATCGCGAACGCGAATCCGGCCACACCGCCCACCGCGAGGAAGTAGAGCACCACCGCGGCGATGAACATGACGGCATCGGCCACGAGGATCGTGCGCCGGGCGCGACGCCAGGCGACCTCGACCGCGGTCCGCAGCGTACGGCGGCCTTCCTTGATCTCGTCACGGATCCGCTCGAAGTAGACGATGAACGAGTCCGCCGTGATGCCGATGGAGACCACCAGGCCGATGATGTGCGACAGCGAGAGCCGGAATCCCGCGTTGTGACTGAGGATCGCCACCGTCAAATAGGTGACGATCGTCGCGATGCCCAGGCTCGCCACACCGATGAGGCCGAGGCCCCGGTAGTAGAGCAGCAGGTAGAACACGACGATCAACAGGCCGATGGCGCCGGAGATCAGGCCGCCGCGGAGCTGGTCCTGACCGAGTGTGGACGAGACCGAGACGACGGAGCTCTGCACGAACTTCAGCGGCAGCGCGCCGTACTTGAGCTGGTCGGCCAGATTGGTCGCGGTCTGCTGGGTGAAGCTGCCGGAGATCTCCGTCCTGCCACCGGTGATCGGGCCGTTCGAAGACGGAGCCGTGATCACAAGACCGTCCAGGACGACGCCGATCTGGTTCCGCGGCGGCTGGGCGTTGAAGGCCGTGCCGGTGAGCTTGGCCCACTCGGACGCGCCCTTGCTCTTGAAGTCGAGGTTGACGACCCATTCGCCGGTGTCCTGGCGGACCCCCGCGCTGGCGGCGCTGATCTCCGAGCCCTGCACGGCCGCCTTGTCCAGGATGTACCGCGCGGTGCCGTCATCACTGCAGGCGACGATCTGCTTGGCAGGATCGTCCTGGACGCCCTGGCCACGGTTCTTCGCGGAACAGTCGATCTTGCGGAACTGCGCCAGCAGAGCCGGGTCGATGCCCGTGGTGTCCTGTCCGGCCAGCGGATCGTCGCTCGCCTGCGCGCTCGGCGCGGCAGACGGGGAAGCCTTGGCAGTGGGCTCCGCCGAGGCGGCCGGCGTCGCCTTGGACTTGGACGTCGTGGCGGGTGTCGGCGACGGGGCCGTCAAGGCCTCGGAGAGCGCTCGGCCCGCGGGCGTGCCGCTGACGGTCGGAGTCGTCGAAGCTCCCGGTGACGCGCCCGGCGTCGTGGCGGCGGACGGCGTCGGCGCGGCGCTCGGCAACGGGGCCGGCTCGATCTTCGCCGCCGCGACGGCCAGAACCTGCCGGAACCGCAACTCCGCCGTCGTCGCCACGAGCTTGATGGCCTCTTCCCGGCCCGCTCCCGGCACCGAGATCACGATGTTGTCGCCCGACTTGGCGACCTCGGCATCGGAGATGCCCGTACCGTTGACCCGGTCGCGGATGATGTTGACGGCGCGATCGAGGCTCTCCGGTGACGGCGCCTTCCCGTCGAGCGTGACCGGCGACAGCGTCACCGTCGTGCCGCCCGCGAGGTCGAGGCCGTACTTGGGGACGAACGCCTTCTGCAGGGCGACGGTCGTGCCCATGGCGAGGATGATCGCCAGAAGTGCCAGGAGCGTGCGTCCCGGCTTGATCTGGCTACTTGTCGGTGGAGCCACTGGTGGTCAGTTCTTTCGTCAAAGGGCCTGCAATGAGCCTACTCAGGACTGCTTGGTGCTCGAATCCTTGTCGTCGCCGCCCTCGGGCGTCTCGTTCACCGGCTCATCGCCGTCCTCATCGACCTCATCCGTGGACTCGGTGTCCTCCGCCGGGGTCACGACACGGCCGATGGCCGCCTTGACCCAACGAGTCTCCACACCGGGCGCCACCTCAAGGATGACGTCGTCGTCCTGGATCCCGACAACAGTGCCGAACAGGCCGGTCGTCGTCATGACCTGCGCGCCCGGAGCGAGCGCGTTCTGCATCTGCAGCTGCTCCTGCTGCTTCTTACGCTGCGGGCGGATCAGAAGGAAGTAGAACACTACTACCAACAAGATCAGGGGCAGAAACGTCCCAAGCGGGTTGTTACCCACGGGGGCCACCCTTCCATTACGTGATGAACCGGCTTTACGCCGGAGGTCCTATACGCGTCTGCGCACAGCCGCCACGACGCCTGAACGTCAGCGTAAGCGGCCGGTCAAGCCACGCAGTGTATGCGAGCTGCGCGAAGCCCGGCAACGAACCCACGATCCGCCGCGCGGGAAAGTTCCCGTTTCACGACCTTTGCAATCTTTCCGTGACCCCGAAGGAGCCCTACGAGTCATCGACTCATACGGGCTCATCAGGCGCTTCGAATAGGCTCGGGATCACGGCGGCGCCGAAGGCGTCCGGTGGTGGGGTGAGGCCGAGATGGGTCCAGGCCGACGCCGTCGCCACCCGGCCGCGTGGCGTGCGGGCGAGCAGGCCCTGCCGGACGAGGAAGGGCTCCGCCACCACCTCGACGGTCTCGGGTTCCTCCCCGATGGCCACGGCCAGCGTGGAGAGGCCTACCGGCCCGCCCCCGAACTTGCGGAGCAGCGCGGTGAGAACGGCCCGGTCAAGGCGGTCGAGCCCTTCGGCGTCCACCTCGTACAGGTCGAGCGCCGCCGACGCGATCTCGCGCGTGACCACACCTGCCGCACGAACCTCGGAGAAGTCGCGGACCCGGCGCAGCAGGCGGTTCGCGATGCGAGGCGTGCCGCGCGAGCGGCGGGCTATCTCGTGGGCGCCGTCGGCGGGAATCTCGACGGACAGCAACCGCGCCGACCGGTGGAGCACCTGCTCCAACTCGGCCACCTCGTAGAAGTCCATGTGCGCGGTGAAGCCGAACCGGTCGCGCAGTGGCGCGGGCAGCAGGCCCGCTCGTGTCGTCGCCCCGACCAGCGTGAACGGCGCGATGTCCAGTGGGATGGAGGTCGCCCCCGGCCCCTTGCCGACGACGATGTCGACGCGGAAGTCCTCCATCGCGAGATAGAGCATCTCCTCGGCGGGCCGGGCCATCCGGTGGATCTCGTCGATGAACAGGACCTCGCCCTCCGACAGCGTCGAGAGGATCGCGGCCAGGTCACCCGCCCGTTCGAGCGCGGGACCCGAGGTCACCCGGAGCGGCGCCCCCAGCTCCGCGGCGATGATCATGGCGAGCGTGGTCTTGCCCAGCCCGGGGCCTCCGCTCATCAGCACGTGGTCGGGGGGCAGGTTCCGGCGCAGGGCGCTCTCCAGGACCAGCGACAGCTGCTCACGGACCCGCGCCTGCCCGATGAACTCGTCCAGCCGCTTGGGCCGCAGCGCCGCCTCGATCATCCGCTCGTCGCCCTCGGCGCCGGGCGACACCAGCTCACGATCAAAGCTCACGCGTGACCTCCGCCCGCTCCCACCGCGCCGCGCCGACGGCGGCCCCGCTCCAGAGGGCGCGTCCGTGTCCCCGCCTCATCGGACGCTCAGCGATCGCAGTGCCGCCTTGAGAAGAACCGCGACCTGCGGCGTACGGCCCGCCGCGATCTCGGCGTCGGCGTCGGGAGACACGGCCGCGACGGCCTCGTCGGCGTCCCTGGCCGAGTAGCCGAGGCCGACCAGACCCGAGTGAACCTGCTCACGCCAGGCGGACGGCTTCGCCTGGCCGTTCAGTGCCGCGTTGACCGCGTGCTCCGGTGTGCCCAGCTTGTCCTTGAGCTCCAGCACGATGCGCTGGGCCCCCTTCTGGCCGATCCCGGGAACCATCGTGAGCGCCTTCAGGTCGGCGCTCGCCACGGCGACGCGCAGGGCGTTGGGCGTGTGCACGGCCAGCATGGCGAGGGCGATGCGCGGCCCGATGCCGCTGGCGGTCTGGAGCATCTCGAAGACGGTCCGCTCGTCGTCGGAGGCGAAGCCGTACAGGGTGAGGGACTCCTCGCGCACCACCAGCGAGGTCGCGAGCCGGCCGGGCTCGCCCACGCGAAGGGTGGCGAGCGTTCCCGGCGTGCAGTGGACCAGCAGGCCGACCCCGCCGACCTCGATCACGGCCGCGTCGGGCGCTATGGCGGCCACCTGGCCCGCCACAGAGGCGATCACAGCTCGCTCCCTCCCCCAGACCTGGACAACGGACGTCTCCCGCACTCGCGGCCCCGCTCGATCTGGCCGCCCCCAGTAGTACCAGAGCTCACCGACGTTCCACGCGCGCCAACCCGCGCGAGGCCGGCTCAGCCGTCACCTGCCGGCTAGAGCGCCGTTCATCCATTGGGCGAAGGGCGATGGCCGAGCCGGGGGGCGGCAGCCGTACGGGGATCGCGTGATTTCGCGAGGGCCGCGGCGAGACGGTTCTGCACCCCGCCGCGCCAGACGTGGCAGATGGCCAGGGCGAGGGCGTCGGCCGCGTCGGCGGGTTTGGGCATGGCGTCGAGCCTGAGCAGCCGGGTCACCATGGCGCCCACCTGCTTCTTGTCCGCGTTGCCGTTGCCGGTGATGGCCGCCTTGACCTCGCTCGGCGTGTGCAGGGCGACGGGCAGACCGCGCCGGGAGGCGCAGACGATGGCGACGGCGGACGCCTGCGCGGTGCCCATGACCGTGCGCACGTTGTGCTGGGCGAAAACGCGCTCCACGGCCACCGCGTCCGGGCGCACCTCGTCGAGCCAGCGCTCGATCTCCGCCTCGATGGCCACCAGCCGGGCCCCGATCTCATCGTCCGGCGGGGTCCGCACGACGCCGACCGTCACGAGCCTCAACGGCGCCCCGGGGCGCCCCTCCACGGCTCCGAGCCCGCACCGGGTCAACCCGGGATCGACCCCCATCACCCTCAGTTCGGGCAACCGCACCGGCACGCCTCCCGCTGCTCAGCTCACACAGCGGCACCCAAGCCGCCGAACACCCGTTCGACAGCGAACTCTACCCCGAAACGCACTGATCGTCTTCTCTACGGAGAACCGCTTATCCGGGTCTGCCGAAACTCAGGCAGGTAACGCGCGACGGTCTCGTAATCGCCGTCCTCGTGGAGCACCGTAAGTCGATGGCGTAGGGCTGTCACCACAACGAGGCAATCGGCGACCGACAACCCCTGATGAACACTCTGTGCGGCAAGCCGCCGCCGCAGGACCCTGATCGACTCCCAGGCGTCGTCCGGTACGGGAACCCAGAGGTACGCGTCCAAGAGGCTCTCTTCCAACTCCGCATAGCTCTTGGCATTCGCCGTGGTGAGCGTTTCCGTCAGCACCGGTTCGCAGACCGCCACAACACCGCGCTCAACGTGCCCGTGCCAGCGCGCATCCACCTGACGGCGCAGCAAGCGAACGAGCGCGCTGGTGTCGATCAGGTACTTCACTGGTCCAACTCGTCGAGCCGATCGAAGTCGAGCAGACCCTCGGCTGCCATACGCTGCAAGTTCTCGAGAGCACGCGCGCGGCGCTCCCTGCTGTCGGCGACAGCGCGCCGGAGCGCCTCGGCGATGGTGTCCTTCCTCGTCAACGTCCCCAGCGCGATGCTGGCCTCGGCGAGGAGATCCTCATCGATTTCTTCTGAAGTCTGCGCCATGAGCCACCTCCGCCTCTCAAGATATCTCGCTCCGTGCGAGATTTCCGCGAGATGAACACTAGAAGTAGTCGATCATGTACGGCTTGGCGGCGAAGGCGGCGTCGAGGCGGTCGTCGGTGTCCGGGGAGCCGCCGGTCAACCGGCCGGTACGGCGGAGCGTGGCCGTCGGGACGCCCGCGAACAGGGCGGACAGCCCGCCGATCGAGACGCGTGGTCCCGTGCCGGAGGTCGCGGTGGCCGTACCGGATCCGGAGGCGACCTGGACGCGCCAGGCGCCGGAGTTGGCGGGGCGCTGCGGGTCGTCGACCTCGACGACCGTGTCGAGCGTGACCCCCGCGGGGTATCCGCGCCGGGCGACGGCGGCCGGAACGTCGATCAGCCGGAACATCCAGCGGGTCTGCTTGACCTCGTCATAGGTCCGCTCGCGGAGGAGCCAGAAGACCGGGTCGTCCGGCTCGACGCAGGCCTTCACGGACTTCGCCACCGAGGACGCGCTGCCGACGAGCGACCACAGGGCGCGCGCGGTCGCCTCCGAGCCCGCCACGAGATTGTCGACGTCGATTTCGCGGCCGCGCCAGCGGTAGATCACGTAGCCGTCGTCCGCGAGGTAGCAGAAGTCCTCGTCATCGGAGAGCCACAGCCGCCAGGTCCGCTCATCCCAGCCGAGGGGGCCCGAGGCCCGTGTGGAGGCGTAGACGTGCTCCAGCACGGCCATGAGCTCGGGGGCGTCGTCGGGACCCATCCGGCGCAGCTTCACGGCGCTGTCGCGAGGGCTGAGCGTGCGCAGGGCCTCCGCCGGGAGCGTGGCCTGCGCCTGCACGCCCGCGTGTTCCCAGCCCATCCCGCGATAGAGCGGAGTCGTCGCCGGATAGAGCGCCGAGACGACGTGGCCGAGCTCGGCCGAGCGGTCGATCGTGGCCTGTATGAGAAGGCGGCCGACGCCGCGCCCGCGATCCTCAGGGGCGACGGTGACGCTGGCGACGCCGCCCATGGACATGGGCCGCCCGTGCCACCACTGGATGTACGGGTTGATCCGTGTGGTCCCGACAAGCCGTGAGCCGTCGAACGCCCCCAGGTAACGACCCTCGGCCAGGATCGGCTCGATCATCTTCCGCCAGGTCTCGGCATCGCTCGAGGCGATGGGGCCGAAGGCCCTCTTGCGGCCGTCGAGCACCGCGTCCAGGTCGCCGCTCGTCACATCCCGAATTTCCACGACGACCGAACCTACCTACGCGACTACATGGGAGACAACCTGATTTCGGCCGCCGCCCCCGCCCGCCCCGTCGACGTGCGCCGGGGGCGGGGGCGGGGGCGGGCGTCAAGCGGAGGCTCAGGCGTCGAGGAGTGCGATGACCTCGTCGGAGACGTCGAAGTTGGCCCAGACGTTCTGGACGTCGTCGCTGTCTTCGAGCGCGTCGATCAGCTTGAAGACCTTCCGGGCGCCGTCCTCGTCGAGCGGGATGTTCATGCTCGGCAGGAAGCTCGCCTCAGCGGACTCGTAGTCGACCCCGGCGTCCTGCAGGGCCTTGCGAACCGGGATGAGGTCGGTCGCCTCGGACACGACCTCGTAGGACTCGCCGAGATCGTTGACCTCCTCGGCGCCCGCGTCGAGGACCGCCATGAGCACGTCGTCCTCGCTCAGGTCGCCCTTGGGCACGATCACGACGCCCTTGCGGTTGAACATGTACGACACGGAGCCGGGGTCGGCCAGCGAGCCGCCGTTGCGGGTGAGCGCCACGCGGACCTCGGACGCCGCGCGGTTGCGGTTGTCGGTGAGGCACTCGATCAGTACGGCGACGCCGCCGGGGGCGTACCCCTCGTACATGATGGTCTGCCAGTCGGCGCCACCGGCCTCGAGGCCGCCGCCCCGCTTGCGGGCCCGCTCGATGTTGTCGATCGGGACCGAGTTCTTGCGGGCCTTGGTGATGGCGTCGTAAAGGGTCGGGTTGCCGTCCGGGTCCGGGCCGCCGGTGCGTGCCGCGACCTCGATGTTCTTGATGAGCTTGGCGAAGAGTTTGCCGCGCTTCGAGTCGAGCGCCGCCTTCTTGTGCTTCGTCGTCGCCCATTTGGAGTGGCCGGACATCGCCTAGAACTCCCTCACCATTTCGACAAAATACGAATGAACCCGCGTGTCGCCGGTCAGCTCCGGATGGAAGGACGTCGCGAGCAGAGGTCCTTGCCGGACCGCGACGATCCTATCCCCAGGTTCGGCTCGGCCCAGCACGTCGACGTCCGGTCCGACCGACTCGACCCACGGGGCGCGGATGAACACGGCCCGCATGGCGCCCCGTGAGGCGAAGTCGAGGTCCGCCTCGAAGGAGTCGACCTGGCGGCCGAAGGCGTTGCGCCGCACCACCATGTCGATGCCGCCCAGTGTCTCCTGGCCCTCGATGCCGCCCTGGATGCGGTCGGCCAGCATGATCATGCCGGCGCAGGAGCCGTACGCGGGCATGCCCTCCTTGATCCGCAACCTGAGGGGCTCCAGCAGCTCGAACGCGGCCGCGAGCTTCCACATCGTGGTGGACTCCCCACCGGGGATGATCAGCGCGTCGACCGCCTCCAGCTCTTCCTGGCGGCGTACGGCTGTCGCCTTGGCGCCCACGGCCGCCAGGGCGCGGGCGTGCTCGCGCACGTCTCCCTGGAGTGCGAGCACGCCGACGATCGGCGCAGGAGTCACGGTGCGGTCCTTTCGTGTTGGGGGCGGTTTCAGCGTAATCTAGCCATTCCTCTCGGGCGTTTACGCCCGAGAGGAATGGTTACCCAAACTGTGTTTTCGCTGTTACTGTCGGTGATGCAGTGACGGGATTGAACGCACCCAGTTCGCTGGGGAACGGCTGAAATGATCTGTTATCGGCGCTGCGACACGCGGCATGGCTTGCCATGCCGGGCAGTGAGTCACGCTGCCGTACGCGGCCTGACCTGTCGACGCCATCGACGGTGAGGAGCTGCAAGCTCGGTCCGTTTACGGCCGAGAAGCTGACCGTATGGCGACGTGTGACGGGGCCTCAAACCGAACGAACGGCGGCCCCGGGAAGGGGCCGCCGCTCGCCGAGGCGGGTGTCACCAGCCGCGCTGCGCCAGGCGGTGCGGGACCGGGATGTCGTCGACGTTGATGCCGACCATGGCCTCGCCGAGCCCGCGCGACGTCTTGGCGATCACGTCGGGGTCGTCGAAGAACGTGGTGGCCTTGACGATGGCGGCCGCGCGCTTGGCCGGGTCGCCGGACTTGAAGATGCCGGACCCGACGAAGACGCCTTCGGCGCCGAGCTGCATCATCATGGCGGCGTCGGCCGGGGTGGCGATGCCTCCGGCGGTGAACAGCACGACGGGCAGTTTGCCGGTCTTGGCGACCTCGGCGACGAGCTCGTACGGCGCCTGCAGCTCCTTGGCCGCGACGTACAGCTCGTCCTCGGGCAGCGAGGTGAGCCGCTTGAGCTCGCCGCGGATCTGGCGCATGTGGGTGCAGGCGTTGGAGACGTCGCCGGTGCCCGCCTCGCCCTTGGACCGGATCATCGCGGCGCCCTCGGTGATGCGGCGCAGCGCCTCGCCGAGGTTGGTGGCGCCGCAGACGAAGGGCACGGTGAACTGCCACTTGTCGATGTGGTTGGCGTAGTCGGCCGGGGTGAGCACCTCGGACTCGTCGACGTAGTCGACGCCCAGCGCCTGCAGCACCTGGGCTTCGACGAAGTGGCCGATGCGCGCCTTGGCCATCACGGGGATCGAGACGGCGTTGATGATGCCCTCGATCATGTCGGGGTCGCTCATCCGGGACACACCGCCCTGGGCCCGGATGTCGGCGGGCACCCGCTCCAGGGCCATGACGGCGACGGCCCCCGCGTCCTCTGCGATCTTGGCCTGATCCGGGGTGACGACGTCCATGATGACGCCGCCCTTGAGCATCTCGGCCATGCCGCGCTTGACGCGGGCGGTGCCCACGGCGGCGGACTCGTTCACTTCGGGCGTGTTGCTGGACACGGTGTTACCTCACGACGGCGTGTGTACGGACTCAAGTCCATGTTAGATCCTGACGGGTCCCTCCCCTGACGCACCACCTTGTCATGGTTTGATCGCCCTTTTGTACATCCAGCGCACAGGTGAGAGGCCGCGCGTCAGGGAGCGACGGGCTTGCGGGACGCGAGGACGACCCAGACCTGGCCGCGGGCGAACGGCATGGGCTTGCCGTCGGCGGTCGTGTAGGTGGTGCCCTTCTCTTCCGAGGGACGTTTCCAGTTCACCTTGTACGCCTGGCCGTCCCGCAGGACGACGCCGGTGCCCTTGCCCACGGTGTGCACCAGCGGCGTGTAGCTGCCGTGGAAGTCGTGGAACTGCGACCGGTCGGTCTTGACCCACTGGATCACGATCGTGGGCGCGCCCTGCCGGCCGCCCTCCGCCGCCATGTCCTTGGCCCCGTCCTGGGTGACGAGCCAGCGCTTCTGGGTCGCGGACCAGGTGAAGGAGAAGCGCGCCGCGGGGTATCGCACGTTCACGGTCGTCTTGGCGACGCCTCCGGCGGGCGGCTCGTCGGAGAAGACGAAGCCGATGTCATCGGCCACGCTCGCCTTGGGCGCCCTCGCCAGCAGCTTCCTCGGGGTGCCGAACAGGTTGTACGGCGCCACCCGGCCCGGCACCCGGGAGTAGGCGGAGAAGGCGGTGCTGTCGGAGACGTCGACGAGCGACGCCTTCTGGACGAACGGGATCATCTTCGTCTGCACCCCGGAGTAGGCCAGGGCGGGCTTGCCGAACTGCGGGAGGATGTGCAGGTCGGAGATCCGGGCGCTTCTCACCGGTCCCACCTGCTTGGGCAGCTTGGAGGAGAAGACGGCCATGAGACGGGTCAGGCCGCCCTCGACCTGCTCGATGTAGACGATGTCGGCGCTGCGCAGGCCCATCTGCGGCTTCCCCGCCGAGGTGTTCTCGATCTTGACCGCCAGCACCGGCTTGCGGGCGTCGATCGGCCGGCCCGTGAAGGGGTGCTCCGGCGGCGCGGTCGGCGACGGTGAGGCGGCCGGGGCCGCCGCCTGCGATTGTCTGCCCGGTGTGTTGTCGTCGGAGGAGCATGCCGCTCCCGCGACGCCGGCCCCCAGGATCAGGGCGACGCCAAGCACCCGATTTGCCCGCACCGTAATGCTCCTCCCAATATGAAATGGCACGAGCTTACCCGTGGGCGGAAATGGAGCCCCCGGCATCTCCGTAATATGACTATTCCGTGGCGAGAGCCTCAGGCGGGACGTCGTCGATCTCGAAGTACATGGGGTATTCGGTATGCCCGGCCAGCCTGAGGGTGCGCGCCAGCCAGCGTCGCTGAGCCGTACGGGTCACTCCCACGGCGTTGTTGAAGAAGCGGCGGGAGTAGACCACCTTGGCCACGGCCGTGTCGAGCTCCTCCAGCAGCGGGGCGCCCGCGTGGTGCTCGGCCAGCCTCTCCCGGAACCGCTCCTGGTCGACGACCGCGCGGAGCGTCTTGGACAGGTCGCTCTCGGCGTGCTCACGCTCGTCCTGCCCCGCCGTACGGGCCTCGTGGGCGGCTGCGGCCAGCACGAGCGAGGTGGCGGGGTCGAGGATGCGGGACCCGGCGAGTTCGAGGCAGACGGCGGCGCGCCGCAGGAGGGCCGCGTCCAGTGCGGCCTGGGCGGTCTCCAGCCGGATGTGCAGCCGGTCGAGGCGCCCGGCACGCCAGGAGATGTAGACGGCGGTGAGCACGACCACCACGCCCACCACGAGGATCACTGTCGTCGTCAAGGAACCTGCCTATGGTCGCGCCGCCGCGACCGCCCGCTGGCGGCCGGGCCGGGCCGGGAAGAGTCGCCGGGCTCGGAGGAGGCGGCGGGATGCCTCTCGGCGTCGCGGGTCCGGCTCGGCTGTTCGATGTCCTCCACCACTCCGGCGGCGGCCTCGGTGACGGTCTCGTAGACGCGGAGCACGTCGCGGGCGACGGTGGACCAGTCATACTTCCGTACGGCGTGGCGCGCCTCGCCCGACAGTTTGGCGCGCCGCCGCGGATCGTCGAGCAGCCGCGCGGCCTCCCGCGCGAGGGCCGCCGGGTCGCCGGTCTCGAAGAGCGCGCCCGCCTGGCCGTCGCCGAGCACCCGCCGAAAGGCCGGGATGTCGCTGGCGAGGATGGGGGCGCCCGCCGACATGGCCTCGGTCAGCACGATGCCGAAGCTCTCGCCGCCCAGGTTGGGGGCGCAGAAGACGTCGACCGAGTGGTAGGCGCGGACCTTGTCGGCCTCGCTGACCAGGCCGAGCAGCCCCACCCGGTCGTGGAACTCCTTCGGCACCTCGTCGTAGACGTCGCCGGAGTCGCCGGGCCCGGCGATCAGGAGCCGCAGATCCGGCCGTTCCGGCGCGAGCAGGGCGAACGCCTTGAGCAGCACCGGCAGGCCCTTGCGCGGCTCGTCCATCCGTCCCAGGAAGCCGATCACGTTGCCGTCCGGCCCCCAGCCGGGGAGCGGCTCGGCCTCGGCGTAGCGGCTGACCGTGACGCCGTTGGGGATGAGCACGGCGTCGCCGCCGATGTGCTCGACGAGGGTCTTGCGGGCCGCGTCGGAGACCGCGATCCTGCCGGTGATCTTCTCCAGCGCGCTCTGCAGCATCGGCGCGGCGACCGACATGGCGCGGGAGCGCTCGTAGGAGGCGTGGAAGGTGGCCACGATGGGGCCGCGGGCGACCCAGCAGGCGAGCACCCCGACCGAGGGGACGGCGGGCTCGTGCACGTGCAGCACGTCGAACCGGCCCTCGCGGATCCACTTGCGCACCCGGTTGGCCGAGAGGAAGCCGAAGGTGAGCCGGGCGACCGAGCCGTTGTACGGCACCGGCACGGCCCGGCCGGCGGACACGACGTACGACGGCAGCGGTGCGTCGTCGCCGGCCGGGGCGATCACCGAGACGTGGTGGCCGTCCGCCATGAGCGCCTCGGCGAGGTCGCGTACGTGCGCCTGCACCCCACCGGGAACCTCCCAGGTGTAGGGGCAGACGATGCCGATCCTCACGGCGTGCCGCCGGATCGGGGCGCGGGCCGGGGCTCAAGGTCGTCGAGCCAGAGGCGCTGGAGCATGTGCCAGTCCTCCGGGTGCTCGGCGATGCCCTTCTCGAAGACGTCGGCCAGGCTCTGCGTCATCGCGGCGACCTTCTCCTGCCTGGTCCCCTCCTGGGGGACCGGGATCTCCTCGTGGATGTGAAGAGCCCAGTCTGGGCCCTCGAACCACAGGATCGCAGGCAGCAGCGCCGCACCTGTCTGGATGGCCAGAAGCGCGGGCCCGGCGGCCATGCGGGTCCTGGCGCCGAAGAACTCGACCTCCACGCCCGATTGGGTCAGATCGCGGTCCGCCGGCAGGGCCACGGGCCGGCCTGAGCGCAACCGCTTGGCGAGCGTGCCGAACGCCATGGCGCTGCCCCCGCCCTTCGCCGTCAGCGGCAGGACCTCCATGCCGAGGCTCTCCCGGTAGGCCACGAACCGCTCGAAGAGCGACTCCGGCTTGAGCCGCTCGGCGACGGTCGTGAAGGGATGCCCCATGTTGACCAGCCACGCGCCGGCGAGGTCCCAGTTGCCCATGTGCGGCAGGGCGAGCACCACCCCTCGGCCCTTGCCGAGGTTGTCGAAGATGTGCTCTCCGTCGATGGTGTGGTTGCCGGTGACGACGCGCTCGGCGCTCATCGAGGGGAGGCGGAAGGCTTCCATCCAGTACCGGAAGTAGGACCGCGTGCCCGCCCTGCTCAGCTGCCGGACGTAGGGGTCCGCCGGGTCCCTGCCGACGACCCGGGCGAGGTTGCCCTCCAGGCGGAGCACCGCTTTCCCGTGGCGTCGCCACATCAGGTCGGCGACGGTGCGGAAGATCCAGGCGGCCACCGGCTCCGGCAGGTGACGCACGATCGACCAGCCGGCGGAGAACGCGGCGGCGACGAGCCGATCGCTGAGTTTCAATGGTCGACCGCCTGTCGGTAGACGTTGAGCATCCGCTGCCCGACCGTGATCGCGCTCGCCGCCGCGAGCAGCCACAGCCCGGCCGCCAGCACGTACGGCACGCCGAGCCCGGAGAGCCCGGCGGCCACGAGCGCGACGACGAGCCGCTCCCCCCGCTCCGCGACGCCCACGTTCGCGGTCATGCCCAGGCCTTCGGCCCGGGCCTTCGCGTATGACACCAATGCTCCCGCGACGAGGCAGAAGAGCGCGACACCCGCGAGGACGATCTCGGGCTCGTCCTTCAGGATGAAATAAAGCATCAGCCCGGAGAAGATCGCCGCGTCGCCGAGGCGGTCGAGCGTGGAGTCGAGGAACGCGCCCCATGTGCTGCCCGGCCCGGTGATCCGGGCGAGCACGCCGTCGAGCAGGTCGGCGAGGACGAACACCGTGATCACGACGGCGCCCAGGAAGAGCTGTCCCCGGGGGAAGAAGAACAGGGCCGCGCCGACGACTCCCAGCGTGCCGATCACAGTGATCACGTTGGGAGAGATCCCGCGACGGGCGAGTGCCCGCCCCAGTGGGGTCAAGATCCGGGTCACGACAGGGCGCAGGACGTTCAGCATCGCGGTCTGATCGTAGGCCATGAACCGACCTTGAGCTTGCAAGCACTTTCCAGCAATAGGTCTTGTGATCTGCGCCACATGGGTAAAAGGTGAAGAACACGCGCCTGAGGGTCCGCGGAACGGAACAGGGCTCCTCAGGCGGGGGCCCAGGGACGGCACGAGCGGCCGGCGCCGGGAGCGTGCGACGCGCCCATCCCGACCGCTCACAGACGCGGGAGGCGATGTGGCGGAGAGATCGACCGGCGGAACAGTGGGAGCCGCGGGCAGAGCACCCGCGGCCGATCGGCCGGACATGGTGCGCAATGTCGTGCTGGTCGGCCATTCCGGAGCCGGCAAGACCACCCTGATCGAGGCGCTGCTGGCGGCGACCGGCACCATCCAGCGCACCGGCCGGGTCGAGGACGGCACCACGGTCAGCGATTTCGACGAGGTGGAGGTGCGCCAGCAGCGCTCCGTCAACCTGTCCGTCGCTCCGCTGGTGCACAACGGAATCAAGATCAATTTACTGGACACCCCGGGCTACGCGGACTTCGTCGGCGACCTGCGGGCCGGGCTGCGCGCAGCGGACGCGGCGCTGTTCGTGGTGTCGGCCGCCGAGGGCATCGACGGGCTGACCCAGATGCTGTGGGAGGAGTGCGGGCTCGTCGGCATGCCACGCGCGGTCGTCGTCACCAAGATCGACCACCATCGGGCCAATTTCGACGAGGTGGTGGCGAGCTGTCAGAGCATGTTCGGTGAGGGCGTCGCGCCCCTCTACCTCCCGGTGAACGGCACGGGCCTGCTCGGCCTGCTGTCACAGCGGTTCTTCGACTACGGCGGCGGGAGCCGTACCGAACGGGAGCAGAACCCGGATCAGCTGGACCTGATCGAGCAGTATCGCGGTGACCTGATCGAGGGGATCATCCAGGAGAGCGAGGACGAGTCCCTGATGGACCGTTATCTCTCCGGCGAGGAGATCGACACCAAGGTCCTGATCGACGACCTGGAGAAGGCGGTCGCCCGGGCCAGCTTCCATCCGGTGCTCGCGACCGCGCCGGGAGTCGGCATGCTGGAGCTTCTGGAGGTCATCACCCAGGGTTTCCCCTCGCCGCTGGAGCACCCGCTGCCCGAGATCACCACGATCGAGGGCAAGCCGATCGAGAGGGTCGCGCCCGATCCGGACGGACCTCTGGTCGCCGAGGTGATCAAGACCACGAGCGACCCGTACGTCGGGCGGATCAGCCTGGTGCGGGTCTTCTCCGGGACGCTGCGCCCCGACATGGTCGTCCACGTCTCCGGGCACGGCCTGGCCGACCGCGGGCACGAGGACCACGACGTCGACGAGCGGATCGGCAGCCTCACCTCGCCGCTGGGAAAGGTCCAGCGGTCGGTCGGCAAGTGCGTGGCCGGGGACATCTGCGCGATCGCCAAACTCTCCCGGGCGGAGACCGGCGACACGCTCTCCGACAAGGACCAGCCGCTGCTGATGACGCCGTGGACGATGCCCGACCCGCTGCTGCCGGTCGCGATCAGGGCGAAGTCGAAGGCGGACGAGGACAAGCTCAGCCAGGCGCTGAGCCGCCTGGTGGCGGAGGATCCCACGCTGCGGCTGGAGAACAACGCCGAGACCCGCCAGCTCGTCCTGTGGTGCATGGGCGAGGCGCACGCCGACGTCCTGCTGGACCGGCTGGCCAAGCGGCACGGCGTGGAGGTCGAGAAGATCGGCCTGCGCGTCCCGCTGCGGGAGACGTTCGGCGGCAAGGCCCAGGGCATGGGGCGCAATGTCAAGCAGACCGGCGGCCACGGCCAGTACGCCATCTGCCACATCGAGGTGGAGCCGCTGCCCTCCGGCGGCGGGCTGGAGTTCGTCGACAAGATCGTCGGCGGTGTGGTGCCCCGGCAGTTCATCCCGTCGGTGGAGAAGGGCGTGCGAGCCCAGATGGAGCGCGGCGTCGTCGCCGGTTACCCGGTCGTCGACATCCGCGTCACGCTGTACGACGGCAAGGCGCACTCGGTCGACTCATCCGACATGGCGTTCCAGATCGCCGGGCAGCTCGCGCTGAAGGAGGCGGCCGCGAAGGTCCCGGCGCTGCTGCTCGAGCCTGTCGACGAGATGTCCGTTCTGGTGTCCGACGAATTCGTCGGCGCCGTGATGTCCGACCTCTCCTCGCGCCGCGGCAGGGTGCTCGGCACCGAGCCGGTCGGTTCGGGGCGCACCCTCGTCAAGGCGGAGGTGCCAGAGCTGGAAATCACCCGGTACGCGATAGATCTACGTTCGATGTCTCACGGCACTGGGACGTTCCACCGGGGATTCCTGCGGTACGAACCGCTGCCTTCGCACCTCGCGGAAAAGGTCGCCAACTCCGCTGACTAGGGGGTTTCCGGGCGCCGGCACGTTTCGTACGGCCGGCGCCCGGGCAATTCCCACGGAGTGCATTTCGTCACGCGAGCATCACGAGAT
>JBIOWF010000146.1:0-14665 GCA_044868295.1 Microtetraspora sp. | reverse complement strand
AGTGTGGCGCAAAGATCAATTCATGTGTCGCGGCTAGTCCCCTGGATCTGTGATTTCTGAGATAAGTGGCTCATTGACCATGGACGCGCTGCAGACCAAGTACGTCGGGCAGAAGCGGTTCTCGCTGGAGGGCGGCGAGTCGCTGATCCCGCTCCTCGACTCCGTGATCTGCTCGGCCTCCTCCGACCAGCTCGACGAGGTCGTCATCGGCATGGCCCACCGCGGCCGCCTCAACGTGCTGGCCAACATCGTCGGCAAGTCCTACGCGCAGGTGTTCGGCGAGTTCGAGGGCAACCTCGACCCGCGCAGCGCGCACGGCTCCGGGGACGTGAAGTACCACCTCGGCGCCACCGGCGACTTCGTCAACCCGGACGGATCCAAGATCACAACGTCCGTGGTGGCCAACCCGTCGCACCTGGAGGCCGTCGACCCGGTCCTGGAGGGCGTCGTCCGCGCCAAGCAGGACCTCCTGGAGCGCGGCGAGGAGGGCTTCACCGTCCTGCCCGTGCTCGTCCACGGCGACGCGGCATTCGCCGGCCAGGGCGTGGTGGCCGAGACGCTGCACCTGTCGCAGCTGCGCGGCTACCGCACCGGCGGCACCGTCCACATCGTGGTCAACAACCAGGTCGGCTTCACCACCAGCCCGGCCAGCTCGCGTTCGTCGGTGTACGCCACGGACGTCGCCCGGATGATCCAGGCGCCGATCTTCCACGTGAACGGGGACGACCCCGAGGCCGTGGTCCGCGTCGGCAAGCTCGCCTACGAATACCGCCAGGCGTTCCGCAAGGACGTCGTCATCGACCTGGTCTGCTACCGCCGCCGGGGTCACAACGAGGCCGACAACCCCTCGTTCACCCAGCCGCTGATGTACGACCTGATCGACGCCAAGCGGTCCACCCGCAAGCTCTACACCGAGGCGCTGATCGGCCGCGGCGACATCACGGTCGAAGAGGCCGAGCAGGCGCTGCGGGACTACCAGGTGGAGCTGGAGCGGGCCTTCACCGAGACCCGTGAGGCCTCGAAGAAGCCGCTTGAGCCGGGCGCGGTCGTCAAGCCGCCGGTGGACGAGGTGATCCCGTGGTCCCACGAGGACACCCCGACCGCTATCTCGGACGAGGTCGTGAAGCGGGTCATCGACACCCAGGTCAACCACCCCGAGGGCTTCACGGTGCACCCGCGCCTCTCCCCGGTCCTGCAGCGACGCGGCACCATGGTCACCGAGAACGCCATCGACTGGGCCACCGGTGAGGCGCTCGCCTTCGGCGGCCTGCTGATCGACGGACACCCCGTCCGCCTGGTCGGCCAGGACTCGCGTCGCGGCACCTTCGGCCAGCGGCACGCCGTACTGGTCGACCGGGTCACCGGCGAGGACCACACCCCGCTGAAGGAGTTCAACGAGGGCACCACGAAGTTCTACGTCTACGACTCGCTGCTCAGCGAGTTCGCCGCGCTGGGCTTCGAGTACGGCTACAGCGTCGTCCGGTCGGACGCCCTGGTCCTCTGGGAGGCCCAGTTCGGCGACTTCGTCAACGGCGCCCAGTCGGTCATCGATGAGTTCATCTCGTCGGGCGAGCAGAAGTGGGGCCAGCGCTCCTCGGTCGTGCTGCTGCTGCCGCACGGCTACGAGGGTCAGGGTCCGGACCACTCGTCCGCGCGCATCGAGCGATTCCTGCAGATGTGCGCGCTGGACAACATGACCGTCGCCCAGCCGACCACCCCGGCGAACTACTTCCACCTGCTGCGCTGGCAGACGCTGTCCAACCGGCGCAAGCCGCTGATCGTGTTCACGCCCAAGTCGTTGCTGCGCCACAAGGCGGCGGCGTCGGCCACGGCGGAGTTCACCTCCGGCTCGTTCCAGCCGATCATCGGCGACACGACCGTGGACCCGAAGGCGGTCACCAAGGTGGTGCTCTGCTCCGGCAAGATCTACTACGACCTGGCCGCCGGGCGCGAGAAGTCCGGGCGCCAGGACGTCGCGATCGTCCGCATGGAGCGGCTCTTCCCGTTCCCGGAGAACCCGCTCAAGGCCGAGCTCGCCCGATACGGCGACGACGTCGAGCTGGTCTGGGCGCAGGACGAGCCGGTCAACATGGGCCCCTGGCCGTACCTCACTCTCAAGCTGAGCGAGCGGCCCGAGTTGATCGCCGGCCGCCGCCTGCGGCGGGTGTCCCGCACGCCCAACTCGTCGCCCGCGGCCGGCTCGCACGCCAAGCACGACTCCGAGCTGGCGGCGATCCTTGAGGAGATCTTCGGTTAGAACGGCGGCGCGAGCCGTACGAGAAGCATTGGAAGTCCCCCGCGGTGCGACCGTGGGGGACTTCCCCGTAACTGGAGCGAAGGCATGTATTTCACGGACAGAGGCATCGAGGAGCTCGTCGAGCGGCGAGGCGACGAGGAGGTCAGCGTCAGCTGGCTGGCGGCGCGGCTGCGCGAGTTCGTCGACCTCAACCCTGATTTCGAGATCCCCGTGGAGCGCCTGGCCACGTGGCTCGCCCGCCTCGACGACGAGGACGACTGACCGCATGAGTCCCGTGTTCGGCCATGGCCGACTGCGGCTGTACCTGTTGAAACTTCTCGAGGAGAGCCCCCGCCACGGCTACGAGGTGATCCGCCTGCTGCAGGACCGCTTCCTCGGCGTCTACTCCCCTTCGCCCGGCACGATCTATCCGCGTCTCGCCCGCCTGGAGGAGGAAGGCCTGGTCACGCATGAGGTGGCCGAAGGCAAGAAGGTCTTCACGCTGACCGACAAGGGGCGGGCCGAGCTGGCCGCCCGGATGGACGAGCTGGCCGAGTTGGAGCAGGAGATCACCGCCTCGGTGCAGGACATCGCGCGTGAGGTCAAGGAGGACGTCCGGCAGACGGTGCGCTCCCTCCGCCAGGAGCTCACTCAGATGGCCCGGGACATCAACAAGGACGCCTCTCGGGCCGGTCTCGCGCACGACGCCGGACTCAGCCATGCGCTCGCCGACTTCGTCGCGGAGATCCGCCGCGAGGCCGCCGGGGGCCGGGTCACGGACTCCGCCCTGGCCGAGTGCCGCGCCATCCTCGACGAGGCCGCCGACCGCATCCGCGAGAAGCTCCAACCCTGAGCCCGCAGGAGGAGACATGAGCGAGCGCAGCGAGCTATAGGCCGGTATACGGACGGCTATGTGAGCGGCGTCACGTGACGCTGAAGACGACCTTGCCGAAGATGTCGCCGTCGTGCATCGCCGCGAACCCTTCCTCGGCGCGGGCGAGCGGCAGCACGCGGTCGATCACCGGGCGAACGCCGGTCTGCTCCATGAACACGGCGAGCCGCGCGAGCTGGTCCCGCGTGCCCATCGTGGAACCGACGATCGACTTCTGCAGGAAGAACACCTGCGCGAGCTGCGTTGGAGCGACCGTGCCGCTGGTGGCGCCGCTGATCACGATACGCCCGCCGGGGCGCAGTGAGCTGAGCGAATGGTCCCAGGTGGCGACGCCGACCGTCTCCATTACGGCGTCCACTCGCTCCGGCAGCCGGGAGCCGGTCTCGAACACCCGGTCCGCGCCCAGCTCCAGGGCCCGAGCCCGCTTCTCCTCCGAACGGCTCGTCGCCCACATCCGGAACCCGCCTGCCCGGCCGAGCGCGATCAGCGCGGTCGCCACGCCGCCGCCCGCCCCCTGAACCAGCACGGTCGAGCCCGGCTGCAGCTCGGCCTTGTCGAACAGCATCCGGTAGGCGGTCAGCCAGGCGGTGGGCAGGCAGGCGGCCTCCTCGAAGGAGAGCGCCGCGGGCTTGGGCACGAGGTTCCGTTCCGGAACGGCGACCTTCTCGGCGAACGTGCCGTCGTGGACCTCGGAGAGCAGAGAACGCCTGGGGTCCAGCGTCTCGTCGCCGTTCACCGGCGTACCGATCACGGAATGGACGATGACCTCGTTGCCCTCCTCGTCCAGGCCGGAGGCGTCGCAGCCCAGGACGATCGGCAGACGGTCCTGGCTGATGCCCACGCCCTTGAGCGTCCACAGGTCGTGGTGGTTGAGCGCGGCGGCCTTCACCGTGACGGTGGTCCAGCCCTCGGGGACCGTGGGCTCGGGGTGCTCACCGAGCGTCAGGCCCTTCAACGGGTTGTCGCGATCGGTCTGCGTGGCGGTAACGGCGAACATGCCAGAACATTACTCCGCCACCAAAGCAAGATCCCGAGCAGCTCAGCCCGGAATCCCACACACCACTCACAGAGGTTTGGACTTTCTGCCCAGATCCGGCCAGGAGCCGCGAAATCGTCATGATCAACGAAGCGCCCCCTGCACTCTCGCCTGGCCCTGACACCGCTGACGCCCCCGGCGTAATCGGCCGCGCCGACGGCTACCGGTCCGAATCATGGCCTAACGGATCGAGAGCGAACCAGACGACGCAACGCGGGCGCTCTTCAATGAATCCCCACCTGCTCGCAACGGCGCGCAGCAACAGGATCCCCCGACCGGATTCCATCACCTCGCCGGTCTCACCACAGTCTCTGGTGCAGTGGTGAGTGGAGTGGTGAGTGGAGTGGCGATAGGTGCAGGGCAGGGTCTCCGACCCCTCGTCCACGACCTCGATCTGGACGCCGTCATCCTGCTCGACGAGGACCGCGACGCCGACGGCCGCGGACCGGGTGTGCAGCACGGAGTTGGTGATCGCTTCCGACAGCAGCAACAGCGCATCCTCGCAGCGCGAATGGCCATCGAGAAGCTTGCGCGTCCACCGCCGAGCTTCACCGACCGATGCCGGAACAGCCGGGAAGATGGCACTTTCCAGCAGCCGGATGCCGGCGCTCATGGGCTCGGTGCGCATGGGGTTCAGGTGGCCCTTCTCGGGGAGGAAGTCGCGGCAGAGCCGACGACGGGGATCCATGACGTTACGGACCGGCAGGGCTTCGGACAGGAAACGGCTGAGGCATAACAGTTCTTCGCCTCACGCTGTCGCGCCTCTTACGGGTCACGCCCGATCAAGCGATGCCCTACTCCAGCGGACCGCAGCAACCGCGGCACTGGGGAGCCGACCGGCAGCACGCCATCGCCCGCCCAGCGATGAACCGTCGGCCGCTGTCAGCGAGCCTGGTACCGCGACGCCACTCAGCTCTCATGACGCCGCGCGCCTGTCACCCTTCGGTTCGGGCCCTCGCGGCGTGGCGAGCGGTCATGGCGGGTCATGGGTGCGTCATTTGCGCGTCGTGGACGGGGAAGCGACACAAAGGATGAGAGCGAGCAGCAAGGAGCCTCTATCGTGATCTCTTGGCTACTTTCAGTTACTAATCGGACGTGGAAAGTGGAGAACGGTCGATGTCAGGACAGCCGACCTTGCTGAAGGCCCTGCTACTCAAGCGGCACCAGCAGACACATACCGCGTTCCGCCTCGAATACGAAAAAGTCGCCCGCGGCATCGACCGGAATCTGATCGGCTCGGCCCCCAGCCGGGAAGCCTTCAGCCGATGGATACGAGGCGATGTCAAGACCAAGCCGCACGCCGGCCACTGTCGCGTGCTGGAACGAATGTTTCCCGGCCACACGGTTGCGGAACTGCTGTCTCCGTACGACGCTGTGAAGAAGGTCAGCGACATCTGTGAACAATACGGTAAAGGCCAGGAGGCGGCCACGAACCGGCGAGAGATGTTCCAGCTCGGCGCGGTGACAATGACCGCCGGGCTCCTCGACAACGCATTACGCGGCCCCGACCTGCTGGAGCAGCTCCTCGACTCCACCACCGTCAGCGAAGCCCGACTCCACCACCTCGAAACCGAAGCCGACCGCCTCGGCCAAAAGGTCCCGCCCACGAGTCTGCTGTCCGAGGCACTGCTGTATCTGGCCAGCGTTCGCGAGTTGCTCTCACATCGCCAACCCCTCGATACACACCGTCGCTTGGCGTGCATAGGCTCCAAGCTCTCCATCGTGGTCGGCGAGATCATGTTCTGCGCCAATCAATACCCGCTGGCCCGCCGCTGGTTCGCGGCAGCGACGCGGGCGGCTGATGAGGCCGGAGACCGCGCTCTCGCCGATCTCGCCCTTGCCAGCACGGCCCTGATCCCTACCTATTCCGCCGATCCGAATGGAACACTGGCTCTGGTCTTCCCTCGACTGGACCTACAGGGAGTGGCCGCCACACCCGCCCTCGCTTGGATGTGGGGATTCGCCGCCCTTGCATATGCCACCCTCGGTGACCGCGATGCCTTCGAGCGCGCTGTCAACAGGTCCAGGATGACTCTGGGTCGGTGCGCCCCTAATGCAGTACGGCCAGGCATCTTGTCGTTCCAGCCCGAGCGGCTGACCTTCTACGAGGCCCGCGGACGAGCAGACCTCGGCGATCTGCCCGGTACGGCAGAGGCAGCAAATCGAGCATTGGCTGTCAACAACTCAGCCGACTCCAGCAGCGATCCAGCGCTGGTCCGCTTCGCGTACGCTTGCGCGCTCGCAAAGTCGGGAGAGATCGAGGAAGCCTGCCATCTCGCCACCACCGCGATCCGGGATCCAAATATTGCCCACAACATCACCGTGGTCGTACGCGCCCATGAGTTCGACGCATTGCTCGATCACTCGGGTTCCGCGACCGGAGATTGGCGCGAGGCCCTCGCCGAGATCCGCTCCCCCGATCCGACGATGTTTGCCGCCTCATCTTTGCCGAGGACCTGAACTCGATCTCCTCTGCCGATCGAGATTTACGACGAGGGCCAACCTTGTCGGACGCCATCGAGCAATACCAAGAGATCCGGTCGGTGGTGATTCGCTCATGCCCAGCCGTTCATGCGGCCGGCCGCCACTCTGGGCACCTTGCTCGGGGTGGAACGGAGCTCTGCCTCGATTTCGGCGAGCACATGCTGGACGGCGGTCTTGATACGGGTCCTACGGCCGTTCAGCTCTTCGCCGAAGGCCCGCGCCGCCGGCCCAACCCACACGGCCTGGCCGCCGAACTGCGCACATGCCGTGTCGAGAGCGACTCCCAGAGCTTGAGCATGCGCACGAACGGCGGCCAGCGCTGCTTCCAGGTCTTGATGCCTCGGGTTGGACACCAAATCGTCGTCGAGGGTCAACGCTGGACTCCTGCTGCGGTGAGAGCGTCAATGATCGTGTAGATACTAGGTGGCGAAGCGGTTCTCATTGAGATTATGTCGGGCGACTCACGGGTCCGGCCAGACGTGGAGGCGAAAACGATGTTCGGCCTGTTCTGCCCAGTACGGCTCCGCCGGATCACCGCCACGATGACCCTGCTGGCCGCCTTGACACTCGCCGGATGCACCACCGAAGACGGCCCCACGGCCCCCCAAGCCGGCCAAACCCTCAAAAACCATATCCTCCAGCTACTAAAAGAACGTAACGCCCAGGATATAACTATCACCGACCCCGGCGGCAAAAACATCCCCTGCGCGGACGGAAAAGCCAAACAAACCTTCGCGGCTACTGGCACAGACCTCCCAGAAAGACGGCCGGATGCTCTTGTCGACTCCCTGGTAGGGGCGCTGAAGCGAGTAGGTCCGTACGAGATTGTTTCTGTTGGCAGCCCAGGGGAACCCGTTCACGTACAGGATAAAGCCGACCAAACATCCATGGTCCTCAGCTCACCTGCCAGTGGCCGGTACGAAGTGAGCGGGGAAACGCAATGCCTTGCTCGGTAAATTATCCGCCATAGAGCCCGCCACGAGCTCGTGCAGCTTCTTTGCGACCATCGAAACGATCCGCCAAGAAACGGCTCTCTTCACCAAGCGATTTCTTATTATCACCCATGCCGTTTGCGATGAACCATTGTTCTAGGGCTCGGAGGCCTTTGTCGCCGGAATTGGCGATGTCGGTGAAGGGGCGGAGGTTGCCGTCGGCGCCGACGATGGATATGCCGGGTGGGCAGGTGGCCTGGTAGGCGCGGGGGGACACCTTGGGGGTGAAACCGGCGTCCATCAGGGCGTATGCGATGGCGTACTGACGGCCGAGGGTTTCCCGATCGTCCGTCAGGTGCATCTTGTCCACCTGCTTGTCCGGGTCAGGTTTGTAGGTGTCGTAAGCCGACCATGCCGTGCTGATGCCCTCCCAGAAGATTTCTCCCTTCAGCCCCCATGCCCCGGGCACGGCGAAACCCGCGAGCCCGAACGCGGTGCCGATGGCGAAACTCTTGTGCTTCTCCCACTCCTCGACACGATCGTCGACCTCCTTGTAGAGCTTCTCGGCGGCGGCCAGCTCCAGGCCGCGGACGTTGCCGAGTGCCGCGAACGCGTCATCCAGCCGGGTTGGGTCCTTGCCCGCCTTCATCGCCGCCACGCCTTCCTTGACCAGCCGCAGGCCGAGGTCGCCCATCCCGGTGTGGAACGGCTTCAAGTTGGGGTCGGTGGCCGGGTCGGCTTCGGGGTCGGGAATGGTCGCGATGAACCGGTAGGTGTCTTCGGGGCTGAGCCGGAACATCGGCTTCAGCCCCGCGATCCGCGAGGTCACGGGCTCGAACGCGCTGGGCAGCAGCTGGTTGTCATCCCCCAGATTCGCGCCCTCGGTCATCTCCGTCGCGTACGAACCGGCGATCTCCGACAGGTGGACCCGTGTCGCGTCGCCGATCACCCACTCGTCCGCCTTGGTGATGACGGTGAACGCGAACCGGGCGGCTTCCTGGCTGTGTTTCCCGTCCTTTTCGTCGTAGGCACCGGATGCCGCGGCCAGCATGCGACCGAAGGCGTCGGCTCTCCCGTCCGTGAGCTGGGCGCTGGAGCTAAGTTCCTTGAGATACGCCGCCAGCTCCGGGCGCTTGTCAGTCTGGCCGGCGCCGGCGACGATACTGCTCCCGAGGACGGCGTCCAGGCGGGGGCCGGCCGGGAGCGGACCGCCCTTGGTCACCGCCGCGATCGCCAGGCGTGCGGCGCCGGAGTTGTTTCCCAGCGCGTAGAGAAAGCCCGCGCTGACAAGCCGGGGCCGGGCGAACCCGTGCGCGACGACCACGCTCGCCAGCCATTCAGCGGGAAACCGCCCGTAGCTCAACAGCACGCTCACGCCGAAGTAGTTCGCATCCGGCTCAGCCGGATTCTCAGCCGCTTCCTTAACCTTGGCGAATCCAGGAACCTTCGACCCTCCCCTGATCGCGGAGCCGAAGGCCTCGCTGACCACCCGGAGGATCTGGTCGTCAGGGGACGGGTCGGCGGGCGTCCCGCCTTCTACTATGCCGTTGTCCCGGAGCAGGGTGGGCAGGTCAAATGTCTTTTCAGGACCAAGTTCCGCGAAGAACGCGGCGGTGAATTCCGCGTTGTTCCTGTTGGCCGCCAGAATATTGATCACCTGCATGTACCTCTCAGGCGCCTCCGACCAGAAAACTTCCGGGTCGATCGCCTTGTAACGCTCGGCCAGGGCCGCGCCCCGCCGGCGTGCCTCGTCCGGGGTCATGAGCGTGCTCTCGTCCAGAGGCACCAGAGCGTTGGCGCTTCCCGGTGCCCAGCCGGGCAGTTTGGCCATTGCCCGCACCATCTGGTTGCGGCGTCGCAGCTCCGGCAGCCGCTCGTCGATCCACGCCTCGATCTCACCGATCGGCTGCAGCGACGTCGCCGGCACCCCGTTCGCGGCGAACACCCGGCGGATCGCCTCGGCATGCTCCCCGATCACGCTGCGGGCGTGTTCCAGCTCCCCGACGAACCGGCCCATCAGTTCCGGATCCATCCCCGAGAAGTCCGGAGACAGGGGCCCGGTCCCCTGCGGCACAGACCCCACGCGTTGCCCCCTTCGATGACCCCCGGTACCCGATCACCAAACTAACCCGAGCCTCTCGACTGGGAGCGCAAGCCAGCGTAATTCGATCTGTCCAACCGAGCACACCATGCCGGTCGCCGCTTCGGGAATCGGCCGCCTCGGTGGCCGGAGGGACGCACTGCCACGCCACCCGAGACGCACTGCGATGCCACACGCGGTGCGTACCGGAACGGGCGAACGTGGCCTTCGTGACCGGCGATCTGTCGCGAGATGGTCACATCTTGCCGGATTTCGCGGACCCGACCGGCCGGCAGGTCTGTCTCAACGAAGAATAGGGCAGCCGTTTCGGCGCCACAGGGCACACAGACCACAGGGAATACGGAAATCTCCCCGTGGTAATGGAGTGACAAAGGTGGAGTTTGATGAGCAAGACAATTGATACCGGTGCGGAATATCCGTAAACCGGCACGATGTCGTGCGCGTGGCGACCGCCGTGCAGCCGCATCTACCTGCGGAAATGCCATCCATAACAGGAGAGCATGGATAACGGATAGGCCAATCTGGCGATTGTTCTGGTTATAACCGAAGCGCCACGCAAGATCCATTCATTAGCGTTCGGAGCGTTTTCCTGACGAAATGGGACGCACCCTCAAAACGTCCCGTGGAAAGGAGCTCCCTTGATTTCCCGAGCACGGCGCCTCACCATCCCCCTCACCGGAGCGCTTCTCGCCTTCGGCGTGGTCGGCGCCACTCAGTCGGCCTCCAGCGCGGCGGCCGAACCATCCGACGTCACCGCCAAGGCCGCCTCCGAGGCGCCCGGTACCGCCGTCGCCTTCTGGTCGCCTGACCGGCTGCGCGCCGCGAAGGACTACACCGAGGAGCTTGGCAACTCCGTCAAGGGCTTCGGCAAGGTCAGTACGGCGACGCCCGACGGCAAGGCGGGCCTCATCCCGCCGATCGGCGCGGAGAAGGGCAGGTCGGCCAAGACCAAGCAGGTGAACCTGCCCAACACGGTCGGCCGCGTGTTCTTCACGCTGCCCGGCAAGAACCCTCTCGACCCGAAAAGCTGGAAGTACTGCTCCGGCAGCTCGATCCAGGGCAAGTACCGCAACGTCGTCGCCACCGCGGGACACTGCGTGTACGACCCGGTGACGAACGACTTCTACGACCACTGGGTCTTCATCCCGTCCTACTGGGACGGGAACCAGGCGTGGGAGGGCAAGACGCCCTATGGCATCTACCCGGCGACCTGGTTCCAGGCGCACGACGACTTCGTCGTCAAGGAGGACTACGACTACGACTACGCGTTCGTCAATGTCGCCTCCGGCTTCAAGATCAAGTGGGAGAAGATCGGCGGCTTCTGGAAGCTGGTCAAGACCCCCGTCGGCCGTCTCGGTGACAACGTGGGCGGCCAGGGCCTGACCTGGAACCGCAGCACCAAGGTCAAGATCTTCTCCTTCGGCTACCCGGCCGGACCGCACCCGGACGGCGACCGTCCGTTCAGCGGGCGCACGATGAAGTGGTGCTACGGCAGGTCCGGTGCGATGCCGGCCGCCCCCAAGCACAACGTCCAGGAGCACATCGGCATCCGCTGCGGTTTCACCGCCGGCGCGAGCGGCGGCCCGTGGCTGCTGAACTACAAGAGCAAGAGCCGTACCGGCTATCTCAACGGCATCAACAGCATCGCCTGGGACACCGACGGCAACAACCGCTACGACCGGGTCTCGTCGCCGTACTTCAACAGTGAGACCTACGACGTCTACAGGGTGGCGGCCAACCGGTGGACGTCATGATCTGACCGTGGGAGTGTCCGCGGATCCCGCCCAGTCCTGGGGCGGAGCGCGATCGGCGGACACGACCAAGGTCATTCGGTCGGACTTCGGGGCCCGGTGGATGTTCACCGGGCCCCTTTCGTGTGCCCCGACCCTGACCGACCCCCCAGTCCATGCGCTCGACCCGGTCCTTGTACCCGACGCGACTCACCCGCCGACTGGGCCCTCGTCGTCAAAGACTCCGTCTGGACCTGCCAAACCATGGGCGAGGTCGGCGCGCGCGCCCCGGCGAACGCGGTTCCCTGGCTGGTGGCGGCAGCCAGGACGAGTGGGAAGAGGAAGGAGAGCCCGCCGCATGTCGATCCCCTGTGTCGGCCGACCCTCGGCCTCTGGGGCCCGGGACCGCCGATCAGGCGTCCGCTCCGCGTTCGTGGGCAAATCTGACGTCACTGGGCACCCATCGGTTCCACCGGTTTCATAACGAGCTAGCCAATAACCTGTGCCACATGCCCGTTGATCTGGAAAAATCACCCCTTAATATCGATATCTACACGTTGGAAGGGTAAAAGTGACAAGGCGGCTCGTACTCGGCCTCGGCGGTGGCATCGCCGCCGTGAGTGCGGGCGTCATGCTCATGGGTCTGGGGACGGCCCCTCCGGCCTCGGCGCAGCCGTACAAGACTCGGGCCGCGCAGTTCGCCGTCGACGGCGACGTCAGCTCGTACGCCCTGGCGGCGACGAAGGCGGACATGCAGCGGGTCGCGTCCTACTGGAGCCCTGAGCGGCTCAAGCAGGCCAGCAGCTACGAGCCGAGCAACCGGCCGTCGCCCTCGACGACCGCCACGACCTCCTCGCTGGAGATGAGGCCCGGGAAGGCCTCGGCGTCAAAGGCCTCGAAGAAGACGAGCAGGAGGGATCCCGGCTCGCCGCCCATGGTGGGCAAGGTCTTCTTCAAGCTCGGCGACAAGGAGTACTGGTGCTCCGCCTCCGTGGTCCACTCCAAGTACAAGAACCTGGTGGCGACAGCCGGGCACTGCGCGTTCGCCCTGATCCAGGGCAAGCCGGTGGAGGACTGGATCTTCATCCCGTCGTACGACAACGGCAAGACCGACGCGGGGATCTTCGTCGGGCACACGCTCTACCTGAACGAGGACTTCGCCGGGAAGGGCCTCTTCGACCGCGACTACGCGTTCGTCACGGTCTATCGCGGATTCACCTGGCAGGCCTACTCCGAGGCGGGGCAGGTGAAGTACCGGCCCGTCGACGTGGGGCGGCTTGAGGACAAGGTCGGCGCCTTCCAGTTCGCGTCCAACAAGGGAACCGGACGGAAGGTCTTCGTCTTCGGCTACCCGGCCGGGGCGAATCCCGACGGCACCCGCCCCTTCACGGGGCAGACGGTCAAGTCGTGCTTCGGTCTCACCGAGAAGAGGTCGGTCAGCGCGCCGGCCTGGCAGCTGGCTCACGGCGTGCGCCTGCCGCGCTGCGGCTTCACGTCCGGCGCGAGCGGCGGCCCGTGGGTGATCGGCTACGACCGCGCCAAGCGGACCGGCTCCATCAACGGGGTCACCAGCCTGACGTGGAACGTGAACGGCGACGGCTTGCTGGACGCCGTCTCGACGCCCTACTTCAACGCGCTCACGCGTCGCGTCTATCAGCAGGCCGCCAAGCAGCCCACCGGCTGACCTGCCCCTTCGGCCTGTTTTTCTAGAGTTCATTAAGGCTGTTCTCATGCCGCACTCATAATTGGGCCCACTCCCTGGATTCGCATTCAGCTTCTACGAACGGGGAGGTGCTGTGATTTGAGCCACAAGAGCCATTTCGCAGACAGTGACCGATCGATGCGCACCAAGTAACAGTGGACGAAGCTCCGGCCTTCCGAGCTGCGAGAAGACCCGATTTAAGATCCTTTAAATAAATCCATGAATGCTGGACATCGGATCACGAATCGATATCTTCCGATAGGTTCCTGAATAGTGGCGGCAGGTCTGCTGTGCACGGCACTTCAAACCCGCGTGAGCGCACTTATATGTTCGGGCCGTTCCTTTTCTGACGCATGGGACGCAGGATGCGTTCCACGACAGCCCAAGGAGTTTTCCCTTGAAGCGCACTCTCGCCTTCGGTGGCATCGTCACCACCGCCGGCCTCCTGGCCACGGCGCTCGCCGTCCCCGCTCAGGCCGCCCCCAGCGGATCCACCGCCTCCGGCCCCACCATCGCGGCCAAGAACGCGCACGACGTCGTCTGGCACTGGCTCGGCGACAACTTCGCCGCGCTGAAGGACGCCACCGAATATCACCCGGACTACGTGGTCAAGACCCACACCGCGAAGCTCAAGTCCACGGGTAGCGCCTCGACCGACGGCAAGGCCGGCACCATCCCCGCCATCGGCGAGGAGAAGAAGTCCTCCTCCAAGTCGAAGAACATCAACCTGCCGAAGACCATCGGCAAGGTGTTCTTCACGCTCTCCGGCAAGCCGTACTGGTGCTCGGGCACGTCGGTGCAGTCCAAGTACCGCAACCTGGTCGCCACGGCCGGTCACTGCGCGTACAACACCGATCTGGACGATCACGTCCTGGACAACTGGGTCTTCGTCCCGGGTTACTACCAGGGCAAGTCGCCGTATGGCATCTACGCCGCCAAGCAGGCCTTCACCCACTACGACTTCGACGTCTACGAGGACTACGACCGCGACTACGCGTTCGTCTCCGTCTACAACGGCCTCTCGATCAAGCAGGTCGCGGAGTGCGGCAAGGACGTGTACGACGCCTGGGCCGGGCCGAAGTGGACCTACAACAACAAGTACTACAAGGTCGTGCTCACCGATGTCGGCCGCCTCGGTGACAACGTGGGCGGGCAGGGCTTCGCGTACAACATCAAGGCCGGCAAGAACGTCTTCGCGTTCGGTTACCCGGCGGGCGAGCACCCCGACGGCAACAAGCCGTACACGGGTATCACGCCCAAGTGGCTGTACGGCAAGACCAGCAAGACCGTCGTCGACTCCGCTCTGAAGATCGAGGAGCAGATCGGCCTGAAGGGCGCCGTCACCCCCGGCTTCGACGGTGGTCCGTGGCTGCTGAAGTACAGCAACACCAAGCGCACGGGCTACCTGAACGGCGTGACCTCGACCTTCATCGACAGCGACGGCAACGACCGCTACGACTACATCGGCTCGCCGTTCTTCGACGGTGAGACCTACGGCGTCTACGCGGCCGCCGCCAATGTCTGGTCGGGCTCGATCCTGTAGTCCAGCTGT
>JBIOWF010000145.1:0-5968 GCA_044868295.1 Microtetraspora sp. | reverse complement strand
GTCGCCGTCCGCGCGCAGGGTGATGCGGTCGCTCGCCCTCAGGTGGAGGTCCATGCCGGGGCCGCGGAAGAGGGCCGAGCCGTCGTCGAGCACGGTGAGGGTGTGCGCCGCCCGCGCGTAGTCGAAGCGGGGGCGGCAGGCGAGGGTGAAGGGCAGGCTGCCACGGACGACCCGGGCGACGCGCATCAGTCGGTGCCGGTCGGACGGGGTGGCGGAGGAGTTCGGCTCCATGAAGTCGGCGACCTCGCCGACACCGCTCGGCGCCATGTAGCGGGTCACCAGGATCGCGGTGTCCGGCAGGTAAAGCTGCCGGACGGTCTCCCCGGCGATGAGGTCGAGGTCGGCGGAGAACCGGAAGTGGCCGCCGCGCTCGCTGTCGAGGAGGGAGGCGAAGACGCTCGGGGAGTCGAAGCGGGGGGTGCACCACCAGTCGATGGTCCCCGTACCGGAGACGAGGGCGGCGGTCTGCAGGTCTCCGATCATGCCGTGGTTCGCGATCGGCGGATACTCGTTCATGGGTGCCTCCGTCCCTCGCCATGAACCTCGGGCCGGCTGCCTCCGGGCGTGCCGTGCGGCCGCCGAGGGGACGCAGCAACTGCTTCCAGGCTAACCCCCTCATCCGGCGGAGCGGGGGTACCGGCGACGTCCTGGCGTTCGACGGGACCACCTGGACCGCGGTCCTCTGATCGGCCTGGTCCGTATAACTCACGGGGCGGGGCTGGGCCGTACCTGAAGTGTGCGCTAAGAGCACAACGAAGACGCGTGACTACACTCCGTGACATTTTCGGGCTGGGGTATATAAGCTGACGCCAACCAGGTGGGGAGCGGCTCGGGGTTCGGGGAGTCATCTGTCCGGCCCGCTCACATGTCGCTGGGGTAGGGGGCGTGTCTGCATGAAGATCGTTGTGGACCTCAACCGGTGCCAGGGCTATGCCCAATGCGCCTTTCTGGCCCCCGATGTCTTCACCATGCATGGTGAAGAGGCGCTCATGTACGCCCCGGTCGTCGATAACGGACAGCGTGAGCATGTGCTGAAGGCCGCCGCGGCGTGCCCCGTTCAGGCCATCCTCGTCGACGTACGAGATGACGAGACCCGAGACGCTGGGGAAGTCGTGGGAAGGGCAGCCGATGTCCGGTGACGGAAAGGCTCAAGCGTCACGCATCGTCATCGTGGGGGCGTCCCTCGCCGGATTGCGGGCGGCGGAGATACTGCGTGAGGAGGGGTTCGACGGGTCGCTGACTCTGATCGGAGATGAGCCGTACGAGCCCTATGACCGGCCGCCGCTGTCCAAGCAGGTCCTGCTGGGGCGGATACCCGCCCAGCACACCGGGCTGCCGGGACGCCGTCCGCTGGACGCGGAATGGCGCCTCGGTGTCCGAGCGACCGGGCTCGACCTGGCGCGCAAGCGGGTGCGGCTCGCCCCGGTGACCGACGCCGGGGGCGCCGACGCCGGTCGTGACATGGCCACTCGTGACATGGCCACCGCCGACACGGCAGCCGCTGTCGCCGAGACCGGCAACGCCGGCGTCGACACGGCTGCCGCCACCTCCACACGTGAAGACGCTGACGAGATCGAGTTCGACCAGCTCCTGATCGCGACGGGGGTCCGTGCCAGGCCATGGCCGAACGCGGCGGAGGCGGCTCTGGACGGCGTTTTCGCCCTGCGTACGAGCGAGGACGCGAGGCGGTTGGGTGAGTGGCTGGACGCGGGACCGAGCCGGGTGCTCGTCGTCGGTGCCGGGTTCACCGGTTCGGAGATCGCGTCCGCGTGCCGTGAGCGCGGCCTGGAGGTGACGGTGGTCGAGCGTGGGGCGGCTCCACTCGTGGGAGCGCTCGGCGGCGTGCTCGGCTCCGTCGCGGCGGACATGCAACGCGAACACGGCGTCGATCTTCGATGCGGTGTCACCGTACTGGGACTGGAAGGGGATGGGAACGGGCGGCTCGCCCGGGTCCGCCTCTCGGACGGCAACACGCTCGACGTCGATGTGGCGGTCATCGCGCTCGGCGCGATACGCAACACCGAGTGGCTGGCGGGATCAGGGCTGGGCGCCGGCCCTCGTGGCGTCGCCTGCGACGCGGGCTGTCGTGCCTTCGACATATACGGCATCGTCACCGACGACATATTCGTCGCCGGAGATGTGGCGCGGTTCCCGCACCCGCTCTACGAGTATCAGATGCTGGCCCTGGAGCACTGGGGCAACGCGGTCGCGCAGGCCGAGATCGCGGCCCACAACATGGTCAACGCAGGGCCCCGCCGGCGGCCGCACCTGTCCGTGCCGGCTTTCTGGTCCGCGCAGTTCGGCGTCAACATCAAGTCGGTCGGCGTGCCGACCTTCTCCGACAGCGTCGCGATCGTCCAGGGCTCGGTGGAGGACCGCCGTTTCGTCGCGGTGTACGGCTATCGCGGTCGAGTCACCGCCGCTGTCGCGTTCGACCAGGCCAAATGGCTGGACTTCTACCGCACGCAGATCGAGAGCGCGGCGCCGTTCCCGCCGGAGTTTCCCTGTGTCGATCGGCCCGACCCCATTCGCGTCTTTCCGTCCGACGTTCCGGATCCGGCCGTTCTCAGCCACGGCCCCACCGTCGCCCTCACCGGTCACCTGCCAGACGAACGCCAGATCACGTTGGTGCGCCCATCCGCGTGACATCACCGCAAGGAGACGCACCGTTGACTTCGGAGACCATGTTCGAGCGGATCACCGACTACGCGAACCGCCCCGACCCCTATCCGCTCTACGCCGAGCTGAGGAAGACGCCGGTGGCGCGGCAGGAGAACGGCGCCTATCTCGTCAGCACCTACTACGAGATCCTCGGGCTCCTTCATGATCCGCGGATCAGCTCGGATACGCGCAATCGGACGTCCCCTCAGGAGGAGGAGATGGTCCTCCCGCCGACGTTCATCAGGCTCGACCCGCCCGAGCACGACAGGCTGCGCCGCCTGGCGATGAGGCCTTTCGGGCCGCCGCATTCACCGAGGCGGATCGACGACATGCGCGGCGAGTTGGGCCGGATCGTTTCCCATCTGATCGACAGGTTCGACGGCAGGCAGCGGATCGACCTCGTCGACGACTTCTCCTACCCGTTCCCGGTGACAGTGATCTGCGCGCTCATGGGCGTGCCACGGGAGGACGAGCCCCGCTTCCAGGTCTGGGCGGACGCCATCGTCGCGTCCATCGACCCCAGGCCGCAGGAGGACCCCGCCGAACAGCAGCGAGCAGGCCGGCAGGCCAGGCTTGAGATGGGGCGGTACATGGCGGGGCTGGTCGAGAAGCGCCGCGACAAGCCCGGCGACGACATGCTGTCCGCGCTCGTCACCGACGATGGACCCGAGGGCCGGCTGTCCCTGATGGAGCTGGTCTCCACGTCGATATTGCTCTTCATCGCGGGCCACGAGACCACGGTCAACCTGATCACGAACGGGATGCTCACCTTCCTGCGCCGCCCCGGCCTCCCGGATCGGCTCCGCCGCGAACCCGGCCTCATGGCGGGCACGGTCGAGGAGTTGCTCCGCTTCGAGCCGCCCATCCACATGCTGCCCCAACGGACGGCCCTGACCGATGTGGAGGTCGCCGGAGTCACCATTCCCAAAGGCTCGCCCATCATCCTGATGCTGGCGTCGGGCAGCCGGGATCCCCGCCGCTTCCGCGACCCGGACCGGTTCGACCCGGAACGGCAGGACAACCAGCACTTCGGGTTCGGCAGCGGTGTGCACAGCTGCTTCGGCGCCGCGCTCGCCCGCCTGGAGACGCAGCTCGCCCTGACCGAGCTGATCCGCCGCCTCAAGAACCCGAGGGTCGTCGAGGACCCGCCCCCATACCGGCGCAATCCGGTGCTCCGAGGCCCTCGTCACCTGCTCATCGAGTACGACGGGGTGACCGCTTGAGCGCCGCCCGTTCGGCGGGCTTGGAGGCGGGACATCACGACCGGCTGAGTTTCGCCCGTTCGGCGGGCTTGGAGGCAGGCCATGTGATTGCTGTCGCCCTGCTCCTTTGGGTGTCGCATCTCGACACGCTGGCCTTGCTCTTTCCCGTCTGGGTCCGCCTCGTGAGCATCGAGATCCTCCGGCGGGGGATGGCGCGCCGGCCGTCCGCGCGGGCCACCGCCTAGGCGCGCGTTTTCGCCGCAGATCCGAACAACGGCTATTGTCCCCGATCATGGGGTCACTCAGGGGGCGGCTCGTCGTCGGCATCGCCGTGCTGGCCGTGTCGGCGGGATCGGCTCCCACCAGTGACGAGCTGGCCCGAGTCGTCGCCTTCGCCTACGCGAACCAGGGCGTCCCATATTCGTGGGGCGGCGGCCACGCGGCGACTCCTGGACCGTCCTTGGGGACCTGCCGGGGCTATCACGGCTCTGTACGGCCATGCCCCGCGGACCGGACCCGAGGCCTCGACTGCTCGGGGTTCACCCGATGGGTCTATCGGCTCGCCTTCGGAGGCGACGTCCTCGGCCGGGGCAACACCGACGACCACATCCGCAATCTCCGCAAGGTTCGGATCGTGCAGCCGGGAGATCTCGTCTTCTACGGCAATGGCAAGAAGACCCATCATGTCGGCGTATACGTCGGCGGCGGCAAGATGGTCAACGCCTTCGCTACCGGCACCAGCGTCCGGATCGACGATGTCACCATCCTGAACGACCTCGCCGGCTACTACCACTACGCGGGCTGACCACAGGCGGGAGCCTCGCTCGGATGTACGAGTAGCTTGCCTCGGGGGTCGAACGAGCCCGGGCAGGCGACGAGCGGGAGTGCGGCGGGGCCGGTCGCTCGGCGATCGGCACTTCCTGCCCGGTCTTCGGGTACCGGACCACTCGGTCCCGCTCTCCGGGCTGCGATGCTGTTGTGCCTTGGTGTTTTTGGGTCGCCCCTTACCCGCGTGAACACGGGGGTGGGTGTCATGTCGAGAAATTGACGGTGCCAGACGCTAGCTTGTGCGCTTATGGGACGGCGATGGTTAGGGCCTGACGGCTACGAGATCGTGCCTGCGGACCTGGGTGGCCGCCAGGTGCTGCGTGTTCTGCGGAACGGCAAGGTCATCGCGGACTGTCTGTCTGTAGACGATGTCGCCCGGTTTGTGGACCTCGCCGATCTGTGTGAAGTGATCCCTCTACCGCGCCGGAGCGAAGATCGGTGCGCGGCAGTTACATAGACGCCGAGTAACCGAGGCGTAACTCCTCTAACGTCGGGGAACCGATTCATGAGGGGGGAATCATGCGCCTGCCCATCGCACTCGCCGTTCTGTGCCTTTCCGCTGCCTGCGGTGCCAGCCCAATGTCTGGTACGGCTACCGCGACCCCGATTTATGTCTTCAACTTCTTCGGGGCGGAGGAGGGGCGGACCGATCAGCGGCCCAGGGATCTCGTCGTGTCCGAGTTCAGCACCCTCAACGGGCTGACCTGGCAGAGCTGGGGTCCGAGCAGGGCGGTCGGCTCGGGGAAGCTCAGCGGGACCTGGTGCCTGCCCCAGTGTCTGGACAAGCCGTACGACGCCAAGGTGACGTTGAGCAACGTCATCCCGGTCAAGGGACAGGGCTACTTCACGAAATATCGGATTGAGGCGAATCTGCCCGCCGGCCAGAAGGAGACCGCTGACCTGGCCGGGGTCCTCCAGACCCCCTGACGGCGTTCGCATCCCGCGGCCGATCGCCGTCCATCATCTCGGCTGCGGGCCTGCGGTTGGGGTCCTTCATTGATTTCGCATCAGTCGAGGCGTGCGTGTATGGTTACACCTGTCCGCGGCGCGAGAGCGGGCCCGCCCCTATAGCTCAGTCGGCAGAGCGTCTCCATGGTAAGGAGAAGGTCAACGGTTCGATTCCGTTTGGGGGCTCCCCGCTATAAGTCCTGCCCGAGAGATGTCGGGTAGGGCTTTTGGCTTGGTGAGAGAGGTATGGCCCTCCGCCAAAATTGATTTGGGTGTCCTCGGTGAGCTCCAGCATACTGAGGATGCTTGATCCCGATCATGGTCGCGCA
>JBIOWF010000144.1:0-21634 GCA_044868295.1 Microtetraspora sp. | reverse complement strand
TGAGCGATGGATAGTTCTTGAAGGTGCGGTCAATGTACGGGACCTGGGCGGACTGCCCACGACGGACGGAGACACCACCCGTTTCGGGCGGATCCTGCGAGGCGACAACCCGCAGGAGCTGACCGAGGGGGATCTCGCCCAGCTGGTCGGGGATCTCGACCTCCGCCACGTCATCGATCTCCGGTCGGACGCCGAAGTGCGGCTGGAAGGCCCCAGCCCGCTGACCGGGTTGTCGGACGTCGGCATCCACCACCTGACCCTCTTCGCCGAAGTCGGGCGATTCACCGACGTCGAGGCCGACACGATCGACGACCGGGCGCTCCCGTGGGACAACTCGTCCCAGCGCGACGCCACGCTCCGGGTCAGCCGCTACTACTACGGATATCTGCGCGACCGGCCCGACTCGGTCGTCGCCGCCCTGCGGGTGCTCGCCCATGACGACGGCATGAAGCTGGTGCACTGCGCCGCGGGCAAGGACCGCACCGGGGTGGTGAGCGCGCTGGCGCTCGCGGCCGTCGGGGTCAGCCGGGAGGCGATCATCGCCGACTACGCGGCGACCGGCCAGCGGTTGGAGGCGGTCCTCGCCCGGCTGCGGGCCAGCGAGACGTACCGGGCCGACCTTGATTCCAAGCCCGTGGACAGCCACCTGCCGCGACCCGAGTACATGGCACAGTTCCTGGCCACGCTCGACGACCGGTTCGGCGGCCCGATGGGCTGGCTCGACCACCACGGCTGGACCCCCGACGACACCAAAGCCCTCCACGCCCGCCTTCGCGACTGAGCCCAGGCACGCGGCCGATGGCCCGGGCCGGCTCTCGTCGTCCCGGCCGGCCGGCCTGGGAGCCGGCATGACCGCGGCCGTCACCCTCGCCGCTGCCGCCCGCGCGGGTGGTCGCTAGCGACGGATGCGGTGAGGGGCCACGGCGGAGCGCGTCGAGGCCGAGAGAGTGGCGGCCTGGAGCACGGCCAGGGCCTCGGCGACGCTTTCCGGATCCACGGGCGGTGGCCCCCCATCTCGGAGGCAGGCCACGACACCCGCGTAGAAGTCCTGGTACGCCCCGGGTTCGGTGGGCACCGGGGGGCGGGCGTCATCGTCTACGCCGAGCCGGCCCCAGCACTCGGGAGGCTCGGCGCCCCAGTCGGGACCGCCTGGCCGTTCGCCCGCGCGGAGGCGGTCCTCCTGGGGGTCCAGGCCCCATTTCACATAGGCGCTCTCCGAGCCCAGAACGCGGAACCGCGGGCCGAGCCGACCCGCGACCGCGCTCATCCACAGGTGGGACCGGGTCCCGTCGGCGTGGGTCAGCGCGATGAACGCGTCGTCGTCGGACTCGACACCCTCTCGCCGGATGTCGGTCTCCGCATAGACGAGGGACACCGGGCCGAACAGCTGGAGCGCCTGGTCGACGAGGTGACTGCCGAGATCGTAGAGAATGCCGCCGATCTCGTCGGGGCCGCCGAGCTCCCGCCAGCCGCCCTTGGGCACCGGGCGCCAGCGCTCGAACCGCGACTCGAACCGGTGGACCTTGCCCAGTTCGGGCAGCAGCCGGGTGATCGTCAGGAAGTCGCCGTCCCAGCGCCGGTTCTGGAAGACGGTCAGCATGAGGCCGCGGTCACGGGCGAGCCGGATGAGCTCGCGGGCCTCGGGCGCGGTGCCCGCCAGCGGCTTGTCGACGACGACCGGCAGGCCCGCCATCAGCGCCTCTTCGGCAAGGGGGACGTGCGTCCTGTTGGGCGACGCGATCACGATCAGATCGCAGCGGTCCCACAGGTCCTCGGTCGACGGCATGACCTCGGTCTCGGGGTACGCCTGCCGGATCCGCGCCGCCTTGGCCGGGTCTCGGGTCACCACCGCGGCGAGCCGGAGGCCCGGCGTGGCCGCGATCAGCGGCGCGTGGAAGATCGAACCGCCCGGACCGTAGCCGACGAGGCCCACTCGAATAGCCGAACTCATCACGCATCTCCCCGTATTAGCCCGTGTTCACTGGCCGCCGTTCCCTGGTCGGCGTTCCCTAGACGTCGCGGTCGTCGCGTTCGGCCAGGAAGGCTTCGAACTGGGCCGCCAGCTCGTCGCCGGTCGGCATGGGCGTGTTCTCGGCGAGGAGGTTCTCCCGCTCCGCCCCCGACTGGAAGGCGTCGTACTGCTGCTCCAGGCCCTCGATGGCCCCCGAGAGCTCCGACGAGGCCTGGATCTGCTCCTCGATCTCGGCGGTGGTCTTCTCGGCGGCGTCGCGCAGGGCGTCCATGGGGAACACCAGGCCGGTGCCGCGCGTGACCGCCTCCAGCGCCGTCACCGCCGCCTGCGGGTATTCCGCCTGGGCCAGGTAGTGCGGCACGTGCACGGCGTAGCCCAGCGCGTCATGGCCCTTGCCGCCGAGCCGGAACTCGATCAGCGCGGCGGCGCTGCCCGGGACCTGGACCTTGCCGAACGGGCTCGTCTGACCGTTGATCAGCTCGGGTCGGCTGCCGTGCGCGGTGAGGCCCAGCGGGCGGGTGTGCGGGACGCCCATCGGGATGCCGTGCACGGTCACCAGCTTGCCGATCTTGAGCCGCGTGGCGAGCATGCCGACGGCCTCGGTGAACAGCTCCCACTCCCGGTCGGGTTCCGGGCCGCTCATGATCAGGA
This sequence comes from Microtetraspora sp., assembly GCA_044868295.1. Taxonomy (GTDB): domain Bacteria; phylum Actinomycetota; class Actinomycetes; order Streptosporangiales; family Streptosporangiaceae; genus JBIOWF01. The sequence goes on along the minus strand of JBIOWF010000144.1, from coordinate 19,011 downwards.
ACGGCGTGCCGGTGGCGTCCTGGGCGAGGTGGACGGCCAGCTCGGGGGTGTCACAGTCGACCCAGCGATCGGTGTCGAAGGTCATCACCGGGCGCCGCGAGCGGTAGTCGAGCAGGCGGTCCACGTCGAAGGTCGCGACGACTCGGTGTTCCAGCTCGGCCAGCAAGTGGCCGAGAGCCAGACGGCCGGCCGAACCGGCGTCAACGAACCCCTCGAAGTGGTAGAGCAGCACCGGATCGGCCAGTTCAGGGACATCCCCGTCGAGCCTGTAGAGATCCGTCGGGTCCAACACCGTGTCCCAGCCTTTCTCGATGAGCTTCTCTCTACTGATGAACCCACGGGACGCCCCGCGGATTCCAGTGCGTTGGGCTGGACCCTACCGGTGGACCACGGTTTCCATGGAGTCGGACCGGGAGCTGGAGGAGTTCGCGACCAAGCTGCTCGGGCCTCGCGAGGGCGGGCGGGCCGGACCGCTGCGCGCGTGCATGGGCGTGGGCGTGCCCGTCGACCTGAGAAAAGACGAGGGGGACAGGCTGCTCATGCCGGCAGCGTCACAGGGCGGTCCGGACGGGGCCGATCCGGGGGCCGGCACGCCCTCCGCCCTTGGATGCCGCCAGAATGCTGGGAAACGACGATCTCGTCGAATGTTTCAATTCATGATCTCTCGATGGAAGCCGGCCACTTGGCTGCGGAGCACGGGGTCGGAGAAGCGGCGGCTCTCCATCGCCCAGTCGAGGTAGCCGCGCATCCAGTGCTCCAGCCCCTTGACGCACCGCAGCGTCCCGTCCCGGGTGTGCGAGTCCGCGCCGACGGCGTCGAAGGTCTCCATGAGATCCTTCTTGGCCGCGATGAATCGGTCGATCCGCATGGAGATCGTCTCGCTGACCTGGACGGTCGCCGCCTGAAGGGAGCAGCCGAGGTCGTTGGCCAGGACGATCACCAGGTTGTGGAACTCGCCCTGGGCGAGCTCCCGCCGCAGGCCGACGACATCGTTCGTGCAGACGACGACGTGCCCGGCCTCGTGGACCAGGGTGGAGTAGGGCGTGGAGTCGCGGATGTTCTGCGGCACGTCGAAGTGCTCGACGAACTCGATGACGTCGAAGGACGGGGGTACATACGCGAACTCGAGCTTGTGTTCCACGTAGCTGCCGGGATCGGGGATCTTGCCCTCGGCGCGGTTTTCCACCTCCCAGACCGCTGTCTGGAAGCACCGTCGGAAATGGTCGGTGAATCGCTTCCACCATGTGTCGCTGGCGCGCATCCGGAACCGGTCCAGGATATCGGCCAGGCCGCGGATTATCGGACCGGCGGAATGATCCAGGGGCTTGCCGCTGAGGAGCGCGTCGGTCGTCTCGGCCCACCGCAGAGCCAGAGCCGGGTCGCTGCCCACTTCGGTGAGCTCGAACTGGTCGTCGTAGACGTGGAACCAGCTGTTCAAATCGGCGGCGAGGGCGAGATCCGGGAGTGATGCCTCGGGGTAGAGCCGGGAGACAAGGCGCGCGTAGGACTCGCCCGCGAAGCGGTCGGCCGTACGTGGGGTGGTCAGCTCGAGACGCTCAGCCCATCTGTTGGTGTGGCGCGCGGCCATTCGATAGAAGGGGTTGACCCGGGGGGCGAAGGGAACACGCAATTGAGGTACGGCTATATCTGATGGAATGCCCATTTCTTCAGCCTCCAGCAGTCCGAAACTAGGCATGGGCACCTTATTCGTACGAACCGGTCGAAGGCGCTGAGTGCGACCTTACCCCCACTTTGCCGCAAACAATCATCCGAAATTCAACTGTCGGAGGAAATTACTCGGGGTCGTCAAGGGCAAGGAGGGTCGCCTCGTCAAGGCTGAGCCGCATGCCTTGCTGGAAGAAGTCATCGTAGGCCTGCTCCCCGATCAGTCGCTTGCACTCCTTGACGCTGTGTTCGTGCTCGATGTTGAGGAACGGAGATCCCAGCAGCGGCAGCCCGTACAGCTGCCAGTTCGTCCGAGCCGCCCCCAGCAGGCGCGCCGCGCGCTCTGCCTGCCCTTCCGCCCCCGCGATGCGTGCCATCGTCTCCATGCACATCAGGGTGCCGACCACGTCATGGAAGTGAACCTTGATGCGAATGGCCGCCTTGGCGCTGGCCGAGGACTCCTCTATTTGACCCCTGACCAGCTGTGTCAGTGCCAGCGCCCAGTAGGCGTATGACCGTAGCCACAGCTCACCCCGCTCGTCGCAGACCTTCAGGCAGTCCCGCAGGAGAACCTCTGCGTCCCCAGGCTGGTTCTGTGCCGTCAGGACGAACGAGAGCTCGACGATCGCGGGCAACAGGCCCGGATTGAGCTCCTTCCCGCTGCGATGGAACTCGATGGCCACGCCGAGCAGCGCGGTGGCTTTCTGCAGGTCGCCCTGGAGCATGGCGGCGGTGCCCTGCATCTTGGTGGCGAGGATGACCGACGTCGAGTCGCCGACGCGCACCGCCTCGGTGCTGCACTCCTCGGCCGCCCTGAGGGCGCCTTCGAGGTCCCCATGGGAGCTTCGGATGTACGAGAGAACCCACAGGGCTTTGCAGCGCTGTTTGCTGGGATGCGGCGCCGCCCGCAGCGCACGCTCCAAATAGATGCGGCCCTCTCGGGCGAACCCACAGGCGACCCACAGGAACCACAGGGATGACAGCAGCTCCAGGCCCACATGTGCTTCGTTGGAGTCTTTCAGGCAGTATTCCAACGCCACGCGGATGTTGTCGTGCTCCTGCCGCATCCGCACGAACCACTGCACCTGTCGTGGGCCCGACCACGAATGTTCGCCGCGCTCGGCGAGCTGCAGGTAGTAGTCGCGATGCCGGCGCTGGAGCCGCTCGGTCTCGCCGAGTTTGCTCAGCCATTCCTCGCCGTACTGGCGCAGGGTGTCGATCAACTGGTAGCGGTGACCGGACGCTGTGCTCTGGTTCAGGAGGATGGATTTGTCCACCAGTCCGGAGATGACATCCATGATCTTGTCGGCATGCAGAGTGTCGTCGGCGCAGACATAACGGGCGGCGTCCAGCTCGAAATCGCCTGCGAACACCGAGAGCCGCGCCCACAACAGGCGCTCCGCCGGTTCGCACAGCTCGTGACTCCACCCGATCGCCGCGCGCAGTGTCTGGTGCCGCGGCAGCGCCGTACGGCTGGCACCGGCGAGCAGGCTGAAGCGGTCGGCGAGCAGCGCGAGGATCTGCTCCACGGACAGCGCCCGCAGCCGCACTGCGGCCAGCTCGATGGCGAGCGGGATGCCGTCGAGGCGGCGGCACAGTTCCGCCACGGCGGCGATGTTGCCCTCGTCCAAGGAGAAGTCGGGCATGACCGCGCCGGCACGCTCGGCGAACAGTTGCACCGATTCGTTGGTGAAGGGGCTCTCGAGAGGATCGTCTCCGGGAACCTTGAGCGGCGGGATCGCGACCGTGAACTCACCAGGAGTGTTCAGCGACTGGCGGCTGATCGCGATGATCCTCAGATTGGGCGCCTGGCGCAGGAGTTCCTCCACCAGGGCGGCGCACGCGTCGATCAGATGCTCACAGGTGTCGATCAACAGGAGGATCTCGCGGCTCTCCAGCCACTTGGCGAGGGTGGCGGGGCCGCCGCGGTCCGACTGGTCGGCGATGCCGAGCGCCCCGGTGATCGTGTGGTGGACCATGCCCGCGTCCTGGAGCCGCGCGAGGTCGATGTACCAGACGCCGTCCTTGAACCGCTGACGGACCAGGTGGGCGACACGCAGGGCCGTGCGGGACTTGCCGACCCCGCCGATCCCCGTGACGGTGATCAGACGAGAGTCCTGCAAACGTTGTCTAACGGTGGCCAGGAGCCTGGTCCGGCCCACGAAGCTGGTCAGCTCCGCGGGCAGATTTCCCTCTCTTCGCCATCCTGCTGGCGTTGCCATGCCGCCTCACGGGGGTCGTCCGGCGTGCTTCCTGCCCAGGCATCGTACCTTCGCTGGAGGGCGCGTGCTCGGCTTGGCCCCGCCCCTTTTTTACCCCTCGGAGGGGAAAATGCTGTTCCCGATGTCATGCTTCGAGGGTGGCCGTGGATCATCCACAACCCAGAGCGTCGTTGCGGTTAGCATGGCCGGGTGACTGTGCCGCATCCGGATGACATGCGTCCGGTAGACCTCTTCGACGAGGGCCTGCCGGTGCTGCCCGACCAGACCAGCGACGACACCGACGTCGGCTGGGGCGAGTGGGTTCGCGACTCCGACGACTCACGCTTCATCGAGGAACGCCCGCCCCACTGGGATTAGCCGAGGTCAGGACACCACGTCCTTGCGGCGGAAACGCCGGAAGGCGAACGCGACGAGGATCGCGGAGTACGTCACCGAGACGGCCAGACCCTTGATCATCCCGCCGTAGTCGGGTTGCGGGGCGAGGGCGTCGAGCCAGGCGGTGTTCCAGAACGTGGGCAGGAACTCGCGGAGGGAGCCCAGGGCCTCCACCGCCTGCAGGATGCTGCTCACGATCACCAGGCCCACGGCGCCGCCGACGGCGCCCAGCGGCGAGTCGGTGCTGACCGAGAGCAGGAATGCCAACGACGCGACCACCAGCTGGCTCACCATGGCGTACGCGATGACGATGCCGAACTTCGGCAGGACGTCGAGGGCGGGGATGACCTCTCCGGTGCCCGGCACGCGGATGTCGTTCCAGCCGAAGGCGAGCGTGCCCGCCAGCAGCGCCATCAGCGGCAGCATCGTCACGGCGGCCGCCGAATAACCCAGCGCGACGACCAGCTTCTGCCGCAGCAGCCGGTCTCGTGGCACCGGCGCCGCCAGTAGGTAGCGCAGTGACGACCAGCTCGCCTCGCTGGCCACGGTGTCCCCGCAGAACAACGCCACCGCCACGACCAGCAGGAAGCTCGCCGACACCGACAGGGCGAAGGCGGCGAAGTTCAGCCCGCCCTGTGTGGCCAGATCCGACAGGCGCAGGCTCGCCTGCCCGCCGCCCGGTCCCGGACCGAACTGGAACGCCACCACCAGGATCCAGGGCAGCGCCAGCAGCAGGCCGAACATCACGATCGTCCGGCGCCGTTTGAACTGGCGCACGATCTCGACCCGCAGCGGGAGCGTACGCCTCGGCGCGTACCCCTCGGCGGCCACACCGGCCGGCAGGCCGGCCATCCTCGGGGCCACGCCGATCGCAGGGCCGGTCCCGGGGCCGTTCGCGGAGCCGGCCGTTCGGTCTGTCGCGGGCGTGGTGGAGCCGGTGGGGCCGGTGGAGCCGGTGGAATCGGTGGGGTCGATCGCGGGGCCAGTGGCAGGGGCGAGAAGCCTCGGCTGCCGATCGTTCGCCGGGCTCATCGCGCCTCTCCGATCAGATCCATGAAGACGTCCTCGAGCCGTGGACCCGACCCGTCGGCCGGGGAGCGGGAGCCGAGCAGGTCGCCGACTGGGCCATCCGAGACCAGCCGGCCACGGTGCATGACGACCACATGGGTGCAGGTCTGCTCCACCTCGCCAAGGAGGTGACTGGAGACGATCACAGTGCGGCCGGTCCTCGCGTAGTTCTTGAGGACCTTGCGCATCTCCGCGATCTGCGGCGGGTCGAGGCCGTTGGTGGGCTCGTCGAGCACCAGCAGATCGGGCAGGCCGAGCATCGCCTGGGCGATGGCGAGCCGCTGCCGCATCCCCTGCGAGTACGTCCGCACCGCACGGTCGAGGGCGGCCCCGAGCCCGGCGATCTCCAGTGCCTCCTCCAGGTGCGCGCCGGCCGCAGGGCGCCCGGTGGCCTGCCAGTACAGCTCCAGGTTGGCTCGACCGGACAGGTGCGGCAGGAAACCCGGCCCCTCCACGAACGACCCCAGCCTCGACAGGACGGGAGCGCCTGGGACCACACGGTTCCCGAAGATGCGGATCTCTCCCTCGTCCGGGAGGATCAGGCCCATCAGCATGCGCATCGTCGTGGTCTTGCCCGCGCCGTTCGGGCCGAGCAGCCCGAGCACCTGCCCCTTCTCGACCTGGAACGACAGGTCGTCCACCGCCTTCTCGCCGTTCCGATAGCGCTTGCCCAGCCCGGTGATCCGCAGCGGCACGTCGTCCTCGCCGGGGTCCACCCCGTTTCCGTTCCCCTTTCGGTCCAGGGATCGGGCGGACGGCTCTGCGGCCGGCCCCTGTCCGGCATCCTCTCCGACGCCGGATCCGACGCCAGATCCGGTGCCCCGTCCGGCGCCAGATCGTCCGACGACCGCCCCCGATCCGGTACGGCCCGCCGCCACGCCATGGCGGTTCCGTCCGGTGAGCAGCAGCCCGGCGGCGATCACGATGGCGGCGAGCGGCATCGCCCACGTCCACCAGGCCGGGCCGGTGGCCGGAGCGGTCAACGCGGCGTCGACGGGCAGCGTCAGCTCCGGCGACGCCAGGCCGATGCGGTAGACGGCCGGAGCGGCGGGGGTGGCGTACGCGAAATCGGTGGTGCTGAGCACCAGCCGCAGCCGGTGCCCGGCGTCGAACCGGCGGTCGATGGCGGGCAGCGTGACCGTGACCGGCACCCCCGCGTCCGTCGCGGTGACCCGCAGTGGAGCGACCAGGCTCGACGGCAGCACGGCGAGCTGATCGCCGGACGAGTCGTAAAGCTTGGCGAAGAGTGTCACCTCGCCCTTGCCGTGCACACGGACCGTCACCGAAGGGCTGCCGGTGACCTGCACGGATCTGGCGAGCGGTGCCGACTCGAAGGTCGCCGCCTGACCCGGCATGTCGAGAGCGACCCCGGTGTTGCCGCCGGCGCCTCCCAACAGGCTGCCGAACCCCGGCACGGACGACACCGACGCGGGCGATCCGCCCGGCGGGTTGGCGATCTCCTGATCAGGGCCGGAGAGCGAGACCGTGGTCCGTGACGAGCCCGACAGGCCCGGATAGCTGCCCGCAGTGGCGTGCACGAGCACCGGACGTCGCGTCCCAGGATCCCGCCCGCCATCCCTCGACACCATGAAAGCCGTGCCATCGGACGCCGCCCCGCCGGTGCCACCGGCCGCTGCGGTGTCGCTCCCGGGCGCCGCGACCTTCGATGTGCCGTTGGCGCCGGCTCCGGTGGCAGTGCTGGGGGATGCCGCCGCGTTCGCGCCGGAGTACGGGGACTGTTTGAGCCAGCGGTCGAACCAGCTGAGCGTCCGGTCGTGGATCCAGTCGGCCTCGCCGTCGCCGCCGTCGTGGCCGCCGCTGATCCAGGCCACCTCCACCGGTGCGCCGGTGGCCGCGATCGCCCGCGCGTTGGCGTCGGCGTGCCCGAGCGGGAACAGGGAGTCGCGCTGCCCCTGGATCAGCAACGTCGGAATGCGGATCTTGCCCGGCACCGAGATGGGGCTCGACCTGCGAAGAAGATCCACCGCTCCGGGAGTCGCCCGGCCGGTCTCGGCCACGGTCTGGTACATGTCGCAGATCGCCGGCAGGAACCGCCCGCACTGCACCTGCTGCGCCGTCAGCGCGCCCGCTCCACCGGCGCCCGCGCCGGTCCCCGACCCCGACCCTGTTCCGGTGCCGGTGCCGGTGCCGGTGCCGGTGCCTGTTCCTGGGCCTGTTCCGGAGCCGGTCCCCGAGACTGTTCCTGTGCTGGTTCCTGTCCCGGCCCCTGAGCCGGTCCCCGAGGCTGTTCCTGAACTGGTTCCTGAGCCTGGGCCGCCGCCCGCTCCGCCGCCCGTGCCGCCGGGGCGGGCGCCTCCGGTGAGTCCGGCCAGGTTTCCTGAGGTCAGGCCGCCTTCGGGGGCGAGCCTGCTGCCGCCCGCACTGAAGAAGATGCCGGCCCACATCCTCTTGAACACGCCGCTCGCGGGGCCGGCGCCCGTCGCGTTCGGGAAGAGCGCGTCGGCCAGGTCGTACCAGGTGATCTGGGGCGCTATCGCGTCAATCCGGCTGTCGTACGCGGCGGCCATCAGCGCTATCGCGCCGCCGTACGAGCCGCCCGCGATGCCCACGCGGGGGTCGCCGACGCCGTCGAGGCGCACTTCCGGGCGCTTGGCGAGCCAGTCGACCAGTTGGCGGACGTCCTTGACCTCGTAGTCCGGGGAGTTGAGCGCGATCTCGCCGGTCGATCGGCCGAACCCGCGTGCCGACCAGGTCAGTACGGCATAGCCCGCCTCGGCCAGCCGTTCCGCCTGCGAGCGGACGCTCTCCTTGCTGCCGCCGAAACCGTGGGCGAGCAGCACAGCCGGCGCTCTGCCACCGGACGCGGGCGGAAAGAAGCCGGCGTCCAGCGTCACGTGCTGGTCGTCGGCGGGGCCGTCCGTGACCGTGATGGCCAGATCCTGGCCGGTGACGGGCGGGCCGGCGGGCCACAGCGCCCACGTGAGCCCGCCCACCACGGCGACCAGCGCGACCAGTGCGGCCAGCGCCTGCCTTCCACCCGGAAACGTCATGCCGCGATGCTACTTACACCCGCTGAGAGATCGCTGAGACGTGGCGATTCAGGCTTGCTGCTCCGCCCTGATAGCACAGGAGATCGCCAACAGTCGGGGATATCCCTGATTGCGCTGCAGGCAAAGAGACCGGCATCATTTCGCGCGTGGCCATCGGAACGTTCAAGCAAGCGCACACTCGGCTCCTCGATCGGGTTATGCCCTACTGGACCAGGGGCGAGGCGGGCCGGGACACTCCGGCCGAGCTGTTCCAGGTTCTCTATTTCGGCTGGCTCTCGGCGTTCGTCCTGAAGGTGCTGGGCTCGTCCTGGGACGTGTCATGGCACTTCAGATGGCTACGTGATGATCTCGCGCCGCCGCATCTGCTCAACTCGGCCGGTACGGCCATCGCCGTCGGGCTGGCCCTCGTCCACTGGTACACGGGCTACGGCGTGGATCGCACGGCCTCCCGGCTCATCCAGTGGGGTACCGGGATCTTCCTCATCGCCATCCCGCTCGACCTGATCAATCATCGGGTGAACGGCCTCGACATCACCGCCTGGAGCCCGTCGCACGCGCTGCTGTTCATCGGGACCGCGCTGATGATCGCCGGAGTGATCCGGGGCTGGTTCCTGGGGCCCCTGCAGGGCCCGACGGGCGAGAGCCCCCGGCCGGGCGGGACCGGGGTGACCGCCGGCGCTCCCACCGAGCGGCAGCGGAACCTCGTCCTGGGCGGGCTCTTCGTCTTCTTCCTGGAGAACGTGCACTTCCCGGCCCAGCACCAGGAGTACGGCGTGCTGGAGTTGGCCTCCTGGGATCGCGGCCAGCCGTACGCCGAAGCGGATCTGCTGGCGTTCGCCGCCGACCAGATGGGGCGCGCGGTGGACCGGAGCATGGTCCTCAAGTTCTCGCTGCCCGTCCCCGACTACGTCTACCCGGTTTACGCCGGCGTGGCAGGTTTGATCGTCCTGGTGTTCGCGCGGCTGATGCTCGGGCGGCGGTGGACGGCCACCGCGGTGGCGGGCGCGTACGTGGCGTACCGGTGCCTCATCTGGCCGCTGCTCGTCGGGAGCGGCTTCCCGGCGTCGGCTGTCCCGTTCTTCCTGGTGGCCGCCGCCATCGGGATCGACCTGGCCTTCTTCGTGCGGATCTCCTACATCAGGCCGGTGGCCGGTGCCCTGCTGGCGGCCGCCGGCGTGTACGGCGGGCTTGCCGTGCAGGATCGGCTGCTGGAGGCCCCGCCGTACGCGCTGTGGTCATGGCCGGTGACCGCCGCCGGGCTGGCGGTGGCGTGGTTCGGCGTCGAATGGTTCATCCGGAGACATCGCCTCAGCGATGCCGACGCACCCGCTCGGACGGCGGAGGCGCGGTCTGACCGCGCCACGGGCGCCCCCGACCTGGGTCTGGAGCACTAGAGAGTACGGCGGGCAGCCGGAAAGCCGTGCCAGAGGGTACGGCGGACAGGCCGCAAGCAAGCCGTGCCAGAGGGTACGGCGGACAGCCCGCAAGCCCTTGCCGTGGTCCTCAGGCGGGATCGTCAGGCGATCGGCGCGCGGGTCAGCGCCACGGCGACGCCGTAGGCGAGACCCATCACGGTCACCTCGAACACCGCCCATGCGGCGAAGGCCGTCGGCTGCCGGCGCGCGATTGCGGGCAGCAGGCGCCAGCGGATGTTGGCCCCCAGCAGCGCGATCACGCAGATGAACGCTATCTTCGCGAGCACGAGCTGCCCGTAGCCGGTGGTCACCAGCGACAGGGGAAGCCTCTCGTTCGGCGCGAGCAGCAGCTCCACCGCACTGTTGAAGAGCCCGGACAGGCCGACCACGAGCAACGCGATCGTGGCCAGTTTGGAGAACCTAGGCAGGGCTCGCGCGAGAAGATGGCGGTTCCCGGCGACGAGCATCGCGAGCGCCACCAGGCCGCCCGTCCACGCCGCGGCGCCGATGACGTGCAGTTCCATCGAGACCATGCTGAGGTCGTGCCAGTACCAGTTCGAGGCGTGGCCGGTCACCGGCAGCGGCAGCAGGCCGAACCCGGCGACGAGCACGCGCAGCTCGGCCGGCACCTTTTCGCCGAACCTCACCGCCAGCATCCCCACCGAGGCGCTGGCCAGGGCGCACGAGGCGCTCACGATCAGCCCCTGACCTGAGCCGATCCGGTCGACGTAGGAGACGACATCGGCCATCTGGCCCGGACTGAGCTCTGCCGTGCTCAGGACGACGGAGACCAAGGCGGCCGCGCACCAGGCGAGCGCGGAGAGCACGGCCCAGTATCTCGCCCTCGCCGCCACCGGTTCGGTGCTTTCCGGATCGTCGAAGCCGAGCAACTTGGGCAGCAGGCTGAGGCCGACGGTCGCCATCGAGGCCACGTCCAGGACGAGCCGGGCGACCGGCAGTCCGTACTCGACGACCGGCCCCGGCGTCTCGATCCCCGGCACGGCCCCGGGCAGGGTGAGCCACGTCGCGGCCACCACCGCGAGAAGCCCCGCCACGGTGACGCCGGAGACCGGCCATCGCGCGCCACGCACCCGTGTCGGGTCACCCGCTCCCGTCAGATCCGGTGCCGTCACGTTCGCCGCGTTTGCCACGATCGCCGCTTCTGACACGTCAGCCACGTCAGCCATGTCAGCCACGGGCTCGTCGGCCACACTCGCCACGTCTGGCACGTCCGGCATGGGCGCCGCGCCGCTCCGATGGGGGGTCATGCGTCGCGTCCCCTTCCCGCGCAACCCGGTCCAGGCCGCGCGATCACGCCGCGCTCCGCGTCCGGCGGTCGTGCCGTACGAGCACGAGGGTCGCCAGGGCGAGCAGGCCGGCGGTGCCGACGAGCAGCCCCCAGACCCAGCCTCCGCCCGAGCCGGGCCTGCGGATCTCGGCGCCTGTCGCCGCAACGACACCCGGCTTCACGTCGCCCGTGGGGAGGACGCCCGGCGCGGCCTCTGCGGCCGGACTTGTGGTCGCGGCCCCTGGGGTGGTGACGATGAAGGTCAGCTCGCCGGTCACCGGGTGGCCGTCATTCGAGACGATCTGGTAGCCGATGACGTATTCGCCCGCGGGCCCGCGACCGCGCAGGGCGACCCCGACGTCATCGCCACGTACCGTGACCTCGCCCTCCTCATACCGCGCCCCGTCCGGACCCGTCACCGCGATTTTGGCGAAGTCCGCGCGTACCGGCTGGTCGAACGTCAGGGTCACCCGGTCCGGCGCCGTCGCGAACCGGGCGCCGTCCTCGGGGTCGCTGCCGATCAGCACATTGTGCGCCTGGGCCGCCGGTGCGATGCCGAGCAGTGGGGCGCAGGCGAGCAACAGGACAGCGAGCAGTCGCCTCGCCAGGGGCCGTACGGACGTCGCGGTTCGGGGGGACGTCACGGCGCGCGCGACCTTGAACACCTGCGTTGGCCTTCCGGTTGGGTACCCGTTGACTCTGTCATGGTCCCACCAACGATGAGCCCGTCGGTCACCCCCAGCGGAAACCCACTCGGCGTAGCTCGCCGTCGAACGTGCGATGTGCCCTCAGGCGAGCAGCCAGCCGTACAACCAGGTGAGGAAGACGAGGCCGACCAGGGCCGGAACGATCTGGATCGCGGTCGCCCGCAGCCGGAACGCGGCCGTGGTCGCCAGCCCCGTGGAGATCACGGCGAGGATGCCGTACCAGGCGAGCACGGAGGGCACGCCGACGACAAGCGCCGGAGGCGGCCCGGCGGCGAGCGCAGGGGGAGCGCCGGCCAGTGCGAGGGGCGCCCCGGCGGCGGGCGTGCTCTGGTCGGCCATGCCGTACAGGCTGAGAGCGGCCAGCGCGGTGAACACGAGGCCCGCCAGCCCGGCCAGCGCGTGCAGGCCACCGCCACGCCGGCGCGCCACGGCCACCAGCCCGGTCAGGAGCTGTACGGCCGCCGCGATCACGAAGAGCATCGGCGGTATGAGGAGCAGGGGAGAGCCGGTCGCCCGGTAACCGGCGGAGGTGAGGTGCAGATCACCGGGGCGCACGATCGGCGCGGCCGCCTTGGCCGGGTCGCACGGCGCCGCCGCCCGGGGATCGTCGAGGAACGCGGCGATGGTGCGGCGCCCGCACTCGCTGGCCAGGAAGACCTCTTGGCCGATTCCGGCGAACTCCGCGAACCGGGCGCCGGGCAGGATCTGAGCGGCCTCCCGGGCCGCCTCCGGCGGGGTCGCCGGGTCGTACTGCCCACCCACGACCAGAACGGGTGCGCTGGTGATCGCGCCCTCGCTCGAACCGGTGGGCAGGCCCCAGGAGGCGCACACGGCCGTGTCGGTCACTCCTGTGGGGAGGCGTGGGTGCCCCTGGTCGGTGAACGTGTTGAACGGCACCTCGTCCTGGCACTGCACGGCGTAGTACAGGCCCCACTCCTTGGAGGCGAGGTTGTCCCCGGCGGCGTCGACGAGCGGCTGGAGGAGGTCGGCCCGGCCGTCGGCCAGGCCTTCGATGACGGCCGGGACGATCGGGATGGTCTCGGTCCCCCGCAGCGCCTCCCCGATGACGGCGGCGGCGTCGTCACCGGTGAGCTTCACCGTGATCCGCTTGCGGGTGAGCGGATCCCTGGTGGCGTACGCCACGGGCCGGGCGTTCAGGCGGGCCACCATCTGGTCGAAGCGGGAGCTCATCCCGAGCTTGTCGATCGCACTCCGGAGCCCGGGAGCGGCCGTGTCGTACCGGTTGGTCTCCGCGGGAAGGAAGGAGTCGAGGACCACGCTCCGGGTGCCACCCGGATCCTGGGACGCGGCCTGGAGCATCGAGCGGGTCGAGTAGCCCACCCCGAACAGGTTCCACCGCGGGTAGCCGAGCGCCCTGCGCAGGTCGACCACGTCGGCGGCGATCTCGTCGGTGTCGTAGCCACGAAGGTCGGCCTGGAGGTGGTTCCGGCAGGCCAGCGCCTCCTTGGTGATCGTGGCGGTCTCGTCGGACGTCTGGCCGGGCGTCGTCAGCGTCTCGACGAGGCCACGGACGATCTCCGGGCAGCTCAGCACCGGTTCGGAGTGCCGCCCGCCGCGCTGCTCGATGACGACGACGTCCCGGTCGGGCACCATCTCCGAGAGGAACGTCGTGAGTTGTAACGACGCCGACCCCGGCCCGCCGCTGGAGAAGACCACAGGATCGGGTCGCCGGTTCGGGCCGGCTGACCGATGCACCGCGTAGCCGACTTTGATCGTGTTGGTTCCCGGCATGCCGCGCAGCTCAGGGACGATGAGGAATCCGCAGCCGGTGTTCTGTGGAACGGCGACCGGACAGGGCCGGGGCTCCACCCGGGCACGTCCTGCGGCGTGCGCCGTCCCCGGAATCCCGATGAGCGCCGTAACGAGAGCCATGACGGCCGCTCCACGCCAACACCGCAACCGTCAGCTCCGTCTCGCGAGCCCCGCTATAACGCGAGAAACCCTAGCGCGCCGACGGGATCACCCCAACTTCGGCTATGTCATGACGCCGTGAGGCGGTTGGCGCCGGCACGGATCACGAGATCGGCGGCGAGCCTCGACCCGACGTCTCGGGCGCACCTGAGCGGGCCTCGCCGGGGTGTTCTGGCGGGTCAAGTGGGAGTCTCGGCGTATGAATCCGGCTAAGGAGATCTCCTAGCGATGCCAAGTAAGGACATTTCCCCCTTAATCAGATAAAGGGCATGTTCCAATAGTCGCGTAGGAAACCGCCGGGTCCCGCCTTCCGCAGCGTACGGGACCCGGCGTTTCCTCGCGCCACCCAGCGTGATCATGGTTACCGGGCCGGGACTTCCGCAGGACTCGCCCAATCTCACGTTTCTCCCGCCTGCTCGTTTGCTTCGCGGTACTGTGCCCATGCTGACGCCACTCATATACCAGGCGCGCCGCCGTGCGGCTGGGCACGCGTGTGTGACCTTCTTGAATGGCGGGATCTCGCTTAATGTGGAAACTCGGGGACGGCGAAGCATAGGGGAGCCCGCGTGCGTGAGACGTGCGACGTCGCGATCATCGGTGGTGGAGTGATCGGATGCGCGATCGCTCACAGGCTGGGCTCGGAAGGCCGGACGGTCACAGTGCTCGACGCGGCGCGGGATCTCGGTCTCGGCGCCTCAGACGCGGCGATGGGCGGCATCCTCACGCAGACGGAGAGCTCCTGTCTGGGCGTGCTGAGCCGGGTGATCAAGCGAAGCAGGGACGTCTATCCCGGCTGGCTGGACGAGATGGCCGACGTCTCGGGTGTCAGCGTGCCCGTCCTGGAGGGTGGCGACATCCAGGTGGCCCTGGACGACGTCGAGATGGCCCGCCTGGAGACGGATGTCCTGCCGAAGTGGAAGAACTCGCCTTTCGCCGTGGAGCAGCTCACCGCGGCCGACGCGAGGTCGCTGGAGCCGCTGCTCAGCGATGCCGTGGTCGGCGGGTTCCTGCTGCCCGAGGAGCTCGCGCTCGACCCCCGGGAGCTGATGGTCGCGCTGCGGGCCACGCTGGCGGTCGCGCGGATCAACGTGAAGGTGGACACCCGCGTGCTCCGGGTGGAATCGACTTCGGCCGGCGCGGCCGTGGAGTTGTACGACGGCACCCGGATCGAGGCCGAGACCGTGGTCGTGGCCGCCGGTCACCTCAGCGGCCATCTCCTTCCACAGCTCGCCGACATCATGTTCCCGATCAAGGGAGAGGCGTTCGACGTACGCCGTCCGGACGCCACGACATACCCGCTCAGGCATCACGTGTTCGCCGAGATCGGCGCCGACGGCCAGCGCGGCTATCCGTACCTCGTGCCTCGGCACGACGGCCGGATGGCCGTCGGCGTGACGTATGAGGAGCGCGTGGACGATCCGACGCCGACCGCCAAGGGCTTCGCCGAAATCAGGAACTGGATGACCGTTCTCATGCCGGAGGCGGCGAAGTGGCCGGTCGAGCGTCACTGGGCCGGGCTGCGGCCGGCCAGCCTCGACCACATACCGATCATCGGGTACGTCGACGACCATGAGCGCCTGCTCTCCGCGACCGGACACTCGGGCCTCGGCGTCACCCTCGCGCCCGTTACCGCCGAGTTGGTGTCGGCGGTGCTGACCGGCCAGGACGATGCGGAAACCCTGGACAGGCTGCACATCTGCCGCCCCGGCCGGACTTTCGAGGCCGCTACTCCACTTGCGACGCCAGCTCCCACAACCCCCTGAAGCGTTCGATCCGCTGCTTCACGCGTGGGGGTTCGAGCACGAGAAGGGTGTGCACGAACGTGTGCGTGACGATCCCGCCCACTTGGGGCGTGGACGGGGTGACCTCATAGCTGATGACGTCGTCGAACACGATGAAGTCGAAGAGTCCCAGAGGGCTGGCGAGACTCGACGGCGTCAGAACGCGCACGTTGACCCCGATCTCGATGTGCATCTTGCAGATGCGCCGGAACATCTCCGACTCCAGCCGTTCGGAACGATCCACGAAGAAGATGCGCCGGACCCGGAGCCCCTGCTTGATCCGGTCCCGTTGGGCCTCCAGGTAGCGCTGCCCGGCGTCGGTCGTCCAGAACCCGCCGTCGAACTCTGAAGGCCCCTGGTCGACGACGTTGAGGCTGAGGGCGTCCAGGCTGCGCTCCGCGTTCTTTGTCAAGCCCAGCAGCCAGTCGCGATCCTCGCCCTCGTAGATGACGTTGCCCTCGCCGAGCTCGCGCAGCAGGGTGGAGATCCGCGCGATCTCCGACTGGGCGAAGTCCTGGACGAGCTTCGGCATGTGCTTGTCGACCCTGGTCGCGTTGCGCACCAGTTGAGTGATCACGTCGGTCTGCACCGCCGATGCCTCCACCAGCCCGAACAGCTCCGTCGCCTCGTTGATCTGGGACAGTCCCGACGCGATCTCATGGCGGGTCAGCTCCAGCTGGTTGTCGACCTCCAGCAGGTACTGCACCACGAAGATCACCGCGCTGATGAAGACGGTCAGGATGAGTCCCCAGGCGCTGGGCTCCGGCTTGGCCGGGTCGATCAGGGGTCCGTTGTCGTCGGTCAGGAAGTAGGTGGGAATGCCGACGGCCGCCGTTATGAGAATCTTGCGAAGAGTGCGAGGGATGCTTTCGGCCCCGAGTTTCACCGCGTCCGCCATCCGTTCGTCTCTCTCAGCAGAGCCAACGTGTTCACCGCGATCTGGTCTCTGACGCGGTCGACCAGCGACCGCCACTGGCGGGTGAATCCTGGCCGGCGCTCAAGGCTCTCCCAGAAGGGAGCGAGGCCGTCTTCGGTGCGGGCACCCGGCATCCACAGGTGCAGCAGGTGATCCACGGCCGGCGCCAGCTTCGCCGTGACCTCAGGTCGCGCGGCGCTGCCGATTCGAGCCCTCTCGACGATCACGAGCAGTGTGGTGAGCAGCCAGTCGTGCAGCGCGAGGTCCTCGCAGAGGTCCACGATGCCGGGGGAGAACTCGCCGGCGTGGACCAGGCGCACCGTCCGCACCTGGTCGTTGCCCAGCGTGAACCGGATGTCCGGGTCACCCGTCTCGGCCACCCAGCGCAGCCGCGTCCGGGCGCTCTTGAACGGGGCCCTGCGGTCCAGCAGCGGAGACGACTGCACGGCGTCCATGAACCGCTCGCTGACGGTACCCAGGTCGAGGCAGTCTCCCGGGCCGCCTTCGATGAAACCCATGGCGAGGTCCGGGATGCGGACCTTGCCGAAAACCTCCACGGCACCCGGGCGCGCGAGGTAGTGCGACCACGGCAGCCGATGGTCTGACTCACTGCGGGTGACCCGGATGTGGGAGGACCCCTGCAGCACCCGGCCACCCGTGATCGAGGATCGCGACGAGACCGTGCCGACCCCTCGGATCCTGGCCCGCGAGGCGGACGCCAGCCGGCAGTCGACCCCGGTCAACTGATCGGGCGACACGGCGTAGACGATGGGACGGCGGGAGACGCGCACCCGCTCCCCGGACAGTAACCCCAAAACGCTTTGGCACCGGGAATCGGAGATCTCCCCGGAGTTCTGCAGGAGTCCAGTTCGGACCTCCCCCATAACCAGCATGTGCTCTCCTGCCCACGGACCCCGCTGGACGGTCACGCTCCTATGAAGATGTAGGAGATACGATCGACGAGCTCTTCTTCGAGCCGGATGTCTTCGCCGCCGCTCCGGGTGAGCACCTGCTTCAGGACTTCGGCGTCGACGGCGACCTGGCTCAGAATCGTTCGTACGGCCAGCTCGACAGGCAGGAAACGCGAGGACAGAACGGACAGCGTGGTGTACGCGCTGAACGGCGCGGCGGCCGGGTTGAGCTGGACGACCGCCGGCAGCGAGTCCCAGTCGGAGGGGAACACCTCCGTCCGGGGCTGTGGGCGCAGCGGCAGGTCTCCGTCGTTGCGGAGCAGGCCCAGGCGCAGGAGCTGCCACACGGCGGCGAGAAACGGGCACGACCAGGTGCGCCCCCTGCTGTCGGTGTCCCACAGCTCGACGTCGACGAAGATCGAGTGCCGCCGTTTGGCATTCTGCGCCGGCGGCTCCCAACTCTGTGCCGACCCCATCGCCTGTACGGCTCCGCCGTGCGGCGAGCGCGCTCCGTTGCACAGCCAGCCGGTCTCTGTCACCGGTGGGCGGGAGCCGTTGGTTTCGGGAGGCGGGTCGGTGACGAGTCTGTCCTCGACCAGCCGGGCCAGCTGGACGCCGTCCGCCTCGGCGCAGGCGGATTCACGCGCCAGGTAGTCGATGGTCAGGTCACAGTCGGCGGCGGCGTCGAGCACCATGGGCACGAGCTCGGCGGGTGTGCTGAACCTGCTGAAGTAGTCGTCGACGAGGAAGCAGGTGCTGACCCGCGCTCTCCCGCCGGGGATCCGAGACTGCCAGCTCCGCCGAACGGTCTCCGCCCACGGAGCCACCTGGCGGAACTGCTCCCTCAGCCGGCCCGGACCCGCCTGGAAATCCTCCATGTAGAGGTGCCCCAGCTCGATCGACACGTGGGCGAGGGGAGCGGAGGCGATCCTGCGCTCCGCCGCGACCTCCCCGAACGCGGCGTGCGGCGGCGTCACAGGCCCTCCCACGCGCTGTCGTCGACGATCTTCTTCGCCAGGTCGTCGAAGGCCGCGACCGTCTCGGCGTTCGCGATCTGGCTGGAGAGCACGTCCTCGTCGGAGATGAGCTGCTCCCGCCATTGCAGCACCGGATCAAGAGGGATCTTGCCGAGCATCGACGTCCGGCCCACCCGGTGCCTCGTCGCCAGCTCCCGCAGCTCCCGGTCACACTCGTTCAGCCACGCCTTCTGCGTCTCGCGCAGCCCCTCCAGCTCGGCCGCGTCGGGCTCCAGCACCGCCGTGCGGACGAACCGGATGCGGTCGGCCAGCAGATCCTTGTCGTGCCCGTGCTGGCCGCCCACGTCGAGCAGTCCGTGGGTCCCGGTCACCAGCCCGTCGGCGGCGATGATGTGCTGGCGCGTCCACCGGTGGTAAACGAGCCATCTGAACGGCACCGCCGGCAACCGTGCGGTCGCCGCGAGGGCCATCTCCGCCGCGAAGGAGCGTCCCGCGCTGAGGTCGACCACGCACAGGTCGAACTCCTCCTCCAGCCGCCCGAAGAGCTGCACGCAGCGTTGCAACATCTCCTCGCTCACGGTGGAGAACTCGCCGCCGCCCTCGTCACCGGGGAAGAGGACGATCTGCCCGGCCCCCGGGGGTCTGGTGCGCAGTGCTTCGCGGTCGGACTCGGTCCAGATGTCGATCCGGTGCGGGTCCGAGATCTTTCCCTGGAGGTAGCGGTGCATGCCACCCTGTTTGGT
>JBIOWF010000143.1:0-23033 GCA_044868295.1 Microtetraspora sp. | reverse complement strand
CGGTCAGCGGTACGCGGGCGCCGAGGCCGAGTTCGCCCCGCTCGTGCCCCGCCCCGGCAAGGTGGTCTGCGTCGGCCTGAACTACCAGAAGCACATCGCCGAGATGGGCCGCGACCTGCCGGAGTACCCCACCCTCTTCTGCAAGTTCGCCGACACCCTCATCGGCGCCCGCGACGACATCCGCCGCCCGGTCGAGACCGAGGAGTTCGACTGGGAGGCTGAGCTCGCCGTGGTCGTCGGCCGGCAGGTCCGGCGCGCCGGCGAGGCCGAGGCCGTGGCCGCCATCGCGGGCTTCACGGTCCTCAACGACATCACCTGCCGCGACTGGCAGTTCCGCACCCGAGAGTGGCTGCAGGGCAAGAACTGGGACTCCACCACCCCGGTCGGCCCCTTCCTGGTCACCACGGACGAGGTCGGCGGCCCGCGCCCCGCGCTCGGCATCCGCTGCGAGGTCAACGGGCACGTCATGCAGCAGGACAACACCGGCGACCTGCTCTTCGACCCGGTCCACCTGGTCCGTTACGTCTCCACGATGATCCGGCTCAACCCCGGCGACATCATCGCCACCGGCACGCCCGGCGGCGTCGGCCACGCCCGCAGGCCGCAGGTGTTCCTGCAGGAGGGCGATACCGTCGTCACCGAGATCGAGGGCCTGGGCCGCCTGGAGAACCGCGTCGTCTCCGAGGGGGCATGATGAGGACCCTTGAGACGACGCCGGCCTGGGTGGCGGAGGGCACCGCACTGTGTCTCAATGCCGTCGCCGACCTCGACGAGGCGTCGTGCGGCGCGCCCTCGTCGCTCCCCGGCTGGACCTGTAAGCACGTCGTGGCGCACGTGGCCGCCAACGCCCGGGCCCTCAGGAACCTCGTGCACTGGGCACGCACCGGTGAGCCCACCCCGATGTACAGCTCGCCGGAGCAGCGTCTGGCGGACATCGAGTCGGGCGCGCGACTGCCCGCCGCATGGCTCACCGCCTGGTTCGAGGAGTCGGCGCAGCTGCTGGCCTACACGATGGCCGAGCTGACCGAGGAGCATTGGCGGGCGGAAGTACTGACCGCCCAGGGGCGGACCGTGCCGGCGAGTGAGATCCCGTGGATGCGCACGAGGGAGGTCACCCGACGTCCTCGTGATCGGTGGCGGGATCGGCGGGCTCTCGGTGGCGGGATCGGCGGGCTCTCGGCCGCGCTGGCCCTCAGCTTTCCAAGGGCTGAGAGTGCGCCTTTACGAGCGCACGAAGCTGTTCCGCGCGCTCGACCGCCCGTTGGGTGCGGCTCGAAATTCGTTAGACCGGTGGCTCACTGGACACTCGGTAGGCCGAGCTGGGCGAGCTGCGCCAGCGAGGGGGCGGTCATGACGTCGAGGTCGTCCTTGGGCGGGACGGGTGAGTCTTTCACCCCGCTCGCAGTCGCGATCGCAACCACGCGCGATCCGGTGGCCGCTACGATCCGACGAGCGACAGCGACCGCCACGGCACTGGATGCCTCGAGGAGAACGCCGCCGCGGGCCAACGCAGCTTGCTCAGCCATAAAGGTCGGCGGGTCGACCGCCAGCGCCAAGCCACTGCTTGCCCACAAGGCGTCCAGGCCCTGCCAGGTCGCGTTGTCGCTGCCGATCGAGAACGCCGGCGATGGCCGCCTCTCGACCTCGGCGCGCTCCTGGGCGTGCCGCTCGTCGAGCGCCATGGCCGCAACGAAGGCGGCGCCGGTGGCGGTCTCCGCGGCGACGAGCCTCGGGGCACGGGGGATCAGGCCCGCCGCCTCGAGCTCGCAGTATCCACGGTGAACACCTGACAGCAGGTCTGCCCGGCAGGTCGGCACCACGACGTACTGGGCGTCGGGCAGGTCGCGCGCCAACTCGTACGCGATGGACTTGAAGCCTTCGTTGGCGAACGGATTGCCTCCCACGGCCGGCAGGACGAAGTTCGCGAGGGGATACCAGCCCAGGTTCTCGACGGCGTGACCCGTCATCCGGGTTCGGAGTGCGGGATCTTCGAAGACGGCCAGCTTGGCGCCGTACGCGAGCATCTGCGACTTAAAGGACGGCAGCAGGCCCTCCGAGGAGGTGACCACACAGGTGATTCCGGCTCGGGCCGCGTAGGCCGCAGCAGAGACCCCGGCGTTTCCGCTGGACGGGAGGATGACCGTCTCCGCACCGTACCGGACCGCGGCGCTGACGCCCGCGGCCATCCCGCGATCCTTGTGGGAACCGGTCGGGTTCAGGCTCTCCAGCTTGAGGAACAGGTCCCCGCCCTCGGCAGCGATCGGCACCACCGGGGTGTCTCCTTCGCCCAAGGTCACCACCGGAGCGTCGCTGCAGGCGAGCGCGTCGGGCCAGCCCCAGACCCCCCCAGGGAAGGTGTCGAGTCGCTTGCCGCTGAGGTCGGCCAGCGGGAGCCTGAGATTGACCGGGACGCCCTCCTGCCGGCAGTGGGTGCAGCCCGCGAACCCACTCCCGTCCCGGCCGCATCGCGGGCAGCTCAGCTCGCTCATGGGAGAGCCCCTTCCATCGCGGGGTTCGCAGCCATCGCCGCCACCGCCGCCTCGTGTGCGTCACGCCAGATCAGCGTGGCGTCGTCCAACCCAGCCTCGCTGAGCGCTGTCACGTGCCACTCGACTGGTGGCAAGAACTCGGGCGGCCGCCGGTCGCCGCGCTCCGCTCGCTCGGCGAACTCGTGCGCCAGGTCCGACGACGTCTCCGCTGCGCGCCACCAGGAGGACCACAGGTCCGTGGTCGGCGCCCCCGCCAGCTCGGTCAGGATCCTGCCCATCCGACCCGGCGCGGCGGGCATGGTGTCGGCATTGATGAAGATCCCGTCGGGGCGCAGCAGCTGGGCGCTTCGGCGGTACGCCGCCGCGAGGCCTTCCTCGCCGAGCCAGTGCAGGGCAGTGGTGGAGACGATGGCGTCGTAGGGCGCGAGCGACTCCGCGTCCCCCGGCCAGGCGTCGGTGAGGAGGTCACTGTCGAGGAGTCGGGCCGCATGCCCGAGTCGGGTCCGCGCGAGCCGGAGCAGCACGGGGTCGCTGTCGAGCCCCACGAGGGTGCTGTCCGGCAGCTTCTGGCCGATCATGTGCAGGAGGGTGCCCGTGCCACAACCCAGGTCGAGGATCGTCGGGCGCGGGCCGCACGCGGCCTGGACCGCCTCGGCGATCAGGTGGAACCGGCGATCGCGCTGTGGCACGTAGGCATCCTGCTGGGCGTCCCACGACACGAGCAGCCGGACCAGTTGCGGGCTGTCCAGCACGCCCTCGGTCACTTGCCGAACACCACCCGGCGAAGATCCTGCAGGAGAACGATCAGCGCCTCGCTCGAGACGTGGTGGTAGACGCGCACCCCTTCACGTTCGCTCGTGATGAGACCGGCACTGCGCAGTGCCGAGGTGTGGTGGTGGATGGTCGCCTCGGACAGGTCGAGCAGCTGCGCCAGATCCTGTCCCGTGGCCGGGAGGGCCACGAGGTTCTGCAGGATGGTGAGTCGTTGGACGTTGCCCAGCGTCTTGAACGCCTCCGCGACCTCGGCCAGTGAGCGGCCCTGGGGGCCGGGCGGGGCGAAGACGACGATCGCGCAGTCCCCGATGACCACGCGCTGAAGCATGAAAGGACGGATGGCCTCGTTGGGGACGAGTTGGATGTGGTAGCCCTCGGCGTCCTTGATGGTCCAGCCACCCGTGACCTGGGCGAGCTCACCGTGCAGGTCCGGCGCGCCCTCGAGAACGTCCTCGATCTCGTGTGCGGTGCTCGTCAGGCGCGCCCGCATCTCGGCCTCGTCGGAGAAGAGCCGGGCTGCGGCCTCGACCAGGGCAAGGAGCCGGCTCACCGCCTGCTGGGGAGAGGTCAGGACCCGGCGGATGGTCTCTCGCTCGAAGCCGTCGGCGACGCACTGGGCGATCAGGTCGTTCACGCCATCGGTGCGGCCCTCACAGATTCGACCCACCAGGTGGTTGCGCCTGCGGATCTCGGCAGAAGTCGCCGACGTGGGTCGGAGCAAGCCGCTCACCACCTCGGCGTCGCTGGACTGTCGCAGTCCCAGGAGCAGGCTGTGCGAGTCGTGCCATCCCTGGACGAGAGCGTGGATCGCGAGGTTGCCGCCCAGGGCGAAGTCGTCGCCGAAGAACCAGGACAGTGCCTCGTCATGGCCTTCGGGTGCCGCGGCGATCTGCGACGCCGCTGGAACGAAGTCCCCACGGAGCGTGTGCGCATGGGAGTACAGGCGCATGAGGAGCTCCGCCGTCGTGCTCACGGTCACGTCGGTCACCAGCGACGCTCGGTCGACATGCATCTCCGCCATGAGATGTATCTAATCATGGGCCACGGAAGATGCCAACATTAGCCAGTCTTCGAATCTAGGCGTGGCCATTACCACATTTAGCTGGCGGCTCTAGACAGATAGCCCTCCACATAATTAGATTCACGCCTAATCTGCTGCTGCGAAGAGGGAACGCCCATGAAGATCCGTACCCAGCTGTCCTTAGTGGTCGTCGCATGGTTCCTGGTCGCCTGCGGCGCCAACGGCTCCGGCTCCGGCTCCGGCTCCGGCTCCGGCTCCGAGTCCGGCAAACCCGACCCCGATGCGACCCTGCGCATCGCGATCTCCGCGCCGGTGGGGGACAACCTGAACCCCAATGCCTTCGACGCGCTCTGGCAGGCCCAGACGATGATGTTCGAGCCGCTCGTCCGCTACGGCGACGGAGGGAAGATCGAACCGGCCCTGGCGAAGTCCTGGGAGGTGTCCAAGGACGGTCTCGGCTACGACTTCCACCTCCGGCCCAACGTGACGTTCACCGACGGCGCCCCGTGGAATGCGGAGGCGGCGATCTTCGGCCTGAAGCAGTGGGTGGGGAACTCGCGCTTCAACTTCCTCGAAGCCACGGAAGCGATCACCGACATCAAGGCTGTCGACGACATGACAGTGCGGCTTACCTTGGACAAGCCGTTTCCGGGGCTGCTCCAGGAGCTCTCGACCGTGCGCCCCGTGCGCTTCTTCAGCCCCAAGGCGGCAGGACCGAACGGGAAGTACGGCGGCCACCCGGTGGGCACCGGTCCCTTCATCCTGGAGTCGAACAGCCGCAGCAAGACCGTCTTCGTGCGCAACCCGCACTACTGGGGGAACAAGCCCCGGGTCGCCAAGGTCGAGCTCGACGTCATCCCGGACGCGACGGGCAGGCTCACCGCCCTACGCGCCGGCGAGATCGACATGATCGGTGGCTCCATGACCGCTCCCATGTCGCTACAGGATGTCGAGCAGCTGCGCGGCGGGAACACGCAGGTCCTGACCGCGCCAGGCGACACCTCCCTCCTCATCGCCTTCAACGACGACCAGGGCCGGGTCATGCACGACCTCGCGGTGCGCACGGCGGTGAACCTGGCGATCGACCGGGCCTCGATCGCCAAAGCGATCTTCCTCGGCCATGCCAAGCCCACCGGCTCGCTGTTCCCAGCGGCCGTGCCGGACTCGTTCGCGAAGGATGCGCCGGCGCCCGACCCTGACAAGGCCCGTCAGGTTCTCCAGGATGCAGGGTGGACCGGACAGGGCGTCCGGAAGAAGGACGGGAAACCGCTCGAGCTGGAGATGCTGATCAACAAGGAGTCGCTCCCCGCGGCGCGCGATGTCGGCCAGGCCATCCAGGCGCAGCTCGCGGACGTGGGCATCAAGGTCAGCCTCACCGACGTCGACCACGCCACCTCACACGACCGAGTCCCCAAGCGCCAGTACGACATGGACCTCACCACCACATACGGCGCACCGTACGACCCGACCAACACCCTCAAGTCCCTCATGCTCTCGACCTCGGACTCGGGAGTCGACGGCAAGATCTACCGCAGCCCCGAGCTCGACCTCCTGATCAAGAAGGCACTCGCCGCCCAGTCGGACGGGGACCGCGAGGCGGCGTACAAGGCCGTCTACCAGTACCTGGACGAGGTGCAAGGCTTCAGTCCCTTGCTCGTCCAGGACCGCACCTGGGCGGTGGGACCCCGCGTCCACGGCGTGCACCTGGCCTCGACCGACTACGACTTCCCCCTCGAGGGCCTCTGGATCGACAAGGCATGAGGAGGCTCGTGGCGCCACGCCTCGTCACGGCCGTGCTCCTGATGTTCCTGGGGTCACTCACCGGGTTCCTCCTGATCAACCTCGCTCCGGGCAACGTGGCGGTCCTCGTCGCAGAGCGGCGGTCGGGGCCGGGTGCGTCCTCGGAGGACGTCGCACGGATCGCGCACGAGCTGGGCATGGACCGGCCGCTCCTCGTCAGGTACGGCGACTGGGTGTGGCACGCGCTGCAGGGCAACCTGGGAACCTCACTCCAGCGTAACCTCCCGATCGCGCCCGAGCTCGTCGACCGCGCCGGTCAGACCCTGCTCTTGGTGGGCGGAGCAGCCGTCTTCACCGGACTCGTCGGGGGCCTGCTGGGAATGCTCGGAGCGCTGTACCCCGCCTCCTGGATCGACCGGATCGGCCGCGGGCTGGCGTTGCTGGGCGCCTCCATCCCGACTTTCTACCTGGCCGCGCTGCTCATCCTCTTCTTCGGGCTGAAGCTCGGCATCGTGCCGAGCTTCGGCCTCTCCGGTCCGGCTTCGTGGATCCTCCCCTGGATCTCGCTCGGGACCGGGCCCGCCGGCGTGTTCAGCCGCGTGGTCCGAGTCAGCCTGGAACGAGCCATGGCCGAACCATTCGCCGTGACCGGTCTCAGCAAGGGCTTCACCCGACGACAGGTGCTCGTCAAGGATGCCCTGCCCAACATCGGACCGTCCGCGCTGGGCGTGCTCGCCACGCAGACCGGGCAGATGGTGCCCGGGGCCGTGGTGATCGAGACCGTCTTCGCCTGGCAGGGCGTCGGCAGCTACTTCTACGAGGCGGTGAAGTTCCGTGACATCCCTGTCCTCCAGAGCAGTCTGCTCGTGTTCCTCCTGGCGTTCGTGGTGCTGAACACCCTGGTCGACGTCATCCAGGCGCGCCTCGATCCACGGATCAGGCGACAGTTCGAGGGAGTTCGGACGTGAGTCTTGCCAAGGCCGCTGCCGAGCCGGAGGTCGTGGCCACCGAGAAGGGTCCCAGGGCCCGCTCCCGGGCGCGGATCTCGCGTCAGCTGCGCCGGGTGCCGTTGCCGGCGCTGGTCGCCGTGGGGCTGTTCGTCGTGATCGGCGTGGCCGGCCCCTGGCTTGCGCCGTACGACCCCAACCATGTCGATCTCAACAGCGTTCGGCAATCGTTCAGTGGCCAGCACTGGCTGGGGACGGACGCGCTGGGCCGCGACGAGCTCAGCCGGCTGCTGACCGCGGCTCGTACCAGCCTGGTCGCCATCGCCCTCGTGCTCGGCCTCTCGATCCTTATCGGCGCCGTCGTCGGCGTGGTCGCCGGCGTGACCGGGGGCATCGTCGACGAAGTCCTCATGCGGCTCACCGACGTCGGGCTGTCGATTCCCTCGCTCGTGATGGCGTTGGCGGTGCTCGGCGCTCGGGGTCCCGGGTACTACAACATGATCCTCGCGCTGACTCTCTGCTGGTGGCCGGCCTACGCCCGGCTGACCCGTGTGGCGGTCGTCTCGCTTCGCCAACAACCACACATCGAGGCGACCCGGCTGATCGGCGTGCCGCCCCTCACGGTGCTGGTGCGGCATCTGCTGCCTCCCGCGGTCGCCCCGACCCTGGTGTTCGCCAGCGGCGACGCCGGGTTCGTCGCGCTGGCAGTGGCGACCTTGAGCTTCCTCGGACTGGGGCTGCAGCCCCCGGGTGCGGAGTGGGGACAGATGCTCGTGGACGGTCTGGCCGCCATGGGGCAGTACCCGATGCTCGTGATACTCCCCGGCCTCGCGCTCACACTCACGATCGTCGGCCTGAACCTGCTCGGCGAGGCGCTCGCGCTCGACTCCATGCCCCGTGACATCAGTCGTCGGACGCTGCGTCGCCGCATCGCGAAACTGCCGCCGCTGGGCGCAGGCCGCAGGGTCGACGAACTCGCCGATGCCTACTTCGGGAGGACACCATGAGTGCCGACCCCATACTCGACGTCCGTCACCTGTCGGTCCGGCTGCACACCCGCAACGACAGCGTCCCGGTGGTCGATGACGTCTCCTGGCACCTGGCGCCGGGAAAGACCCTGGCGCTGGTGGGTGAGAGCGGCTGCGGCAAGACCGTCAGCGCCCTTTCACTCACCGGCCTGTGGCCCGCCGGGGTCGTCGCGGAGTGCGACGGCGGGGCATGGCTCGACGGCCAGAACCTCGTGGAGCTGAAGGAGGCGCGCCGTCGACGGATCCGCGGCACGGAGATCGGGATGGTCTTCCAGGATCCGCTGACGGCGTTCAACCCGGCCCGCAAGGTCGGTCCCCAGGTGGCGGACGCGGTGCGGCGCACGCATCCCAAGATGGACAAGGCTGAGGTACTCCGCCGGGTGCAGGACCTCTTCCTGGAGGTGGGCATCTCGGAGGCCGAGCACCGCTACCACCTCTATCCCCACGAGCTCTCGGGGGGGATGCGCCAGCGCGCCCTCGTGGCCATGGCGATCGCGGGTGAGCCACGCGTGCTCATCGCCGACGAGCCGACCACCGCACTCGACGTCACCATGCAGGCGCAGGTCCTGGACCTGCTCCTGCGCCTGCAGCGACGGCGCCGGATGTCGATCGTGCTCATCACCCACGACGTGGGCGTCGTGGCGGGCATGGCCGACAACGTCGCGGTGGTGTATGCGGGCAGGGTGGTTGAGTTCGGCCCGGTCGTGGACGTCCTGACCAACCCCCGGCATCCCTACACCCGCGGACTCCTCGCCTCCATTCCCAGCGCGGACGCCGAGCCGGGCACCAGGTTCGACACCCTGCCGGGCATGCCTCCGGACATGGCCGACCTCCCTTCGGGCTGCGCCTTCGCCCCACGCTGCGAGCTGGCCCACGGCCGGTGCTCGGCCATCCCCCCGCTCCTGCCGTCCGACTCCCCCACGGCCGAGCATCGGGTGGCGTGCTGGGCCGAGCACCCAGACACGTCCGCCCCAAAGGAAGTGAGTCGCCGATGAGCACCCTCACCGTCAACGACCTCGTGGTCGAGTTCGGCGGGGGCAGATCCCGCAAGTCGGTCCGGGCGGTCGATCATGTCTCGTTCTCGGTCCGGCCCGGCGAGGTCGTCGGTCTCGTCGGCGAGTCAGGTTGCGGCAAGTCCAGTCTGGCTCGGTCGATCATCGGACTCGAGCGCGCGGCGTCCGGGTCCATCGTGTGGGGAGACACCGACGTCACCAACGCCCGCGGACGAACCCTGAGCCGGTACCGCCGCGAGGTCCAGTACGTCTTCCAGGACCCCTACGCCAGCCTGAGCCCACGGCTGACCGTGGGACAGACGCTCGAGGAAGCGCTGTCGGTGGTCGACCACCCGCGACGTACCAGGGCGGCACGAGCCTCCGAACTGCTCCGCCTGGTCGGGCTCCCCAAGAGCGCACTCGAGCGCACCCCGTCCGCGCTGTCCGGGGGGCAGCGGCAGCGCGTCGCCATCGCTCGCGCGCTCGCGGTCGAACCACGGTTCCTGATCTGCGACGAGCCGGTGAGCGCGCTCGACGTCAGCGTCCGGGCCCAGGTGATGAACCTGCTGATCGACCTCCAGGAGGAGCTGAACCTCGGCTACCTGTTCATCGCCCACGACCTCGGTCTGGTTCGCCGCGTAGCCCACCGCACCATGGTGATGTACCTCGGGCGCATCGTGGAGTCGGGGCCGTCGCACGAGGTCTACGGGGAGGCGAGTCATCCCTACACCGAGTGTCTGCTCGACGCGATCCCCTCCGTGGACCCGCGGGAGCAGCGCCGCCGCGGGTTCGCGGTCCTGCAGGGGGAGCTGCCGAGCCCTGCCTCGCCGCCCCCGGGATGTCGGTTTCACACGCGGTGCCCCCACGCTCAGCCCCAGTGCGACGAGCGCGTGCCCGAGGTCCTCACCGGCGAGCCGGCGCACCAGTCGGCGTGCTACGTCCGATGACTTCCGGTCGATGACCGGGGCGCAGGGGGCACTCAGGCGGGGCCGGCGAAGAAGCCGGCGACCGGCCCGATAGCCTCCGACGCCGTGCTTGATGCGGATATCGGCCGACTGCAGGCCGTAGCGGGTGGATTCGCCGGAGGCAGGCGTGCCGAGAGCCGGCGGTGCGACGGCGGAGGCCCTGCGCCGCGCAGGTCTCACCGACCCCGGCCGTCCCACCCGCTGACCCCAGCCGAACCTACGGGAGCGCTACCTTCACGCCACGCGATCAGTCGTCGGCCGGGCCGCCGGATACGGCATTCCGGCCGACTTCGGCGGGCACGGAATCGGCCGCCGAATGCACGAGGATCCGCACGTGCCCAACGAGGCACGCCCCCGGCGGGGCATGCCTCTGCGGCACGGGCTGGTGCTGGCGATCGAGCCGATGTTCATCGCGGGCGGCGGCGACCGCTACCGAACCGCCCCCGATGGATGGGCCCTGCACAGCGCCGACGGCAGCCGGGCCGCCCACGTGGAACACACGGTGGCGATCACCGACGATGGCCCCAGGATCCTCACGCTCCCATAGCGTGACGTCCGGCCGCGTCACCGGCCCGATCGACAGGATAGGAACGAATCAGCCGACGACCTTGAGATCGACGATCGGGTCGCCGCTGATCGAACCGGACGGAACGGAATAGCTGGCGCGGACCCGATAGATCCCATTCGGCACGTTGCCGATGAATCCGTTGTTTCGAGTTTGGTCGACGACGCAATTCGATCCGGCGTTCGTCGTGGTGAAGCTCTGGTTTCCGAACTGGCCGCCCATTACTCCGTTCTGCTCGAAGAACCGGATTGACGTACCGGGCTTGATGCCGTTTCCGCCGAGCTGGAAGGGATCGCCGCGACGCACCTGGAGCAGCGGGATCCCGTAGCGGACGTCACCCTGGAACCCGGAGAAGAACGTGGCGCCCGACGGCCGTTGAATGTAGTAGGCATGGCCGAGGGTCTTGCAGGTGGCGGCGTCGGCCGCCGGAGCGAGAGCGGTCGTGCCACCCGCGGCCAACGCGGCGGCGAGCACCGTGACCGTGATCCGGCGACGGAGGCGATTTCCGGAACCCATGAGCGTGTTTCCTTCCTGCCGAAGAGGCTTACTTTCATGGGCCTATTCGGAACCAGGAAAAGGATGGATGACGCTACGGCGAAAAATTTCCGCTCTCCTTCGATTTTTCGTCACCAGCGGCACCTCAGTGCACCTCAACCACCATATCGACACAAACCGGACGCGAAAGCACTGCTATTGGATGAAAGGGATAAAATGACCCTTATGTACGCCGCGGTGCGGTCGATGGGCCAAGCAGGAGGGCATTGAGTGTGCCGTAGTCGAAGCCGCCGGCCAGGGTTGTGCTGCCGCCTTCGGTCAGCAGTTCCCGCGCGGCGCGCGCGACCCACGGTGATGCCCCCGCGGTTGCCGGGGGCGAGCGTGGTGCCGCGGACCGCCTGGAAGGGGCCGGCGCTGAGGGAGTCCGGGCCGTCGAACAGTGACAGCTGCCCGTCCAGGTCGAGGGCGCGTTCGCCGGTGTTGACGACCGTCGCCACCACTTTGGGCTGGCCGTCATCGGTTCGCTGCGGGACTATCTCACCCACTTTGAAGTCCGAGGGGGGGTCCCCACCCGGACCCACGTCAAGATAGGTTCGAATGCCGACCCGGTTGACCAGCGCGATGTTCCCCTGCGGGCCGGGGCCGGGCGAGGACACCTGCGCCCAGATCACGGCGTACCGCTCCCCTTTGGACGCCCAGCGCGGCACGCCGATCGTGGCTTTCACGGTCGCGCTGCCATACGGCCGCAACTGCACGTCGGATCGGTCGAGCGTGATCCAGGAGCTCAGCTCGTTGGCCGTACGGTCGGGTGCGAAGGTGAACTTCTCGTTCCGGATTCCGGCTCCGCTCGCATATAGGTCCACATGTTGCGGACGGGGTGAGCCGCTGATGACTTCGAACCGTCTGGAGAACCGGGTGCCGGGGTTGACGTGGTCGACGATGAAGACGGCCGCGTGTGGATCGTCCCTTCTGTTGACGGGCGCTTCGAGCAGCTTGATCGTGATGGTGCCCTCCGGGCCCGGGCGCGAACCACGGAGGCCACCGGAAACAGCGCATGCGATCGCCGGTGAGCCGGGGAGCGCTTCGAGAAGGAGAGCGAGCAGCGCCACGATCGCGCACTGCCGCACCAGTGGGTTACGCAACTGAGTGGTTCACCGTGCCGGTGTAAGTGCCCGCCACCGCCTGCGCGGGGACGTTGATCACAATGGTCGGACGATTGGGGACGAGTCCGTGCGAACAACGTCCGTGGTGGCTTCGATCGCCCTGACGATCGGGCTGGGCGCTCCCGCCGCCTCGGCCGCGGACTCCCGGCTGGGCAGAAACACGACGATCGCGTTGCGCGAATGATCTGACGATCACCGTACCCACCTCGGCCAACCTCGGCAGCGGCCTTCCAGGTGCCACCATCAGCGCCTCCCTCGGCACGGTGACCGTGGCCGACTCACGGCCGGGGAGCAAAATGTGGACGGCGACCGTGTCGGCCACGAACTGCACACCAGCGGCGGCACCATCACCAAGGACAGGCTGTCGTACTGGTCCGGCCCCAGTACCGCGCAAACCGGTGCCGGCTCCCGAACCCCCGGGCAAAGCACGGCGGCGGAGGCCGCCCCTCTCTCCACGACGGTGACCGCTTTCCGGGGATCCAAGGGACCGATCGTCGCCGCAACCTCGACGAGCTGGCAACCGACGCTCGTCATCAGCATCCCGGCTTCCGCTCTCCCGGGCGCCTACAGCTGCACCATCACCCACTCTGTCGCCTGACCGTCGCCTCTTTCATCGGCAGAGCCGCCGCATATCACGCCGGCCCCTCCCGCCGGAGAAATCCGCCGCTGGTCACAGTCCCACATATGCGACGAGACGGGTGTCTCTCGAATGGGACCGGCCTTGCGCGCCCGTGACCGCGTTCGCCGCGCCGCCTCCCCATGCTTCGCCGCCACCCCGTGGGTCAAGCTCTGCCTCCTACTGAAGCAGAGACCTCAGCATCGTCATATACGGTGTCACTTCCCACCCGCGCACCGGCTCGGAACGAACGCCAAGAGCGGAGCGCCGGCCCGGCTGACACCGACGATCAACGAAATATCGATACCGACCAACCAGGCGACTCCCATTGGGATCACCCTCGGACCCGACGGCGCCGTCTGGTTCACCGAGAATGTCGCGAACAAGATCGGGCGCGTGACCACAGCCGGCAACTTCACGGAATGGTCGATCCCCACGAGCGACTCCCAACCGGCGCATCTCACCACCGGGTCGGACGGCGCGGTCTGGTTCACCGAAGCGGACGGCAACAAGATCGGCCGGATCACCACCTCCGGGACATTCACCGAATACAGCCTGCCGACCAGCGGCGCCTACCCCCTCCTCATCAACACGGGGTCGGACGGAAACCTGTGGTTCACCGAACCACTCGCGAACGGCGTCGCGAAGATCACCACTAGCGGCACGATCACCGAGTACACCGCTCCCAGCTCTGGGGCGCTGCCGGTGGGGATCGCCCCCGGAGCGGACGGCAAGCTGTGGTACACCGATGCCGCCGGAAAGGTCGGCTCGGTGACCACGTCGGGCAGTTTCACCGAATACTCGGTCACGGATCCCAACGGCTATCCGTGGGGCATCACCACCGGGCCGGACGACAACGTGTGGTTCGTCGAGCAGATCGCCGGCAACGTCGCCAGCATCAGCACATCCGGAACGCTCAACGAGTACTCGCTTCCGACCAGCAACGCCGGGCCGTTCGCGATCACGACCGGATCCGACGACAACCTCTGGCTCACCGAGGACTACGTCGACCAGATCGGCATTGTGACTCCCTGACCCGGAATGGCCGGTGACGGCCGTCACGCGTTCGCCGGTCCTCTCACATGAACGGCGGTCCTGGTTCTCTCCGGTCAGGACCGCCTTCAGAGGTGATCGCCAGGAACGGCGTCCTACCTGCCGGCAGTGATCGGCCGCGCACCGGTGGCGCCCTCGATCAGCCGCTCGTACGCCTCGGGGGACGTCGTGTGGCAACCCAGCCGGTGGCCGGTCAGCGCGCCGTGGTCGTCGCTGGAGCCGGTGACGACCAGGCCGAGATCGGCGGCGAGGCTCCGCAGCCCGACCCTCGCGGCCGCGTCGTGGTCGGGGTGATCGACCTCGACGCCCGAAAGCCCGGCCGCGGCCATCTCGGCGATCCACTCGTCTTCCACCATCCGGCCGCGCCTGGCCGCGCGGGGGTGGGCGAGCACGGCCACTCCCCCGGCCGCACGCGTGAGCCGTACGGCACGGACCGGATCGAGGGCGTGGCGGGTCACGTGGGCTCGGCCGCCGGTGCCGATCCAGGCCGGGGTGAAGGCCAGCTCCACATCGTCGATCACGCCCGCCTCGACCATCGCCCTGGCGATATGTGGCCGCCCGATGACCCCGCCGTCCGCGATCCTCTCGACCATGTCGAGGGTGATCGGCACGCCGAGCTCGGCCAGCCGGGCCACCGTCGCGGCCGCCCGGTCGTCACGCGCCTCCCTGATGAGCCTGCACTCCCGTGCGAACTCTGCGTGCGCGGGATCGAACAGGTAGGCGAGCAGGTGGATGCTCATCCCCTCGCGCCGGCACGAGAGCTCCATGCCCGGGACGAGGGTCAGCCCACCGGGAAGCGCCTCGACCGCGGCGGGGATGCCGTCGACGCCGTCGTGGTCGGTCAGCGCCAGGACGTCCAGCCCGGCCGCCCGCGCCCGCCGGACCACCTCCGCGGGCGGCTCCGTCCCGTCGGAGGCGTTGCTGTGGCTGTGGAGATCGATCCGCACGTTCCATGCTCCCACGAGCCGTGAGAGCGCTTGGAACAGCGTGGTCCGCGGATCCGCACGTGAGTGTCTCGTCAGCGCGGGCGGCGTCTCGCCGGGCGACCGGACGGGGGTCGTCGAGGCCGACTGGAGTGACAAACCACATGATCAGGCATCGGATGTCTGCGCGCGACAGTCCCCGCGCCGGAGCGCCTCCGCACCCTCACTCCCCGGCCGCGGCGAGCCCCCGAGAAGGGAAGACTTCACATATCAATACCATTTCACATCTTGTGATGACTGTTGACGCCCACTTCTGGGGAGGTTTATACATCGGAGCAATACATCCGATGTATCGGAGACGGGCACATGAAAATTGGCATCCACGCTCCCAAAGCGGCGGTCGGCCTCGTGCTGGCGCTGGCGCTGGCCGCGTGCGGTTCGACGGGCGGCGGCACGACGACGGGCGGCGGCACCGCTGCCGCAGCCGGGAAGGTCGGCATCGATCACCCCCGGGCGGACTCCGACTTCTGGAACTCCTACATCAAGTACGTCCCGGAGAAGGCGAAGGAGCTCGGCGTCGAACTGCTCCCGGCCACGAACTCCCAGAACGACGTCCAGAAGCTGGTGGCGAACACGAACGCCCTGGTGGGCCAGGGTGCCAAGGCCATCATCATGGCGCCCCAGGACACCGGCGCGATCGCCTCGACCCTGGAGCAACTGGCGAACAAGAAGATCCCCGTCGTCTCCGTCGACACCCGGCCGGACAAGGGCCCCGTCTACATGATCGTACGCGCCGACAACCGGGCCTACGGCGAGAAGGCGTGCCAGTTCCTCGGCGAGAAGCTGAGCGGCAAGGGCGAGGTCGTCCAGCTCATGGGCGCGCTGTCGTCAGTCAACGGCCGTGACCGCGCCGAGGCGTTCCGGGAGTGCATGAAGACCAGGTTCCCCGGCATCACGGTCTACGAGGCGCCGACGGAGTGGGACGGCGGCAAGGCGGCGGCCATGCTGCAGACCCTGCTCCAGCAGCACCCCGGCATCAAGGGCATCTACATGCACGCGGGCGGCGTCCACCTGGCTCCGACGCTGCAGGTGCTCAAGGCCAAGAAGCTGCTGGTGCCGCCGACCGACCCCAACCACATCTTCGTGGTCTCCAACGACGGCATCCCGCAGGAGTACGCGGCGATCCGCAACGGCGAGATCGACGCCACGGTGTCGCAGCCCGCGGATCTTTACGCCCAGTACGCCCTCTACTACGCCAAGGCGGCGATCGAGGGGAAGACCTTCAAGCCCGGCCCGACCGACCACGACAGCACGATCATCCAGCTGCCCAACGGCCTGGAGGACCAGCTGCCGGCTCCGCTGGTAACGAAGGATAACGTGGACGACAAGGCGCTCTGGGGCAATCAAGTCAAATGACAGCTGTCGAAGCGGTGAACGTGACCAAGCGCTTCGGCGCGACCGTGGCACTCGCCGGCGCGGGCATCCGGATCGAGCCGGGGACGACGCACGCCCTCGTCGGGCGGAACGGCGCAGGCAAGTCCACGCTGGTCTCGATCCTGACCGGGCTCAGCCGGCCGGACGAGGGCTCCATCTCGTTCGGCGGCGAACCCGCTCCCCCTCTCAGTGACCGGGACGGCTGGCGGCGTCGCGTCGCGTGCGTGTACCAGAGGTCGACGATCATCCCGGGTCTGAGCGTGGCGGAGAACCTCTTCCTCAACCGCCAGTCGGCCGGTGGGCCCATCAAATGGCGGCGGCTGCGCCAGGCGTCGCAGGAGATCCTCGAAAGGTACGGCGTCGCCGTACCGGCCGGAAAGCTCGCCGGTGACCTCACGGTGGAGCAGCGCCAGCTCATCGAGATCGCGCGGGCCCTGTCGGGCGGGGCGCGGTTCATCATCCTCGACGAGCCGACGGCGCAGCTCGACGGCCCCGCGATCCAGCGCCTGTTCACCCGCATGCGGGTGTTGAAGGCCGAGGGCGTCACGATGATGTTCATCTCGCACCACCTCGAAGAGGTGTACGAGGTGTGCGACGAGGTCACCGTCTTCCGCGACGCGCGGCACGTGGTCACCGCGCCGGTGGCCGAGCTGCCCCACGGCGACCTGGTCGCGGCGATGACCGGCGACGCCGTCACCCTGGGCGAGCGCTCCGACCGTCCGGCCCCGGCGGCGGCCGACGTCGTGCTGAGAAGCGACGGTCTCACCCTCTCCGGGCACTACGAGGACGTCGACCTGGAGATCCGCGAGGGCGAGGTCCTCGGCCTCGCGGGCTCGGGCAGCAGCGGCAAGGTCGCGCTGGCCGAGACCCTCGCGGGGCTGCGCCGGGCGGGCCGCGGCAGCGTCTCGATCAACGGTGTACGGCTGCGCCCCGGCGACGTGGCCGCCGCGCTGGAGGCGGGCCTCGGCTTCGTGCCCGAGGACAGGGGCAAGGAAGGGTTCGTGCCGTTGCTCTCACTCGCCGAGAACGTGACCCTGCCGGTCGCGGGGCGGCTCGGCCGGTACGGCGCGGTGTCCGCCGGCCGCCAGCGGGCGTACGCCTCCCGGATGATCGGCGAGCTGGACATCCGGGCGAGCGGCCCCGACCAGCCGGTCGGCGAGCTGTCCGGAGGGAACGCCCAGAAGGCCGTGATGGCGCGGGCCCTGGCCAACGAGCCCAAGGCGCTCGTCGTCGTCGACCCCACGGCCGGGGTCGACGTCCGGGCGAAACAGTCACTGCTCGGCGCGGTCGAGGACGCGGCGCGCGCCGGAGCCGGCGTCCTGGTCGTCTCGGACGAGCTGGACGACCTGCGCATCTGCGATCGGGTTCTCGTGATGTTCCACGGGCGGATCGTGCGGGACCTGCCCGAGGGCTGGACTGATCAGGAGTTGGTTGCCGTCATGGAAGGCGTGTCATGACCGAAACTGCGCACCCGGCGCGCGGATCCGACGCGGCGCAGGCACGGGGTGGCCCCGGTGGCGGGGGCCGCCTACCACGGCTCGGCCGGTTCCGTGACCTCACCCTCGTGCCGGTCATCCTGGTGCTGCTCGCGGCCGGCGCGGTGGTGAGCCCGACGTTCCTGACGCCGGAAAACCTGATCAACGTGCTGCAGCAGCAGACGGCGCTCGCGCTGGTCGTGCTGGCCGAGGCGCTGATCCTGATCGCCGGCAAGTTCGACCTGTCGCTGGAGTCGACGGTCGGGCTGGCTCCGGCGCTCGCGGTCATGCTGGTCATCCCGACGTCCGCGGGCGGCTTCGGCATCGGCCTGCCCGCCGTTCTCGCCATCCCGCTCTGCCTGCTGATCGGCGCGATCATCGGGGTGGTCAACGGCTTTCTCATCCTGCGCTTCCAGCTGTCCGCGTTCGTCGTCACGCTGGCGATGCTGATCGTGGTGCGGGGCCTGCAGCTCGGCCTCACCGGGGGCAAGAGCCTGTTCGAGCTGCCGGAGTCGTTCCTCTACCTGGGGAGCGCGACCTGGCTGGGCCTGCCCGCGTCCATCTGGATCACCGGGGTGCTCTTCGTGCTCGGCATCGTCGCGCTCGGCTATTTCCGGCTCGGCCGGGCCTTGTACGCCATCGGCGGCAACGCCGACGCCGCCAGGGCGGCCGGTGTCCGGGTCGAACGCGTCGTGTGGGGCGTGTTCGTGATCGGCGGCGTGCTCGCGGCGCTCGCCGGTGTGCTCACCACCGGGTGGCTGGGATCCATCAGCGCCAACCAGGGCAGCGGCTGGATCTTCATGGTCTTCGCGGCCGCCGTGATCGGCGGGGTCAGCCTCGACGGTGGCAAGGGCACGGTGTTCGGCGCGTTGACCGGCGTCCTGGTCATCGGGCTGGTGGAGAACATCCTGACACTGCGCGGCGTGCCGGGCGAGTGGAAGCAGCTCGTCTACGGCGTGATCATCCTGGTGGCCTTGATGATCAGCCGGGTGGCGGGCGGCAAGGCCCAGGATTGATCGGCGTCTCTTTCGCCTGACCCGTTTCGCCGCCGTACGGACCGTCCCGACGGCCCTGTGCGGCGGCGGAACGGCGCGGGCCGATCCACGGGGGCTAGCCGGGTGATTCGCACATGTCGGTAGATCATCATGACGTGGTCGGGTGGTCATCATGATGGGCGATTCGTTGCGATTGTCCGTGTCCGAGTTCCTCGCGGTGGCGTCGATCACGGTGCTGGCCATCTACCTCCGCCAGCGCGGATCTCCCCAGTCCAAGCCGGTCGGCGACCCCCATCGCAGGACCGCCTCGGAGGGCTGAGACCGGAGCTCGGCGTGGGCGACGCGGGAAACCGCCCGCAAGCGCATATGATCGACATCTCCCCCGCGTGATCGCCGATGGCGGGGGTGACGGTTGCGACGCGCACGAGTGAACGGGCTGCTCATCCTCGGCATCACGATGCTGGCGGCGTGCGACGCCATGTCACCGCCCGCGTCG
Organism: Microtetraspora sp.; assembly: GCA_044868295.1. Lineage (GTDB taxonomy): Bacteria > Actinomycetota > Actinomycetes > Streptosporangiales > Streptosporangiaceae > JBIOWF01. The sequence continues at coordinate 3,862 of JBIOWF010000143.1, read as the reverse complement.
GTCCGCGACAGGCTCACGCCCGCGACGCGGGACCCGTCCCGGTCGGCGGTCTCGGCGGCGACCGGCCCGGCGGCCCGGCCCTCGCCCCGCCAAGGGGAGCCACTGGTCGCCAACGGCCGACGACAGCCGTGGAAGGTGGCGGTGCCGAACGCGGCGAGCGGCCACTACGTCGTCGTCCCGGGCGGGGCCCGGCCGCCGAGGGACCGCGGTGGAGAGATCATCCGCTACCTGGTCGAGATCGAGCGCGGTCTTCCCTTCGAGGCGAGGGAGTTCACGGCCGAGGTGCACCGGACGCTCAACGACCCGCGCGGCTGGGGGCACGGCGGGCGGATGAGATTCCAGCGGGTGGACCACGACCCGGTGCAGGTCCGGGTGGCGCTGTCCAGCCCGGCGCTGACGGACGCCCAGTGCCTGCCCAAGCGAACCGGCGGCGAGCTGTCGTGCTGGAACGGCAGGCGATCCGTCATCAACGCGATGAGGTGGGGGCAGGGGGCGGCGACCTACGGCCCCGATCTCGCCTCCTACCGCGAGTATGTCATCAACCACGAGGTCGGCCACGCGCTCGGGCACGGGCACGTGGCCTGCCCCGGCCCCGGCAGACCGGCTCCCGTGATGGTCCAGCAGACGAAGTCGCTGAACGGATGCCGCCCCAACCCGTGGCCGTTTCCGTCGACGCCGCGCCCGCGGCTCAGTCCGGGAGCCTCATCTCGAGGCCATGTCGCTTCCCCTACCTCGTAGAGACCGCCGAGGACCCAGAAGGCGTCCCCTTCCCCGCTCTTGCGCGCGATGACATCCCCCGCCATCGTGCCCCCTTCCTCCACCACGATCGTGAAGATATCCCCCGATATCCCCCGATATCCCCCAAGGTCACCGGCTCGTCAGACCAGGCGGTAGAAGCGCCAGAATCCGAAGTCGCTGATCGGCAGGATCTCGATGTCGCGGAACCCGGCCTCGGCCGCGTAACGGCGTAGCGTGTCCGGCCGCATCACGGTTCCGGTGGCGGCCGAAGGCCGGTGGGCCCGGCCGTCCGGGAGGCAGATCAGCAGGCTGAAGCCGTACATCAAGCGCTCGGTGTCGTCGGCCGGTGCGCTGAACGCGTCGCCGACGGCCTCATCCATGATGACGACGGGCCCGCCGGGCGTGACGGCCCGCCGTACCGCCGAAAGGGTGTCCACCGGGTGCGGCAGGTCGTGGATGCACTCGAAGGCGAAGGCGGCGTCGTAGCTGTCCTCCTCCAGCATGGCGGCGTCGCCGTGGCGGAAGGAGACACGGTCGCCCAATCCGGCCTCCGCCGCGTTGCGCGTGGCCAGCTCGATGGACGGGCCGTCGACGTCTATGCCCTCCACGCGGGCCTCCGGATACGCCCTGGCCAGGGCGATGGTGGACCATCCCCCGCCGCTTCCGACGTCGGCGATCCTGGTGCCGGGGCGGCGCAGCGCCGCGTCCAGGTCGGGCACCCCGGCCAGCGCGTCCGGCAGCGCGTGCTCGAACCAGGGCCGGTTCATGTCGGCCTGCGATTCCCGCATGTCGGTCCCGAACTCCGACCAGCCGACCCCGCCACCGGTGCGGTAGGCGTCCACCAGCGCGGGCATCTGCGCCGCCGCTCCGGCGAGCATCCGGGCCAGCGGAGCGAGATAGGCCAGGCTCGATTCGTCGGTCAGCACCTCCTCGGCCCCCTTGGGCAGGGCGAAGCGCCCGTCCGGCCCGACGGTCAGGATGCCCGCGGCGGCCTGCTGCTCCAGCCATTCCCGTGCGTACCGCTCGTCTCCACCGGCAAAAGCCGTCAGCTCCGCCGGGGTGGACGGGCCTCGCGCCGCGAGACCCCGATACCAGCCCAGCCGGTCGCCGAGATGGACGGACAGGACCTCTATCGTGCCGAGCGCCGACTGGAACAACCGGTCGGCGAAGTCTTCCGTGGTCATATCCTTCCCTTCCTTCCTTCCGTCGATGGTCGGCACCATGGATGGCGGGGAGAAGGTCTTTGTACGCACTACCGCCCAGACTGCCACGTCACCACGGCCAAGCGCCCTTCGACCCACGCCGGCACTGAGCCCGGTGACGACCCGGCCGAGCCGGTAGGCTGCGTGCGTGCGTGATCTAGGTGAAGATGCCCGACCGGCCCGCGGCGCGGTCCGCGAGGTGTACGACGTGGAGCGGGCGGGGAGGCTGGAATACTCCCCCGATCTGGACCGTCTCGCCGACCCAGGAGAGATCGTGTGGGCGTGGGTGCCCTACGAGGAGGATCCGGCCCGGGGCAAGGACCGGCCGCTGCTCGTGGTCGGGCGCAGCGGGCGCAGATTGCTGGGCATGATGCTGTCCAGCCGGGGCGAGGACGACCGCCCGGACGAGTGGCTGCGGCTCGGCTCCTGGGATCGCGACGACCGGGTGTCCTACCTCCGGCTCGACCGCGTTTTCGAGCTGGACGAGGACGACATCCGGCGTGAGGGCGCGGTGCTCGACCCCGACCGGTTCGCCCGCGTCGCCGCCGTCCTGATGAAGCGGTACGGCTGGTCCGCCGGCCGGTAGGCACCCGGCGCTCCACAGCCACTCGCCGGCGGGTATCCGGGGGTTTCACGGCGAGTCGCGGCCCCCGGAAACGAGTTGATCCACGGCGATCCGCCGCGTCATCCTGGATGACCATGAATGAAAAACGGACGATACGGGTTTCCAAATACCTGTCCAAACATCTCCGGCACCAGCCGGAGCGGATCGGGCTGACCCTGGACGCCCATGGCTGGGTGGAGATCGACACTCTGCTGTCGGCCGCGACCCGTCACGGCTTCCCGATCAGTCGGGCCGAACTGGAACACGTCGTGGCCGACAACGACAAGCGGCGGTACGCGATCGAAGGCACCCGGATCCGCGCCAGCCAGGGGCACACGATCCCCGTGGACCTCGATCTGCCGGCCGTCGAACCGCCCGCGTTCCTCTACCACGGCACGGTCGCCCGCAGCCTCGGCGCCATCCGCTCCGAAGGGCTCCGGCCGATGACACGCCACGCCGTACATCTCTCCCATGACCGCGAGACGGCCGGCCGGGTCGGCGCCCGGCGCGGCGTACCCGTCGTCCTGACCGTCCGCGCGGGTGACATGCACGACTCGGGCCACGAGTTCCGCCGCAGCGCCAACGGCGTCTGGCTGGCCGACCGGGTGCCCCCGGAGTTCATCGCCTTCCCCGGGTGAGAGCATGGGACCCGGCGAGAGGACGAGGAGATCTACGTGCATCCGAGGGACCCGCACAAGCGGATTGACGCGATTCCCAGCTCGCGGCATGTCAGGGTCGAGATCGGCGGGCAGGTCGTGGCGGAGACCCGCCGCCCGGTCCTGCTGTTCGAGACCGGCCTGCCCACCCGTTACCACATCCCGCCGGAGGACGTCGACTTCGGCCTGCTCGAACCGACCGATCTGCGTACCCGCTGCCCGTACATGGGCGTGGCGTCCTACTGGTCGTTCCGTGGCGCGGGCGGCGACGTCCCGGCCAACGTGGCATGGGCCTACCCCGACCCGATTCCCGCGGCGGCGCCGATCAAGGATCACCTCTCGTTCTACAACGAGGTCGTCGACATCATCGTCGACGGCGAGCGCCTCGACCGCCCCGTCACCGTGTTCAGCGAGCGCCTGTCCGACGCCTGACCCTTCGCGACCACACGCATGAAGCCCCGCAGGTGATCGTCACGATCGCAGTCAGCCGTTCCCGAGCACGGAATCGAGTAGGGGACGGGGTTGCCCCGTCCCCTCTCACACCACCGGACATGCGGGCCCGCAACCGGCGGTTCGTCAGGCCGCTGGTCTGAGTCGTTGCCAGGTCTGATGCAGACCCTTCAGGCCAAGGTCCTCCCAGTGCGCGTTCGGCAAAGCCCGGT
>JBIOWF010000142.1:0-4240 GCA_044868295.1 Microtetraspora sp. | reverse complement strand
TCGCCCTGCTCGCGCTCTGGTGGTTCCGGGCCGCCACGACCGACAGGTCCTACTACGACGCGGCGCTCACCACGGTGTTGTTCCTGGTGCTGACCAGCAGGGTGCTCTCGCCGCAGTACATGATCTGGCTGATCGGCATCGCCGCGGTCGTGCTCGTCGTGCCCGGATCCAGCCAGCGTCCCGCCGCGTGGCTCCTCCTCGCCGCGACGCTGCTCACCGGGATCATGTACCCGTGGGTCGAAGAGGACTACAGCTGGTCAGGGAGACTGCCTGGGACGCTCGTCCTTGTCGCGCGGAACGTGCTCCTCCTCGCCGCCGCGATCGTCTCCTTCGTACGGCTCTCGCGGAGCACCCGCCGCCGCGGGCCGGCTTTGATCGAAGATGGCAGCGGCGATCGGATTTCCATACCCAGTCTTTGATCGCGGCAATCCAGAAGGTTATCCACAGGCTGTGGACATGTGGACTAAAGGTTCTTCCTCAGGAACGCGATGTCGTCGGCCTGGCCTTCGAAGGGGGTTTCCACGACGATCGGGGCCCCCGCCGACCGGCAGACCGCGAGGATGGCCTCGGGGTCGATCACGCCGTTGCAGAGGTTGGCGTGCCGGTCGGCGCCCGAGTCGAAGGCGTCACGCGAGTTGTTGCAGTGGACCAGGTCGACGCGGCCGGTGATGGCCTTGACCCGGTCGACGAGGTCGGCCAATTCCTCGCCGCCCGCATGGGCATGGCAGGTGTCGAGGCAGAAACCGACGACCGAGGGGTCCTTCGCGCCGGCGGTCGCGGCATCCCAGAGCCGGGCGATCCGGTCGAGTTTGCGCGCCATCGCGTTGCCGCCTCCGGCGGTGTTCTCGATCAGCACAGGGACGGGGCAGTCCATGCGTTCGAAGACCTTGCGCCAGTTGTCGAATCCGATCTGCGGGTCGTCGTCCTTGTTGACGTGGCCGCCGTGCACGATGAGACCCTTGGCGCCCACGGACGCCGCGGCCTTCAGGTGGCTCTCCAGCAGCTTGCGGCTCGGGATGCGGATGCGGTTGTTCGCGGTCGCGACGTTGATCACGTAGGGCGCGTGGATGTAGACGTCCACAGTCGACTCCCTCAGCGCGTCAACGCCCTCGGGTAGGACCGGCCCCTTCCAGCCTTGCGGGTCGCCGAGAAAGAACTGGGCGACGTCGGCGTCACGCGCCGCCGCGTGGGCGAGCGGGTCGTCCTGGTCGACGTGAGCACCGATGCGCCATGGCTGCTCGCCGCGCTGGCTGTCCATCCCCGTCCTCCGTGCGTTGGATCCGTGCGTTGGGAGACGCCCGCCCATGGCCGGGCCCGCTAAGGACCAGCCGCTCGCCGCGACGATCGTGGGACCGGCACGTACGGCTCACGCCGCCGAACAGGGCGGGCCGACCGTACCAACACTAGTGGTCCCGAAGGGGGCCTGTCCGGGCCGTGACGACGCGGGCCGGGCGACAGACGCGGGAACGGCAGCGACACCAGCGAGATCAGCCACGGCGCGATCAGCCACGGCGCGATCAGCCACGACGTCGGGAGGAATGCGCACCGCCTCCGGGGCTACGGAGTGAAGCCCCCGTGGGCGATACCCAGCACCACTCCGACGAACGAGCCGACCACACCGACGATGATCAAGCTGCGCTGCGGCGTCGTCGCCGAGATGTACTGCGCGTAGAGCCCGCCGATGAACCCGATCGCGCCGAACCATGAGGCGACGACGTGGGCGTCGACAATGAACCCGGTGACGATCGCCACTATGCCGCAGATCAGCGTGCCGATCGCGAGAACGTTCTGGACGGTGTGGGGTCGCCCGTCTGTGTTAAGGGTGAGGCGGAAGGGCTCACGCTCCACGGGGCCGAGAATATGTGGCATTCGTGCCACCTCCTCTCGTTTCCTTTGGTTCCCTCATGGGGCGGCGCACAACCTCGCGCCTGGTAGCCTTATTCGGCTGTGTTTGATATGCGCAGGGGTTCGCCCGCGCTTGTTGCACAGCGTCCTCCTGTCACGGCAAGGCGTCGTGACCGCAAGAGTCCAGAGGAGGTTGGATTCCGCATGCGTCGTTACGAGATGATGGTCATCCTCGACCCGTCCCTCGATGAGCGCACCGTGCAGCCCTCGCTCGACCAGTTCCTCAGCGTCGTCCGCAATGACGGCGGCACCGTGGAGAAGGTCGACGTCTGGGGCCGCCGCCGGTTGTCCTACGACATCGCGAAGAAGGCCGAGGGCATCTACGCCGTCGTCGACCTCACCGCGGAGCCTGCCACGGTCAAGGAGCTGGACCGTCAGCTCAACCTGAACGAGGGCATTCTTCGCACCAAGGTCATCCGCCCAGAGCTCCACTGAGCCAGTGCAGCGAAGCCCGGCGCTTTTGTCGGGCGAGAGCCGTACTCTGAGCCCCTAAAGGCTGAGCTGAAGGGACGCGACCGATGGCCGCAGGCGACACCACGATCACCATCGTCGGCAACCTTGTCGACGACCCGGAGCTGCGATTCACCCCGACGGGGCAGGCCGTGGCCCGGTTCCGCATCGCATCCACCCCGAGGTTTCTGGACAAGCAGACCAACGAGTGGAAGGACGGCGAAGGGCTGTTCCTGACCTGCAACGTGTGGCGACAGGCGGCGGAAAACGTCGCCGAGAGCCTGCAGCGCGGCATGCGGGTCATCGTTCAGGGACGGCTGCGCCAACGGTCGTATGAGACCAAGGAAGGCGAGAAGCGCACGGTCTACGAGGTCGAGGTCGACGAGGTCGGCCCCTCGCTGCGCAACGCCACCGCCAAGGTGAACAAGACCGCCCGGCAGGGCGGGGGCGGCGGCTTCGGCGGCGGCCCGGCCAACGACCCCTGGGCCTCGGCCAGTCCCGCTCCGCAGGGTGGCGGTGGCTACAACCAGGGCGGCGGCGGCCAGCAGGGCGGCGGCTTCGGCGGCGGCGACTTCAGCGACGAACCGCCTTTCTAGTCACAACACCACAAATATCCGAGCGACCATTCCCGCATCATGCGGGGCTCTGAAAGGAGCACCACGATGGCCAAGCCGGCACTGCGCAAGCCCAAGAAGAAGGTTTGCCTGTTCTGCCACGACAAGATCTCCTACGTCGACTACAAGGACACGGCGCTGCTGCGGAAGTTCATCTCCGACCGCGGCAAGATCCGTGCGCGCCGGGTGACGGGCAACTGCACCCAGCACCAGCGCGACGTGGCGACCGCTATCAAGAACGCTCGTGAGATGGCCCTGCTGCCGTACACGAGCACCGCGCGCTAAGAAAGGAGTCTCAGGACATGAAGCTCATCCTTACCACTGAGGTCTCCGGCCTCGGCGCTCCCGGCGACATCGTCGAGGTGAAGGACGGCTACGGCCGTAACTTCCTGATTCCGCGCGGCTTCGCCATCCGCTGGACGCGCGGCGCCGAGTCCCAGATCGCCTCGATCAAGAAGGCGCGCGACGCCCGCGAGATCCGGGACCTGGGCACCGCCAAGGAGGTCGCCGGTCAGCTCAGCGCGCTCAAGGTGACGCTGAAGACCCGCGCCGGCGAGTCCGGCCGTCTCTTCGGCTCGGTCACGACGGGCGACATCGCCGAGGCCGTCAAGGCCGCCGGCGGTCCGAAGCTTGACCGCCGCCGCATCGAGATCGGCAACGCGATCAAGAGCCTCGGCTCTCACAAGGTCAGCGTCAAGCTGCACCCCGAGGTGGCCGCGACCGTCGACGTCGAGGTCGTCGCCGGCTGACCCAGCACGGGACACCGTCCGGCGCAGGCCCGCTTCGGGTCTTGAGCCGGAGACCTTCGCCAAGGGCTCTCTTCGTTTCGGAGAGGGCCCTTCGGCGTCTCTGCCTGGCTGTGCTGTCCGGCGGTACCGGTGTAGCCGTCTCACCCGGTCATGCCATTCGGCGTGCTGTCGGGCGGTACGGTCTGGCCGTGCCACCCGGTCGTGCCGTCCTGGCATGCGGTCGTCCCGGGACGCGGGGTCAAGCGCCGGTGATCATCCATGCCCGGCCGTACGCGCGGGTGGCGAGCGTGATCATGCGGGCGGTCATCCACACGCCGAGCGCCAGCCACAGCGTGACCAGACTCCCGGCGAGCGCGGCGAACGGCAGGTAGGCGAGAGTGCACCAGACTCCCGCCCAGGCGAGATACCGCTGGTCACCGGCGCCGATCAGCACGCCGTCGAGCACGAAGACGACGCCCGCGATCGGCTGGAAGAGCGCCACGAGCCACAGGACGGCTTCGAGCCGGGCCGACACGTTCACGC
>JBIOWF010000141.1:0-5004 GCA_044868295.1 Microtetraspora sp. | reverse complement strand
CCGGGCCCGCGCAGGCCGCCCGCGGGACCGTCTACGAGGGCGACGGAGACGACATCATCCGCTTCAAGGCGACGACCACAAAGCCGGGCCTGATCAAGGTCACCTACGAGGGTGACGGCTACTTCTCGGTGTGGGCGTTGAATGCGTACGGGAAGCGGCACGATCTCCTCGTGTCGTCGGTGAAGGCCTACTCCGGGCGTGTGAAGCTGCCGGCGGGCACGCGGTACGCGGTCGTGAAGGCTGACGCGCCATGGTCGATCGTGCGGAAGTGAACCTCTTCGCTATCCCGCACGTCTCATAGGTAACGCAAGTCCGGCGAGGGACCAGGCCGCCCCATCAGGGGCGGCCTGGGGCCGCACTCCGGAGTCGGCATGCACCACCCGCACAACCCAGCCGACCACACCGCCCAAGCCAACCTCGCCGCACTACGCCGCCTGGCCGTACACGCTTCCGTCCCAGACTGCTGCCGGGCGGCGGCCATCGCGTGGGCGTGGTCGCTCATCGAGGTGTGGCGGGACGTGGAAGAAGACGCGGCAGGCGTCGTCACAACCGTCAAGGTCCGGTCCCTTGGCGAGTGGTACGTCTGGCATCTCTACCGGGCGGCAACGAAAGCGCCCCGCTCCTCTTGAAGCGGGGCGCCGGCCGAGTTGCCTACACGTCGAGCGTCCCGTGCTCGGTGATGGCCGCGCGGATCCGCTTGAACGCGTGATCCTCCCCCTTCGCGGTGAGCTTCCCGTACTTGCGTTTCTCCACGACGCCGTTCCTCCGCCGGATGAGGACGGTTTCGTTCTCGGCGTGGCCGGCCGCGATGGCGAACGCGGTGGCCTGGCCGTGTTCGGACGTGCGCGCCCGGATGATCAGGCCGAGGTGTCCGAGGTAGTCGAACACCTGCTGCTGGAGGACGCGCACGCCGCGCTCCCTGGCCCACTGCTGGACGTCGCGGGCGAAGGACCGCATGGCCGTGACGCCGTTGGCGGCGGCGTACGTGGCGGCCAGTTCGGCGCCGGGCAGGAGCTCGGCCGTCTTCCGCTTCTCCTCGATGAGCGCCTGGACGTACAGCGCGAGGTCCTGGCTCTGCCGGTGGACGAACATGAGGGTCTGCTCGTCCATGCCCACGAAGTTCGGTCGCGCGGCGAGCTCCCGAGGCGCCGCGCCCGGCATGGCGTATGTGCCTTGGTCTTCGAGGGCGGGCATGACGTCGTCGGCGAGCCACCTGTGAACTCTGTCCGCGCCGGGTGCCTTGCTTTTCAGCAGGAGGCGGTTGGCTCCCTCGCGCGTGACGAACGCCCTGTTGGGGTTGCCTCTGCGATATCCCTCCCATCCGGTTAGGGAATTCGCGCCCCGGACGTCGAGGCTGATCCGCTGAGTCAGGTCGGTCCAGTCGGCCAGGGCCTTGCTCGGGTTGGAGTGCAGGAGGAGGCCGCACAGCCCAACGTTCTCGTAGTGGAGGATGCCGTCTACGGTCGCGGTGAGGACCGGGTGGCCGTCGAACTCGCGGATACCCCAGGTGATGGGCTCCGAGGGGAAGGGCAGGTTATCCTGTCCGTGCATTCGTTTCCTGTCTTTCTTGGTGGTTGGGCGGGAACTTGAGACGCCTCGGTGTGGGATCACCGAGGCGTCTTGCTGTTTCAGCGGTTGTCGAGCCAGGCGAGGATCTCGGAGCGCCGGTAGCGGACCAGGCGGGGGCCGAGCTTGATCGGCGCGGGGCAGATGCCTTTCTTGGCCCACCGGTCGAGGGTCGCGATGGTGATGCCCAAGAACTTGGCTACGGCCTTCTTCTTGACAAATTCTTGTTCCATGACGGTCGGTCCGTTCCCGCTTGATGACCGTGGCGGTTACAGATTGCTCCGAAGATCGGGATACTGTCAAATCACACGACGAGTGTAGAATTGACCGTTATGGAACAAGATCGTGATTGGGCTACCCGCTTCACCGCTGACATCGGCAAACGCATCGAGTACTACCGCAAGCGCGCCGGCGACGGCATCGGCATGACCGTCCTGCAACTCGCCGACCGATGCGCCGAGCTCGGCCTGCCGCTAGACCGGTCCGTGATCGCCAAGCTGGAGAAGGGCATCCGGCACAACATCTCCGTCGCCGAACTGATCATCCTCGCCCGAGCGCTCCGCGTCCCGCCGACGCTCCTGGTGTTCCCGCTCGGCCACCAGGAGAACGTCGAAGTCCACCCCGGCCACGTGACCAACACGTGGGAGGTCGTCAAATGGTTCGACGGCGAACAGGCCTTCGCCCTCGCCGACGAGGCCGGCTGGCACCACTACGGGCCCGAATACGACGAGTGGCACCAAAACGCCGCCACGCTCGGCGACTACCGAGCCCACGAGCAGCATGTCAACGCCTGGAAGAACTCTCTCCGTAGGAGCATCGCGCAGCAGAGCATCGCCAACACCGCCCCTGGCGAGCCCGAAAGGGAGCTAAACCTCCACGCATCCCAGCAGGAAGAGGAGCGCATGCGCGTCATCGAGACGATGCTCAAGCGCCTGCGGGTGGATATGCGCCGCCGCGGACTCACGCCGCCGCCCCTGGATGAGCTTCTGGCGCATGTCGACGACGAACGTCGCAGGATCCGCACCGCGGACTCGCGATCAGGTGAGTGAGTGGTTATGGCGCCGATTTTATCGGTGGGAATCCCACACCACGATCGTTTTCTCTCGGGCGACACGGGCCGGTCGGCCCTACCGTGGACACGTGATCAGACGGGGCGCAACCAAAGCGCCCCGCTCCTCGAAAGAAACGGGGCGCCTCAAAGTCTGCGGGTTAGGCGTCTACCAGCTCGCGGTCCTGCACCGGCCTTACGGCCATGCATAGCTCCTGCACAGCCTTTGCCGCCCGATCCCAGCCGGGGGTGCCATCGCCAATAGCGTGGATGGCATGCCGCACCGTCGCCAGCAGCTTCTGTGCTGCCTCGCCCAGGTCGTCCACGTCTAGGAACATGCTGACCTGCACAACGCCCGTGCTCAGTGTGGCGGTGATGTCGGGGTCCTCGATCACAGGATCGGCATCCTCGATCGTCAGCAGCTGCTCCATGAGCTCATCAGTCCGGGAGTCGAGGAGTGCAAGGTCGCCAGTGAATACGACGGTCATGTCAGCCTTGAATTTCATGACTCAGCCCACCTCCTTCCAGCATGTCTCGCGGCTCAGTTTCTTCCGAAGTTCTGGCAGGTACCGGGGGTTGGATGGGCTGATCTTGAGTGTGCTCTTGTGCTCGCCACACGGGCACCACATGGACCAGTAGCGACCCTTAGGCGGGTCGACTCTCCAACTCTGCTCCTCCGCTTCTTTGATGAACTTCCGGATGTCCTTGTTGGGATGCTTCGGGGCCATATCCGATTTGCCCTTACGCCTCGTGAGTGTATGTTCCCGGCCCGCCCCCGCCTAGACCGCCCCCGCCACACCTTGGCACAGTGAATGACGTCCGAAGAGTTGTTTACGAGGTGGGAGCGCCAGGATGGGCGGCTACGCCTGAGGCGAACTGGCGGTGGAAAGCCGCCCCGGCCTGCGGTCAGGAAGGGACAGGACCACCCGGGACTGCGGGATCGGGTTGCGATCAACCCCTCGCACGATTAAGGCCCTGCGCCATAGCCTGAGAGTGTCGAGCTATCAGGAAGGTGCAGGGCCGTATGAATGACGCTAGCACGCCCATGGCTTTCAGCGAACGAGTCCGATTCTTCCGCGAACGAGCAGGGATGACCCGCAAAGTCCTCGGTGAGCTGTGCGGACGCTCCGCCGAGTGGGTCAAGGCCCTGGAAACCGGCCGGCTACTCATGCCCCGCATGCCGCTGCTCATCCGCCTGGCCGAGATCCTCGGAATCGACGACCTGGCCGAGCTGACCGGCGAGCAGAAGCTCACCACGGCGACGTACACGAAGGCCCGTCACGAGAAGACCAGCGAGATCGCGCGGGCCCTCGCCAGCTACTCGCTCGCTTCTCCCAGCCGCGAACCCGTCCGCGCTGAGACGCTCGCCGGCAATGTCGCCCAGGCGTGGATGGTCTGGCACGGGTCACCCAACCAGCGGACCGCGGTCGCTACGGTGCTCCCTCGCCTGCTGGACGACGCACGGGCATCGGTGCGGCAGCTCGAAGGCGACGCACGGCGTGCGGCCCTGGCCGCTCTGGCGCAGGTCTACCACCTGACCCAGTTGTTCCTGTCTTTCCAGCCGACGCCGGAGCTTGTGCGTCTCACCGGCGACCGGGCGATGCAGGCCGCCCAAGACGCCGACGACCCGCACGCCATCGCCGCAGCGGCCTGGTACATGAACCATGTCTTCCGGGATGCCGGAGAGCAGTCTGAGGCGCGGATCGACCTTGCCCACCAGGCCGCCGGACTGCTGCGGCCGGAGGACAGCGATACGGACCGCAGCCTGTGGGGGCTGATGCATCTGGCTGTCGCCCTGTCGTACGCCAAGACGGGACGCCGTGGCGACGCGGAACGGCACTGGGATCTAGCTGACCGAGCAGCGCAAGCCCTCGACGGGCATCATCCGTGGCTGCTGTTCGGCCGCGGCATGGTGGACGCGTACGCGATCACCATGTATGCGGATCTGGCGGACGAGCATGAGGCGATCAGGCAGGCCAACCGCATCACCTTGGGAGGGATGCCGTCCGCGACCCGGCGGGCGTTCCACATCGTCGAAACGGCCCGCGCCTACCGGCTGAAGAAGGAGCCGCTGGCTACCGTCCACCTGTTGAAGAAGGCGTACGAGACGAGCCCGGAAACGGTCGGATACAACCTTTTCACCCGTTCCGCGGTGCAGGAGCTCATGGTTTCCGGCGGGTCGATGGTGCGTGATGATGCCCGGGATCTCGCCCGCGCCCTGAGACTGCCCGCCGCGTAGAGGTACGGACTGTACCCCTCGCCGTAGGGGATCCGTCTCTACCCGGCCTCGTCCGGGGCGTGGTGCCCAATGGTCATGTGATCAGTGACCTTGTGCCGTACCCCGGCTGGCGGGTGTGGCGTAGTGATGCCGGCCGTTGGTGGGCCAGTCG
>JBIOWF010000140.1:0-4699 GCA_044868295.1 Microtetraspora sp. | reverse complement strand
ACTCCCGGTGGTGGAACACGGCGTCGGAGCGGGTGACGACCTTGGCCACGCCCCGGTCGATGCCCACCCCGCTACCGGGATTCGCGTGCGCCTGCGGGGTGACCTTGCCGTCCTCGAGATTCGGGTGGCGGAGTCCTCGATCTCCTTCATCAGGAGCTCGGTCTCCACCGTGTAGTTGAGCCACCCGATCGCGCCTTCAAGCGTCTGCTCGTCCACCGCCGCCGCCACCTGATCCAGCCAGTCGGTGCCAAGCCCGGCCTGCACGAACGTCGGCGCGATCCGCCGGCCGCCCGCGATGTCATGGTCGTCGAGCCAGTCGGCGAGCGCGTCCTCCCGGTCGGAGGCCTCCAGCGGGCTGAGCGAGGAGGCCTTCGAGACCTGTTCGGCCGTACGCTCCTGGATCCCGACGAGTTTCTCCAGCGTGTCGCGCTCGTAGTGGCCGGCGGCGATGGCGGCGAGCTTGTGCCGCATCCCCGCCACCCGCTCGCGCAGCGCCGACGTGGCCCGTTCCGCAACACGATGGCCGAGATCATCACAAGGTGCGGGACGTCCTCCCTCCCGGATCACCACTGACCTTCGAAACTCACTCAGACCAGTGCGGGAGCGGGCGCCCCCGCGTATGAGAAGGAAGCGCCCCCGTAGGTTCGGCTGGGGTCAGCGGCCGGGACTGCCGGGGTCGGTGAGACCGGCGCGGCGCAGGGCCTCCGCCATCGCTCCGCCGGCACCTCCGTCGCCGCCCGCTCCACGGTTACCGCGGCTCCCGCCGCCCCGGTCCTGGCGGGGCCGGCCGCCGCGGCCCTTCTGGGAGCCGTCTCGCCGGCCGCCGCCCTGGCTCGCGCCCTGCTCCCCGCCCACCTTGGCCGTGACCTCGTCGTCGAGCCGCAGAGTGAGGGAGATGCGCTTACGCGGGATGTCGACGTCGAGCACCTTCACGCGGACGATGTCACCGGGTTTGACCACGTCGCGGGGGTCCTTGACGAAGTTGTTCGACATCGCGGAGACGTGCACCAGGCCGTCCTGGTGCACGCCGACGTCCACGAAGGCGCCGAAGGCGGCGACGTTGGTGACCACGCCCTCCAGCAGCATTCCGGGCGTGAGATCCGCGATCTTCTCGACGCCTTCCTTGAAGGTCGCGGTCTTGAACGCGGGGCGCGGGTCGCGGCCGGGCTTCTCCAGCTCCTTGAGGATGTCGGTGACGGTCGGCAGGCCGAAGGTGTCGTCGACGAACTGGGCCGGCTTGATCGTGCGCAGCGCGGCGGTGTTTCCGATCAGCGTGGTGATGTCGCTCTTCGTCGCGTCGAGGATGCGGCGCACCACGGGGTACGCCTCCGGGTGCACGCTGGAGGCGTCGAGCGGGTCGTCCCCGCCGGGGATGCGCAGGAAGCCCGCGCACTGCTCGAAGGCCTTCGGGCCGAGCCGGGGCACCTTCTGCAGGCCCTGTCGCGTCCGGAACGGGCCGTTGGCGTCGCGATGGGCGACGATGTTCTCCGCCAGCCCGGAGCCGATGCCGGAGACGCGTGTGAGCAGCGGCGCCGAGGCCGTGTTGACGTCGACGCCGACGCCGTTCACGCAGTCCTCGACGACGGCGTCGAGGGAGCGCGACAGCTTGAGCTCGGACAGGTCGTGCTGGTACTGACCCACCCCGATCGACTTCGGGTCGATCTTGACGAGCTCGGCGAGGGGGTCCTGGAGGCGGCGCGCGATCGACACCGCGCCGCGCAGGGACACGTCCAGCCCGGGAAGCTCCTGCGACGCGAAGGCGGAGGCGGAGTAGACCGACGCGCCCGCCTCCGAAACCACGATCTTGGTGAGCTGCGGCATCAGCTTGACCAGCTCGCCCGCGAGCTTGTCGGTCTCGCGGGACGCGGTGCCGTTGCCGATCGCGATCAGCTCGACACCGTGCACCTGGGCGAGCCGTCCGAGGACGGCGAGTGACTGGTCCCACTGCCGTTTCGGCTCATGCGGGTAGATCGTCTCGGTCGCGACGACCTTGCCGGTAGCGTCGACGACCGCGACCTTCACGCCGGTGCGCAGGCCCGGGTCGAGGCCCATGGTCGGGCGGGTGCCGGCCGGGGCGGCGAGCAGCAGATCACGCAGGTTGGCGGCGAAGACCCGGACGGCCTCCTCCTCGGCGGCCTGCCACAGCCGGGTGCGCAGATCGATGCCGAGATGGACGAGGATACGCGTGCGCCAGGCCCAGCGGACCGTGTCCGACAGCCACTTGTCGGCCGGTCGGCCCCGGTCGTGGACGCCGAAGCGCTGCGCGATCCGCAGCTCGTAGCCGTTCGGCTCCTCGGCGTCCGGGTCGAACGTGAGAGTGAGGACCTCTTCCTTCTCGCCGCGGAACATCGCGAGGATCCGGTGGGACGGCAGTTTGGTGAACGGCTCGGAGAACTCGAAGTAGTCGGAGAACTTGGCCCCGGCCTCCTGCTTGCCCTCACGGACCTGGGAGGCCACCCGGCCGCGCGACCACATCCGCTCCCGGAGCTCGCCGATGAGGTCGGCGTCCTCGCCGAAACGCTCGACGAGGATCGCCCGCGCCCCTTCGAGCGCCGCCGACGCGTCGGCCACCCCTTCGCCCAGGAACGTCCCGGCCGCCTGCTGCGGGTCCTGCGTCGGGTCGGCGAGCAGCAGGTCGGCCAGCGGTTCGAGCCCGGCCTCCTTGGCGATCTGCGCCTTGGTCCGCCGCTTGGGCTTGAAGGGCAGGTAGATGTCCTCGAGGCGGGCCTTGGAGTCGGCGGCCATGATCTGCGCCTCAAGGGCGTCGTCGAGCTTGCCCTGCGACCGGACCGAGTCAAGGATCGCCGCGCGACGCTCCTCCAGCTCGCGCAGGTAGCGCAGTCGCTCCTCGAGCGTGCGCAGCTGCGCGTCGTCGAGCATGCCGGTCGCTTCCTTGCGGTAGCGGGCGATGAACGGCACCGTGGCTCCGCCGTCGAGCAGGTCGACCGCCGCCGTCACCTGCCCCTCACGCACGCCGAGCTCGTCCGCGATCCGCTGCTGTATAGAGGTCGTCACGGTCGCCTATTCTGCCCGACCATCACCGCCTGCTCTAACCGCTCATGGCCCGCGTCCATGTCGCACCGGTATGGTCCTCGTGCAGTCATCGGAGGAGTGATGAGCTGAGCGGGTTGACCACGTCGGCGCAGCGGGAGACGTCCGGGGCGGTGCGCGGCTGGCTACTGGACGGGCTCCAGCGGGACCGCCGGCCGTCCGGTCAGCACGAGGACCACCCGGGCAAGCAGCACACCTGGTGGCGGGTCATGTGCCTGACCGGGGTGGACTACTTCTCCACGCTCGGTTACCAGCCGGGCATCGCCGCGATCTCGCTCGTCTTCGCCTACGCGGCCGTCGAGAACATCAGGGAACGGCCAGACGGCCTGCAGATCGCGTTGCTCTTCGTCGTGGCGATCGTCGTCACCTCGCTCATCTCCCGGGCCACCCGCTCCACCGAGCTGCGGGCCACCCACATCGAGCTCGACGCGACCGTCCGGCGGATCGTCGAGGAGACCGGCGGCGAGCTCCGCCTGATCGCCAACGAGCCGGACGCGCGGGGCACGGCCGAGTACGCCGAGAAGGATCGGGAGACCCGCGAATACCACCACCTGCCCGACGACGAGCCGATGATCTTCCTTGAGGTCACGCTCGGCGACGCGTCGGAGTTCGAGTCCGAGCTGCGCGTCACGGGGGAGGAGCGGCACGGCTACCGGGTGCTCACCGTGCACAGCCCGGCGGTGGCCAACACGATCGCCGCGATCCTGTTCCACCTGCG
Organism: Microtetraspora sp.; assembly: GCA_044868295.1. Lineage (GTDB taxonomy): Bacteria > Actinomycetota > Actinomycetes > Streptosporangiales > Streptosporangiaceae > JBIOWF01. Next base: position 930 of record JBIOWF010000140.1, on the reverse strand, counting down.
GGACGAGACGGGCAGGCGCCCGCACGTCTACTTCCACTGGGCCGAGGGCAACCCGATCGGCGCGCTGTTGCCGAAGGCCGGGCGCTATCTCGCCTGCGGCTCCTTCATGTCCGCGAGTGCGGTGAAGATGCTGTCCAGCTGGCCGTGCAGCGTGCCGAGCCTGGGTTCGAAGGCGCCGCTGAACGCCGCCGAGCCGATGGTGAAGGCATCGGCCCCGGCGTGGGCCAGCGCGTGGAGCCGCGCCGGGCTTTCGATGCCTCCGGCGACGACGAGCCGGCCCGTCGTGGCGGCGCGGGCGGCGCGGACCAGGTCGAGCGGGTCCGCGTCGGCGGCCCGGTAGGCGAGCAGGTCCACACCGGCGCACCCTGCCTGCTCGTAGCGACGGCAGTCGTCGGCGACCCGGGCGGCGGTCCCGCGCAGGACGGTCGGGTGGCCCTCGGGCACCCCTGGGAAGGGCAGGTAGCCGATGTCGTGCCCGGCGAGGAGCGCGAGGGTGTCATCGGTCCGGGCCGAGCACACCAGCAAGGGCACCCGCCCGATCAGATCCGGCAGCCGGGACACGTCCGCGGGTTCGATCAGCACCGCGTCGGGCAGCAGCGCCGCCAGGTCGGAGCAGCGGACCGGATGCGCTGGATCTTGTCCGAATTCGGTCGCGTGTACGGGCACCCCGCCCACCATCTGGACACCGTGTGCGGTGGTCCTGCCCTCGGCCGGGAAGGCGGGGGCGATGACGGCGGTGGTGCGCCGTGATCCGGCAAGTACGGCGCGGATCTCCGCGGCGACGTGGCCGCGCAGAGTGGAGTCGACGGTCTTGAGGAGCACGTCGCCCGCCGGGACGTCCCGGGCGGCCCGCTCCATCCGCTGGGCGGCGGAGCGCTCGGGCAGCCGGCGGCTGTCCAGGTCGACGGCCGTGACCCCCCAAGGGGGCGG
>JBIOWF010000139.1:0-5272 GCA_044868295.1 Microtetraspora sp. | reverse complement strand
CGATTTTGGAGCCCTCGGGGAACCGGAACGCGGGGGCGTCTTTGATCTTCGACTTCCACCGGACCTTCCACGTCCCGTGGGTCCCGCACGCCTTGTCCAGATCCATCAGGGTCTGCTGAAGACAGTGACCGGGCACCTCGGCCAGCCACGCAAAGTCCGTCTTGGCCCCGGCGAGCTGGTGGGCTTGGTCGTGGTAATCGAGCCCGCGGCCGACCCAGAAGCTGCCGATCTTGGTCGGGCTGTTCCAGTCGTCGTGACGTACGCCACCCGCGCACCGAGGACCGGTGCCGAAGTCGTGAATTCCTCACTGCCTCGGCGACGGGGCCGTCGCAAGAATCGCAGACGTGACAGCGATCCAGGTGGACGGGCTCAGGAAGAGCTACGCGGATTTCGAAGCGGTGAAGGGGATCTCCTTCGAGGTGGCGGAGGGCGAGATATTCGCGCTCCTCGGCCGGAACGGCGCCGGCAAGACCACGACGATCGAGGTGTTGTCGGGCTTCCAGAAGCCGGACGCGGGCACCGTCAGGGTGCTGGGCCTCGATCCCGTCAAGGACAGGAATGAACTGCGCAGGAACACCGGCGTCATGCTGCAGGAGGCCGGGTTCTTTCCCGACCTGACGGTGGCCCAGACGGTGGACGCCTGGCGGGACTTCACCGCCGCCGCGCGCCCCAGAGACGAGGCCATCGAGCTGACCGGGCTGACCGCCAAGGCCGCCACGAGGGTGCGTCAGCTCTCCGGTGGCGAGAAGCGCCGCCTGGACCTGGCGCTCGCCTTGCTGGGCCGTCCCGACCTGCTGTTCCTCGACGAACCCACCACGGGCATGGACCCCGAGGCGCGCATGAGCACCTGGGAGGTCGTGCGCGGGCTCGCCGCGCAGGGCACGACGATCCTGCTCACCACGCACTACCTGGAAGAGGCTCAGCGGCTCGCGGACACCATGGCGATCATGGATGCGGGGGTGATCGTGGCAGCCGGGAGCATGGCCGAAGCCCTCTCCGGGCAGGCTGGCCGAATCACGTTCGAGCTGCCCGACGGGATCACACCGGAGGAGCTCCCGATCCCGGCGTCGGCGACGGAAGGCCGGACCGTGATCTGCCGGGTGCCCGAGCCCGACGTCGCGGCGCAGCGCCTGCTCGGCTGGGCCGGTGAGCGCGGCTTGCGCGTCCGGGGCCTGGACGTCCACGCGGCGACGCTCGAGGATCTCTTCCTCGGCCTCACCTCCCATGACAAGCAGGAACGTGACAAGCAGGACAAGGAGGTGGCGTGACCGTGCTCGCCCGCGACATGTTGGTGATGGCCCGGTTCGGCGCCCGGATCTACTGGCGCGACCGGGGAGTCGTGATCACGGCGATGACGATGTCCCTGGTTCTCGGCGTCGGGCTGCCCCTCCTCATGTCCAGGCTGGGCGCGGACATCTCCCGTGTGCTCGGCCTTCATGTGGGAATGATCGCGATGCTGCTGGTCAGCACGGCGCTCAACCAGACGACGATGGCCCTGGTGGTGCGGCGTGACCAGTTGATCCTCAAGCGGCTGCGCACCACCGGGCTCGCCGACCGCGACATCCTCGGGGGCGAGATCCTCAACGTCGCCGCCCAGTCGGTGGGACTGATCATGCTGGTCTCCGTCGTCCTCTACACGCTGACGGATCTGACCGTGCCGCGCGATCCGCTGCTTTTCGCGCTGTTCACCGTCGCGGGCGCCGTCGTCCTGGCCATGCTGGGCGCCGCGTGGACGGCGGCGATCCGCCGGGCCGAACTTGCGGGCATGATGACGATGCCGTTCTTCCTGCTGACCGCAGGCGGCATGTTCGACGCCGACCAGCTGCCCGGCTGGGTCGGACCGGTGCTCGATCTGCTGCCGACCACCGCCGTCGTCGACGTGGCCCGGGTCGCCTACAGGGCGGAGGGCACCTTCGTGGACGACCTCCAGGCGGCTGCCGTACCCGCCGCGACCCTGACGGCGTGGGCGCTGATCGCGCTGGTCGCGGTCAGGCTGTGGTTCCGGTGGGAGCCCCGGAAGTCATAATCGGTCGTTATGGGCATTTCCTCCCAACGTCTCGCCATCGCGGTGGCCATCACCATCTCCCTGGGATATCCGCTCATCGGAGTGGTGATGATCATCCAGCATGGATCGCCGGTGGTGACCGCGGTGACCCTCATCGGGCTCGTGGCCTTCTTCGTCCCGCATTTCCTGCATGTCCGTACGGCACTGCGCGGCGAGACGGCGCGCGGCTTTCCCTGGTGGCTCCTGATGCAGGCGGTGGCCACCTACGCGCCGATCTGGTGGCTCACCTACGCGTGGGTGGCCCCGATGGCGCCCCTCCTCGCCGGCGCGGTCCTGCTGCGCCTGCGGGCGGGGTGGGCGGCGGGCGTCGTCGTGGCCATGACGGGCTATCAGGTTTTGTGGAGCTCGGCCATGGGCGGCCTCGCCGTCGGCGTCTATTACGGCATCACCGTCTTCATCACCGGGTTCGTGGTCTTCGTGGTCGTCCGGCTGGTCACGGTCACGCGCGAACTCGAGAAGGCCAGATCCGAGCTGGCGGAGACGGCGGTCCTCAAGGAACGGCTGCGGATCTCCCGCGACCTGCACGACGGGCTGGGGCGCAGCCTCACCGCCATCGCGCTCAAGGGCGACCTGGCCCGCAGGCTGCTCGACCGCGACCCGGGAGCGGCCGCCGGCGAGCTGACCGAACTGGCGCAGGTGGCCCGGGACGCGGCGCAGGACGTCCGCCAGGTGGCTCGTGGATATCGCGAGATGTCCCTGGTCCAGGAGGTCCACCGGGCGGTGGCCCTGCTGGAGGCCTCCGGGGTGTCCTGCCAGGCCGAGCTCGCCGCCGTCGACCTGCCCCGGCCCGTTGACGAGGCTCTCGCCTGGGCGGTGCGGGAGGGTGTCACCAATGTCGTACGGCACAGCCGCGCGACCACATGCTCCATCACCACCTCGCACACGAAGCGGGCAATCCGCCTCGAACTGGTCAACGACGGCGTCCCCGAGCCCTCCCCCGAATCCGATTCGACGACCAACGGCAACGGGCTGACCGGGCTCGCCGAGCGGGCAGGCCAGCACGGCGGGACTCTCGACGCCGGACGCACCGGCGGCGGCTTCCGCCTCGTCATGGAGCTGCCCGCGTCCGGACACGCGACGGCCCGCAAAGCACCCGCATCCCAGACCCCGGCCGCCCCGGAAATCACGACGCCCGAGAGCGGAACCGGAACCATGCCCGAAAGCAAGCCAGGAATCACCGCCGGGACCATGCCCGAGAGCCCGCCCGGAATCACGCCCGGAATCACCGCCGGGACCACGCCCGCGGCCATGCCCGAGAGCATGCCTGGGGTCGCACCCGAGACCACGCCCGGCCAGGAGGTGCCCGCGCCGTGATCCGTGTGCTCATCGCCGAGGACATGCTCATGATCCGGGCCGCGCTCACCGCGCTGCTGCGGCTCGAACCCGACATCGAGGTCGCGGCCGAGGTCACGCGCGGGGACGAGATCGTGCCCGCGGCGCTGCGAACCCGCCCGGACGTGGCGATCCTGGACATCGACCTGCCCGCCGTGGACGGCATCACCGCCGCCGCCGAGCTGCGGGAAAGGCTCCCAGGCTGCCGGATCCTCATCCTCACCGCGATGGGCCGGCCGGGACAGGTGCGGCGCGCGCTGGCGGCGGGCATCGAGGCGTTCCTCGTCAAGGACGCCCCCGGCGACCGCCTCGCCGACGCGATCCGCCGCACCGCACAGGGCCTGCGGGTGCTCGACCCCGAACTCGTGGCCTCCGCGATGGAGTACGGCGAGAGCCCGCTCACGCCCCGGGAGGCCACGGTCCTGAAGGAGGCGGCCGCGGGCGCCCCCGCGGAGGAGATCGCCACGCGTCTGCATCTGTCGGCCGGGACCGTTCGCAACTACCTGACCAGCGCCATCACCAAGACCGGCGCCCGAAACAAGATCGACGCCATCCGCGTCGCCCAAGACGCGGGCTGGCTCTGAGCGTTCACTGACTCTCATTGGTTCTCAGTGATTCGCCCACTGCTGGGCGAGGGTCCTTCCGCGTCGCGGGCCCTGCCCCGCCCGAGACGGCGAAGAACGACGGCGGGCACGCCGCGGGCGAGGTCTCAGCGCCGACAGGCCATCACGATGATCAGCCCGAGACCAGCGAACCGGCGAGCTTGACGATCACGATACGGCTGGGCACGCCGCTGTCGATCAGCTTGCCGTCGGCGCCGAAGTCGCCCAGACCGAAGTCGTTGTCGTTTCCGAGCGCGATCGTCCGCGGGCCGAGGACGGCAACGCCCTCGATCTTGCCCGGCAGCCCGGGGATCAGCGTGTTCGGCTCCAGGACCAGAGACTTGGCGGGCAGGGAGATGCCGGGCAGGTCGGCCAGGGCCTCCAAGGAGGGCTTGGTCGCCGGGTCGTCGAACGGACCACCGAGGAGGTTCGTCGCCGAGGAGAGGTCGATCCGGTAGATGCGGGCGACGTTGTCCGTACGCTCATCCACGAGCAGACGACCACGTCCGGCGTAGGCCAGACCGGAGATCTTCATCTGGCTCTGGTCGCCGTCCGCCTTCGAATCGAAGGTGGTGACGTCCTCGAACCGGTAGGCGTACTCGCCGGTGACCTCGCTGCTGCGGACGTCGAAGGTGAGGATACGCCCGATGCGGGACTTCTTGCCGGTCTTCTTGTCCGGGTTGGCCAGCGGGCTCTGCACGGCCAGGTACAGCGTGCGCTGGTCAGAGGAGAGCGCCAGGCCCTCGAAGCCGCGGTTCTGCTGGCGGCTGCCCAGGATCGCCGGCAGCGTCTCCCTCACCGGGTAGTCGGGCCCGTCAGGTTGAGACCGATCGGCACGTGCCGCTCCATGACCCGCCCCTTGGGCGACACGCGCAACAGCGACGGGCCGTACTCGTCCACCAGCCAGAACTCGCCGCTCCGCGTGCGGACCAGGTCTTCGGTGTCCAGGCCGTTCGGGTTGTACGGCAGCGCCGCCGCGCCGTCCCAGGTGTACGGCGTCTCGTCACGGACGGCCTGGTTGGGGAGGCCGGTGACGCCCTTGCCCGAGGCTCCGACGATCGGGATGTACTGCTTGATCTTGGCCTGTCCGTTCTTCAGCAGGATCTGGCGTGGAACCCCCTGGCCTTCAGGCCTGGGAGGAAACGGCAGCGCGGGAGGGCCTCCAAGGCCCGAGCGGTGTAGTAACGGAGAGAATTTCGCTCAGGCGTTCCCATCCGCCGGTGTGGACTGCTACCGTTGCCATCGCGGTAACGGGATTGAAGGCACCCAGCTT
>JBIOWF010000138.1:0-48830 GCA_044868295.1 Microtetraspora sp. | reverse complement strand
GCGCCGCCTCCGGAGGCGGCGGGCCCGCCGAGGGCCGGGAACCGCTGCGGGTGATCGTCGACACCGGAGCCCGGACGCCCCCGGCGGCGCGGGTCCTGGACGGCCGGGCGCCGACGCTGGTCGCCGTCGCCGACGACGCCGACGTTCCCCCGCACCTCGCCAATGTCGCCGTACGGCTGCCGCGGACGCCGTACGGAATAGATCTTCATGCGCTCATGGCCGAGCTGCACAGGAGGCAGGTCGTGAGCGTGCTGCTGGAGGGCGGGCCCCGGCTCGCCGGTTCGTTCCTGGCGGAGGGGCTGATCGACCGGGTGGTCGGGTACCTCGCCCCGGCGCTGCTGGGCTCGGGGGCCGCCGCGCTCGGCCCGGCCGGGGTCGGCACGATCGGCGACATCCACCGCCTGGAGTTCGAAGACGTCACCCGCACCGGGCCGGACCTGCGGGTCGTGCTGCGCCCCACCCATGTCACCGCGCCACTGAGGCCGGCACCAGGTAAGGAGAACTGAGATGTTCACCGGAATCGTCGAGGAGCTCGGGGAGATCGTCGCGATCGAGCCGCAGGCCGACGCCGCCCGCCTGTCCGTACGAGGCAAACTCGTCACGGAGGACGCGCGGCACGGAGAGTCGATCGCGGTCAACGGCGTCTGCCTGACCGTCGTCGACGTCGACGGAGACGTCTTCACGGCCGACGTGATGAAGGAGACCCTCGACCGCTCGTCGCTCGGCGCGGTCGAGCCCGGGACCTGGGTGAACCTGGAGCGCGCGGTGCGCGTCGAGCAGCGCCTGGGCGGCCACATCGTGCAGGGCCACGTGGACGGCACCGGCGTGGTGCTGTCCAGGGAGCCCGCCGAGCACTGGGAGCTCGTACGGTTCTCGCTGCCCGCCGCGCTGAACCGCTACGTGGTGGAGAAGGGCTCGATCGCGGTCGACGGCGTCAGCCTCACCGTGTTCGGGGTGGACGCCAACGGCTTCACGGTCAGCCTCGTCCCCACCACGCTCGCGCGCACCACCCTCGGCTACAAGCGGCCCGCCGACCCGGTGAACCTCGAGGTCGACATGATCGCCAAGTACGTGGAGAAGCTGATCGGCGCGCACGGCCTGGGAACCGGATCATGAGCCGTACCGAGCAGGAAAGCGATACTCGAATGATCAAGCTGGACCCGATCGAGCGCGCGATCGCCGACATCCGCGACGGCAAGCCCGTCGTGGTCGTCGACAACGAGGATCGGGAGAACGAGGGCGACATCATCTTCGCGGCCGGGAAGGCGACGCCCGAGCTGCTCGCCTTCACGATCCGCTACACCAGTGGCGTGATCTGCGTGGCCATGCGCGGGAACGATCTCGACCGGCTCGGGCTGCCGCTCATGGTGCACGAGAACCGCGAGCGGATGCGCACCGCGTACACGATCAGCGTCGACGCCAGGGACGGTGTGACGACCGGCATCTCGGCCGCCGACCGCGCGAAGACGATCCGGACCCTGTGCGACTCGGCCACCGAGCCGTACGAGCTGGCCCGGCCCGGCCACATCTTCCCGCTTCGCTACCGGGAGGGCGGCGTCCTGGTCCGGCCCGGTCACACCGAGGCCGCGGTGGATCTCGCCAGGCTGGCCGGGCTCTCCGCGGCGGGCGCGCTGGCCGAGGTCGTCAACGACGACGGCACGATGGCCCGGCTGCCGCGGCTGCGCGAGTTCGCCGACGAGCACGACATCGCGCTCGTGTCGATCGAGCAGCTCGTGGAGTTCCGCCGGCGCACCGAGCGGATGGTCACCCGGGTCGCCGAGACCCGCATCCCCAACCGGTACGGCATGTGGCACGCCTACGGCTATTCCAGCGCCATCGATGGCGGCGAGCATGTCGCCCTCGTCTACGGTGAGCTTGAGGACGGTGAGAACATCCTCGTCCGGGCCCACTCCGAATGCCTCACCGGCGACGTGCTCGGCTCGCTGCGGTGCGACTGCGGGGTGCAGCTCGACCACGCCATGGAGGCCATCGCCGCCGAAGGCCGGGGAGTGGTGGTCTACCTGCGCGGACACGAGGGCCGTGGGATCGGCCTGCTGGCCAAGCTCAAGGCGTACAGCCTCCAGGACAACGGCAGCGACACGGTCGACGCCAACGTCGAGCTCGGCCTGCCGGTGGACGCCCGCGAGTTCTCCAACGCCGGGCAGATGCTGGCCGATCTCGGCGTGAAGTCGGTGCGGCTGCTGACCAACAACCCGGCCAAGTTACGCGGCATGGACGGCTACGGCATCAAGGTTCTCGGCCGTGAGCCCATGCCGGTGGCGATCAACCCGTATAACGAGAAGTACCTGTCGGCCAAGCGTGACCGCCTCGGCCACGACATTCCAGCGGAGGACAGCCAGTGAGTGAGCGCAGCCGGCAGATCCACAGGCGGCGGGTATCGCGGGAGGCGCCGCATCGCGCGCTTCCGGCCCCCGCCGTCGGGTCGCTGGGTGAGGAGTCGGCATGAGCGGCGGCGGGCGTCCGGACGCCGCGCCGGTCGAGGCGGGCGGGCTGACCGTCGGCATCGTCGCGGCCCGGTGGCACGAGAAGATCACCGACCAGCTGGTGGCGAGGGCCGTACAGGCTGTCGAGGACTGCGGCGCGACCTCGACCGTGATCAGGGTGGCGGGGTCGCTGGAGATCCCCGTCGTGGCGCAGGCGCTGGCCCGGCGGCACGACGCCGTGGTGGCGCTGGGCGCGGTGATCCGCGGTGAGACCGCGCACTTCGACTACGTCTGCGACTCCGTCACGTCAGGCCTGACGAGGGTGTCGCTGGACGAGTCGACGCCGGTCGGGAACGGCGTGCTCACGTGCGACAGCCTCGACCAGGCCCTCGACCGTTCCGGCGTGCCCGGCAGCCATGAGGACAAGGGATACGAGGCCACGGTCGCCGCCCTGGAGACCGCCCTCCTCCTGCGCACCCTCACGATCTGATCGTGGAGATCATGCAATACCTCGTGCGAGACACCCTGAACAGCCCTCGTGATCATGCTGTGAGGCGTCGTGGCTGAGCGTGTGCCGCCGCCGCCGCCGTTGCCGGTGACGTGGCGACCGCGCCGCGCCCGGATCATCGCGTACGGCATGGCCGCGATCATGATCCTGGGTTCGCTGCTTTTGGCGATCATCCTGCCCGAGCAGTTCAGATGGCCGGACCGGATCGGCATGGTGGCGTTCGGCGCCCTGGTGGCGGCGGCGCTGCACCTGCTCGGCCGGCTCCGGGTGGACGCCGACGAGCGGGGCATCACCGTCGTGAACGCGCTGCGGACCCATCGCTACGAGTGGGCGGAGGTGCTCGACGTCTCCTTGGCGGACGGCGACCCCTGGCCCAAGCTGGATTTGGCCGACGGGTACAGCGTGGGCGCGATGGGCATCCAGAGCACCGAGAAGGCACGCTCCCGCAAGGCGGTCGCCGAGTTGGACGCCCTCATCCGCTCCCGCGGCGAGGCGCCGGACGAGAGCTAGCCGGGTGATCGGCGGGGTATGGGCAGAGTCGTCGGGAGCGATGGCTGGCGGACCCCCGGTGCGGACGTGCGGTGGGCCTGTTGATCGAGCGTCCTGGACGGTCCGGCCGTCAGCCGGTCGGTACGGCCGCCCGCATCTTGACGGCCCTGCCGTACAGCAGATGGTCGCCGATTCCACCGTCCGGGGTGACGACCCAGAGGAGCGGCACGCCCGGGGAGACGGTGGGGGCGGGGCCGTATCCGTCGGTGAGGTAGACGCAGGCGTCGAATCGGGGCGTCGTCTCGCGGACCGCGCGCAGGCCGGGGTCGAACCGGGTGCCGCCCCGGCCCGCGCAGTCTGCCGGGGCGACTCCCCGATAGGGCCACTGGCGCTGGAGCGCCGCGTCGACCTCGAACACGTGCACCTCCGCCCCGGTCCGCCAGATCTGGCGGATCTCGGCGAAGAAGTCCGCCAGAGTCTCATCGGAGATGGAACCCGAGGTGTCCACGCACACGGCGAGCCGCTGGCGGCGCTGCACACGGACTCCCGGGAAGGTGCCGTATCGCTTGCTCCGCCGGCGCAGCGTGTTCCGCAGCCCCCCGTTCCGGTTGCCGGCCGAGAACATGCGCAACGTCCGCCGCCAGTCCACCGCGCCTTCGCGCGCCTCGATCATGGCCTTGACGCGCTCGGCGACCGCGCCGGGAAGCCGGCCGATCTGCTCGCCGCCGATCCGGCCGGCCGCGTCGGCCGCGACGCCCTCCAAGTGCGTCGCCGCCAGTTGCGTCGCGGCGGCCGAGGAGGCCCATGGGTGCTCGGAGTGGGCGTGGCACCCTCCACAGGGCAGGCGCCTGCCCTGCCGGTCGAGCTCCTTCAGCCGGGCGAAATACTCCTCCGCGGTACGCCCACGGGGGAGCTTGACGGAGCGTATCGAGGCGAGGGTGAACGCGCCGGGCAGCGGCCGGCCGGTGCTGAGCAGTTGGTTGACGACCAGATCGCAGGCGGCTCCGAAGAGCGGTCCGTCGGTGGGGTGGTCCGCCGCCCGCGCCGGGTGATCGAGGACCGCGTGGAGCAGTTCGTGCTCGATGGCCACCACCCGCTGCGCGGCGTCGAGAGCGGCGAACGGCTCGGGGGACAGCATCAGCTCGAACCGCCCGTTGGCGACCGCGAGCGACACCGGCCACGGACGCTCAGGGGAGATCACCCGGGAGAGGGCGGCGGCGACATGCCCGAAGAAGGGGCTGCGCAGGGTCAGATCCACGACCGCGCGGGAGAACGCGTGCCCGATATCCCCGATGTGCCCGTTGTCCCCGATGTATCTGTTGTCCCCGATGTGTCTGTTGTCCATCGTGCCCGAGGGCTTCGCGGCCGGGGTCACAGCAGCGACACCAGCATGTCGGCGACGCGCTTGTCGCGCATCATCTCGCGGACCTTCGCCGATCCCTTGCCGACCAGATCGCGGTGCGTGCCCGCGAGGAGATCCTTCGGCAGCGGCGCCTCGGTCAGGAACCGGACCAGGTTCTCGGCGTGGCGGGGCTTGGGCCGGTAGCGCACAGCAGTCAGGTGCCGGACCAGCCGCGAGCACACCAGCGCCAGCCGGTCGACGTCGGTGCGGCCGGACCCGTTGGCATGGCCTGCCCCGGAGCGCCCGTCGGAGCCGCCCGCACCGCCGGACCCGGATCCGGATCCGGCGAGATCACGCAGGCGGGCGGCGACCGTCGCGAAGTCCTCCGCGTCGAGGATGTCCACCGCCTTGATGTCGGCTCCGGCGGGATTGGTCACGTGGGCCACGAACGATCCCACGGTGGCCTCGTCAAGGGAGCTCAGGCCGAGCGTCTGCACCAGTTCGATGGAGTCGCGCAGGTCCTTGATCGAGGCGATGGCGCGCAGGAACTGGGTCAGCGAGCGTGGTGTCGTGCGCCGCCCGGACGCGATCTCCGGGTACGCCAGCACGAAGTCGATGCCGCGTTCGTCGAGGCCGTTCCGGCGCGCCCAGGCCGCCCACGCCTCGACGTTGAACGTCATCGTCACGTGCATCATCCGGCTGAGGATCGCCTCGTCCATCGACGTGACCGAATAGTCCCCGTCCTCGGGGTTGGCGGTGGCCACGATGTGCCAGCGGGGCGGCAGCGACCAGGAGGTCATACGGCCCTCCGACAGCAGCTGCATGACGCCCCGCAGGATGCGGTCGTCCGCCCGGTTGATGTCGTCGATGAGGAGGATGCCCGGCCCAGGGGTGGCCGGGACCCATGATGGGGGCGCGAAGGCGGTGCGGCCGTCCTCGGTGAGGACGGGCAGTCCGTTGAGGTCGCCCATCTCCTCGAACTGGGCCGGCGCCAGATAGGCGTACTCCCAGCCCCGGGAGCGGGCGAACTCCTCGACGATCATGGTCTTGCCGATGCCGTGCAGCCCCCAGACGCAGACCGGCGTGCCCCGGCCGCCGCCCGCCTCGGCGTCGAGGTTGGCCTGGAAGATGTGGTCGAGCGTGGCCACCAGCTGTGGGGCGCCGAGACGCGCGCCGAGGGACGACGACTGTTGCATGGACGATCCGTTCTATGAGGGCATCGGGGATGGCTGGGGCCGCCGACTCCGGGCCGCGCCGGCGTCAGGCCGTACGGGTCGTGCGGGTTTCTGACTCGCGACTGCCGGAGCCGGGAGGCCCGGAGCCCGGACGTTCACGGCCGGGGGCGGGCGCCGAGCAGGCCGAGGTCCGGGTTGCGGGCCCAGGTGCACAGCGGCGCCAGCGCCGGGGGAGCCGCACCGGGTGGCACCCCTGTCCCCCGAATGGCGACGACGCGCAGGCCGGGCAGGTCCGCGAGCGGAGCGAGGTCGGTGACCGAGGCGGCGTCCCGAAGGTCCAGCGTGGTCAGATCGGTGGCGGCGAGGATCGGGGTGAGGTCGGTCAGGGCGGCGCAGCCGGAGAGGGACAGTTCGGCGGCGCCCAAGGCCGCCGGGAATCCGTCGAGCGCCCCCAGGTTCGCGCATCCCGCCAGCTTGATTTCGGCCAGCGGCCGGCCCCCGAGCGGCGCGATCGACGTCAGCGCGGCGCAGCCGCTCAGATCGACCGCCTCCAGCGTGTCGATCCCGGCGAGCGCGTCGACGGCGGAGAGCATGGCCGCCTCCAAGGTGACCCGTCGCAGCGGCGAGCCGTTGGCGGCGGCGGTGGCGAGCGTGGTGATGTCGGTCAGGTTCGGCGCGTCCTCGACGATGATCTCCTCCAGCGCCGTGCACGCGGAGGCGTCGAGGGTCACCAGGTCGTGCGTGCTGCGCAGGTGGAGCTCCCGCAGCGTGGCGGGGAGGCGCAGGGTGGTCAGGCCGGGCGCGTACGCGATCTCCAGCCGGGTGATCGGCGTCTCCGGGAGCCGTTCGGCGCCGGCGATGTCGCAGGCGATCAGGGTGAGGGTGCGCAGCGTGGTCACCTCGGCCAATGGGCCGAGGTCCAGCCGGTCGGCGCTGTGGACGGCCAGCAGGGCGAGGGCGGGCAGTTCGGCGAGGGCCGTGAGGCCGGTGACCGGGGCCCGCCGCCGATAGCGGTTCTCGTAGATTTCGTGGAGCTCCGCCCAGGCGTCCGCGTAGTGGGACAGGTCGAGGCCGGTGAGCCCGGTCAGCCCGGTGACCACGCTCGCGTCCAGGCCGTGGTCCTGGTCTTGGTAGCGCTGGGCCAGCCGCAAATGGCGCAGTTCATCACGTATGGCGGCCGCCGGGCCGCTGCCGGCCGGTGCCCGCCGAAGGATCGGGAGCAGGTCCGTCATGGGCACCAGGTCGTGTTCGGGCCACTCCTGGTCGCGCTCCAGCCATCGTCCGTCACCGGGCCCGTTGAGAGACCAGCGCTTTCCACGGGCGTCCAGACGGCGCGGGCCCTGCCGGCCGATCGTGGTGTTGGTGAGGACCCAGTCGTCCACCGCCGGGTCGGCAAGCGTGAGGATCATCTCGACGGCCTGAGCCCGATATGCGGGGTCACCGGACGCCAGTACCTTCTCGATCTTGGCGATGATGCCGGTCATCGGCTTCCTCCCGCGTTCGCGTCCCGTCGGGTCATGGTGCCGGTCGCTCCTGCGGCCGGTGCGGCCCACTGATAGGTGGTGATCGATCCCCGGTGTCCGGGGCGGCCCGCCCCGACGACGAGCCGGTCTTCGGCGAACGTCAACGCGGTGACCGGGCCCAGGTGCCGTCCCACCGGCGACGAGACCTCCGGGTCGCCCGCGTCGAAGAGCGTGACGAGACCGTCGTCGTGGCCGGTCGCCACCCATCCGTGCGTCTGGTGTACGGCCAGGCCGGCGATGCCGGGAACCTGACGCCACTTCTCGACGCGCCCGGTGGCGCGGTCGACGATCAGGAGCAGATCGGGGTCGGTCCACACCAGCAGGGCGTCACGCGTGGGGAGGAAGGCGACGTCGCACACCGCCTGTGACACGTCCACATCGAGAATCTGTTCGGCGGTGGCCGCGTCGATCAGCAGCAGTCTGCCCTGGTCGGTGCCGGCGGCCAGGCTCCGGCCGGTCCGGTTCCAGGCGAGGGCGCTGAACGACGCCGACCGTCCCTCCTCCGGACCTGCTGTCTCCGTACGGGTGGTGGCGGGCAGGCGGAAGCTGGCGCTCAGGGCGAGCGCCTCGTCGAAGACGACCACGCTCTGCCGCGTGATGCCGGCGAACAGGTCGTGAGCGGCGCATCCGGCGACGCACGTGAGGCCGCGGTACTTGGTGGTGCCGATCCGCTTGCCGTCCGGGCCGGCGAGGACGAGCCGCTCCCCGGCCACGACCGCCACCCGTCCGCCCCGCGACGCCCCGACATGGCGGATGTCGCTGAAAGTGAGCCGGGTGCCGCGCGGCTTGCCGCCCCAGATCATGGCGATTTCACCGTCGGTACAGGCGATCACCTGACCATCCGGTGAGACGGCCAGATGCGGCAGAGAGGGCGCGGCCACCGTGATCCGGCGCACCGGCCGGTCCCCGCCCCGATCGAGGAAGCCCAGCTCGCCCGCCTTGGCGGACCTGACGCCGGAGCCGTCACCGAACATCCACCGGTCGATCGTCCCCTCGTACAGTCCTGGGGTCTCGCGGAACACCGGCACCACGTCGTCGGGGTCGCCCGGCAGCGGGATGGTCTGCGGCACGGTGTCGTCCCAGCCCGTCACCCCGTCCACCGTGGTGAGCGCGGGCGCGTCCGCCGGCGAGCCGTCGATGACGCAGCCGAGGACGAACCGCCCGCCGCCCAGCGGCACCGCCGTCGTGAACCTGCTGTAGGCGGCGTCTATGTCGAACGCCTGCGTCAACCGGCCGTCACGCAGGTCGTAGCTGTGTACGGAGGGATAGGAATGCTCGCCCCAGCCCCAGCGCAGCGCGATGGAGGAGCCGGGGTCGACCGCGATGCCGCACCCTCGCCGCCAGGCCGGTCCGTCGAATGCCGTCGCGGTGCCGGTGCCGAGGTCGAATCTGACCCATCCGTGGTTCGTGTTGGCCACAAGCCAGTCGTCGGTGGCCCACACCAGATCGGACTGCGGGCTGTGTTCACCTTCGGGGCAGGGCACGCTCGCCAGACGGGCGCCGTCGGCGGTGGAGAACACCGCCAGCTCCTCACCGAGGACCGCGAGCCGTTCGCCGCGCGGATCGAGCGCCCATCGCTCTCCCGGCACCGCGACCTTCCCAAGCCCGGCAACATCCGTGACCAGGACCACGTTCTCGTCGCCGACGGTGATCTCGATGCCGAGCACGGTGCCCCGCCGCCGCACATCGACGATGCCGACCGCGGTGAAGTCATGCGTGGCCGTCGCCTCCACCGCCGGGGGCAGGGCCGTGGGGACGGCGGGCGGGAGCGGCGATCCGGGCCGGCCGGCTTCATCCAGTCCGTCCAGGACGCGTTCGACACTGGACAGGAGCTCATCCGCGCCGGTCCACGACGGCGGGGCGTGGCGGCGGATCAGTCGGTGGACGAGGCCGTCGATCCTCTCGCCGAGCCAGCTGGAGGGGGCGAACTCGTCGCCGAGCGGCGACAGCCGGGGATCGTGGAGCTCGAAGAGAATCTGGAAGGCCCGGTTCCAGGTGGGATCCGCGCCGTACATCGTCCACGGCACGCTCCGGAGCAGCGCGATGAGGGCCCGGCCGACCCGCGGGTCCGGCTCCCACTCCGCGATGTGTTCCAGCCGCCCGAGCACCTCCACGGCCGTCAGATTCGGCAGCCCGGTCAGCAGCGCGCCCCGGTCGATGTCCGGCAGGGTGAGCGCGAGCGTCGTCCAGTCGTCGTCAAGTCCCCGAGCGTTGGTCTTCCGAAGTTGCCGGGCGGCGTCCGACTCGCCCAGGAGAGCGAGCCGTTCTGCGAGCCGGGCGAGGCGCGGCCACCGGGTCAGCTGCCAGGCGCGACGGGCGGCGATGAACGCCTGGGCCGGTTCGGGGGCCGCCAGCGCCAGGCATCGGTCAAGAAGGGACTCCACCATCGCCGCGTCCTGCGCGGACAGGGGGACGGCCACCACCGGGTCCGCGCTGGTCGCCACCGCCTCGCGCAACAGATGGACGTCGTCGTCCGTGAGGACCTTGGGCCGCTGCAAGGCGGTTCCCAGCTGTTTGCCGGCCGGCAGGCCCTTGCCGTCCGAGAAAACGAACCGGTCGACCAGATGGGATATGTCGGTGATCGCGACCTGGTTGGGCGCCGCGCTCCACACCCCGTCCCGGTGCGTCGGCGACACCAGTTCCGAGACGAGCAGCAACCTGTCGTACGGCGGCCGGGCCGTCACCATGAACAGCGACCCACCGTCGGCCAACGGATCCAGCAGCCGAGGCGAGTTCCAGTAGTCCGTGAGCGGCAACACCTCACCCACGACGGGCATCGCCCCACCGGGTTTCGCCTGCTTCTCGTAGAGCGATTTGCTCACCAAGGCCAACATTGATGACATAGCGGTACTTCTATCAGTCATCGCCGACAAGACGATCGTTATGTGTGAAAAAGGACGTGTTGTGAGTGTGCTGATCGATCGGCCGAACTGGCCCGGCCCTCGTGGACTGCTCTGGTCGCACCTCGTCAGCGACCACTCCTACGAGGAGCTGCACGAGTTCGCCCGGCTGCTCGGGGTGCCCGAGCGGGCGTTCGATCGAGACCACTACGACGTGCCGGAGACCGTCTACGACCAGGCGGTCCTGCTGGGGGCCGAGCCGGTGTCCAGCCACGAGCTGGTGCTTCGCCTCAGGGCCTCGGGCCTGCGCAGCCCGAAGCGCCGCCCGGTGGCCTGAGGGCCGCGATACGGCCTCACCGGCTCTTCAGCGGCGTATCGGAGACCCGCGCGACGACACGGCGGAAGCGCCACGGCGCGTTGAGCGTGATCCGCCGTCGGCGTGATCAAGTTTGGGATCCCAGCTGTTCGAGTTCGCGGGCGATGTTCTCGCGGGCCGTCCGCTCCCACAGGTCGCGGCCGGTCGCCGTGCCGTACAGGTGCCCGGCGTCGAGGAGGTGTCGGAGCACGGCGGATCTGCCGGTTCTGAACAGCTCGTCGGGGACGTGCCGATACTCCTCCCGTACGGCTCTCGCGTACGCCTCGTAGGTGTCCCGATCACCGCCCAGCACGGCCAGATCGGCGTCGCACAGGACCATGGCGTCGGCGTCGGCGGGCTCATATCGGTGGGATGCCGTGATCCGCACGAGCCGTGCCACCTCGCCGGCCCTGGTCGTGTCCACACCGCACGCGGGGAGCCTGGCCTGGGCCAGTTGCGCGCTGCGCTCCTCGTCCCAGCCCGGCCTGCCCTCGTAGACGGCGTCGTGGAACCAGGCGGCCAGCCGTACGGCACCCAGGTCGCCGGCATGGGCGGCGAGCGGCTCGATCGCCGCGAGGACCGCCCGTAGGTGGGTCGTCGTGTGGTAGCGGCGGTGCGGTTCCGCCCACCGGGCGCTCAGCTCGGCGGCCAGCGCGTCCGCCGCCGGAGACGCGGGCAGCCCCAGGGGATTCGCCATGGCGACGAACCTACTCAAAGCCGGATCACGAGTGACCGCCGGGCCCGTCCGCCAGTGCCCAGTGTCCAGTGCCCAGTGCCCAGTGTCCAGTGCCCAGTGTCCAGTGCCCAGTGCCCAGTGTCCAGTGCCCAGTGCCCTGGGCCCGTCCAGGCCCGGCGTGGGGGGCCGCCGCGGGGCCCGCGTGAGTGCGTCCCGCCATGTACGGCTGTGCGATCGTCAAAACGGCGGGCGCGACACGGCCGTGGCTTTGGCGAGATCGGCCGGAGCGCGAGAGAAGCCGCGGAAAGTAGCCTGGGGGTGTGCTACGGCGGACAATCACAGCGGCGGACATCGACTCGCCCGCGAGCCTGACCGAGCTCCTCGATCAGCAGAGCTATCTCGCGGACGAGGGGCTGGCGACCGCCGTGTACCTCGCCCTGCGGATGGGGCGGCCGCTCTTCCTGGAGGGGGAGGCGGGCGTCGGGAAGACGGAGCTCGCCAAGACCCTCTCCGCGATTCTGGACGCTCCGCTGATCAGGCTGCAGTGCTACGAGGGGCTGGACGCCGCGCAGGCGCTCTACGACTGGGACTTCGCCCGCCAGTTGCTGCATCTGAAGGCCGCCGAGGCGGCCGGGATCACCGACGTCAGGGCGCTGGAGGGCGAGATCTACGACCGGCGGTTCCTCATCGCCCGGCCGCTGCTCAAGGCCGTCGAGACCCAGCCGAGCGTGCTTCTGGTCGACGAGATCGACCGGGCGGACGACGAGTTCGAGGCGTTCCTCCTGGAGGTGCTCTCGGACTTCACGATCTCCATCCCGGAGCTGGGCACGATCAGCGCGGCGACCCCGCCCGTGGTCGTCGTCACCTCCAACCGGACCCGCGAGGTCCACGACGCGCTGAAGCGGCGCTGCCTCTACCACTGGCTGGAGCACCCCAGTTTCGACCGCGAGGTGGCCATCCTGCGCAAACGCCTTCCGGCCTGTACGGAGCGACTCGCCACGCAGGTCGCCGGGGCCGCCGAGCACCTTCGGCGGGCGGACCTCCTCAAGCCGCCGGGGATCGCCGAGACGCTCGACTGGACCGAGGCCCTGATGACCCTCGGCGCGAGCGAGCTCAACCCGGACCTGGCGGCCGCCACGCTCGGCGCGGTCCTGAAGTACCGCGAGGACCAGCAGACGGTCCTCAAGAACGGCCTGCTCAAAGCCGTGGACCCGAAAGAGCGAGTGCCCGGGAACCGCCATGAGTGAAGGCCCGTGCCCGGCGACAGGAACGGTTTCGCGGTCCGTGAAGAGGCGGGGCGCGGAGACGAGAGCGGCTGCGTGATGCCTGATGTGAGCCCCGGCAACCGTCCGCCGCCTGGCACCGAGCCGGACGCGATGCCTGATGTGAGCTCCGGAAGCCGTCCGCCTGCCGGACGCCAGCCGGACGCGCTCGCCGTGACCCTGACCGGGTTCGTCCGGACCCTCCGCGCCGCGGGTGTCGGCGCGGATCACCAGCGCACGCAGAGCTTTCTCACCGCTTTGAGCCATTTGAGCATCGCCGAGCAGCGGGACGTCTACTGGGCCGGGCGGCTCACCCTCTGCTCGGGACCGGACGATCTGCCGCGTTACGACCGCTGCTTCGCCGCCTACTTCGGCGGCCTCAAGGCGGGGACGAGCCGCACCCACCCTGTGATCACGGTGACCCGCTTCACCGCCACGCCGTACGGCTCCCGCGACCAGGAGCGGGACCAGGAGAGCGAGACGAGCGCGACCCCGGCGACCGCGAGCGAGGTCGAGGTGCTCCGCCATCGGGACATCGCGCGGATGACGGCGGAGGAACGGCGTGAGGTGAACCGCATGCTGTCCCTGCTCCACGCCGCGCGCGAGCGGCGGCGGTCCCGGCGGTTCGCCCCCTCGCACCGGGGCGGCCTCGACGCGCGCCGCACGATCCGCGAGGCGATCCGGCGGGGCGGGGAGGCCGCGCGGCTGCGCCGCCGCACCCACCGGGACCGGCCCCGGCGCGTTGTCATGCTCGTCGACGTGAGCGGCTCCATGGCGGCCTACGCGGACACGCTGCTGCGGTTCGCGCACGCCCTGGTCCGCGGCGAGCCGCGGGCCAGCGAGGTGTTCAGCGTCGGGACCCGTCTCACCAGGATCACGGCCGAGCTGCGCCATCGTGATCCCGGAGTGGCCATGGACGCGGTGTCCAAGGCGATCCCGGACTGGAGCGGCGGCACCCGGCTGGGGGAGGAGCTCAGGGAGCTGCTCAAGCTGTCCGACGCGCGGGGCGCGGTCGTCGTGATCGCCTCCGACGGGTGGGAGCGGGGCGACGCCACGCTGCTCGGGCAGCAGATGGCCCGGCTGTCGCGGCTCGCCCACCGGGTGATCTGGGTCAACCCGCACAAGGGTGATCCCTCGTATGAACCTCTCACGGCGGGGATGCGGGCGGCCCTGCCGTACATCACGGACTTCGTGGCCGGGCACAGCATGGCCGCCTTCGAGCATCTGGCGGACGTGCTCGCCCGCGGCACGGGCCCAGCGACATCCCCGAGCGTTGCGGCATCCCGGAGGCCCGCGACGTACCCGAGCGTTGCGGCATCCCGCAGCCCGGTGAGGTCCCCGAGCGCCGCGGCAGACACGGGCCCGGCGGACCCCGCCGAACCCGGGACCCCCGGAAGCGGTGCGAGGTCCGCCGCGCCGGGAAGCGGCCCCCGTCCGGGGGCCGCCCGTGAGCGCGCGTCCGCCGCCGACGTGACCTCCGGACACTTTGAAAGGCCTGATCATGCGTGACGTGTTGTCGCAGATCGTGCGGTGGTGGGAGGCGGGGGAGCGGTTCGGGCTGGCCACCGTCGTCGGCACCTTCCGCAGCGCGCCGCGGCCTCCGGGGGCGTCCATGGCCGTCCTGGCCGACGAAGCGGTCGGCAGTGTGTCCGGCGGCTGCGTCGAGGGAGCCGTCTATGAGCTCGCCCAGCAGGTCGTCGCCGAGGGCACGCCGATGCTCCAGCGGTACGGCGTGAGCGACGACGACGCCTTCTCGGTGGGCCTGACCTGCGGCGGCATCATCGACGTGTTCGTCGAGCCCGTCTCGCGGGAGGACTTCCCCGAGCTGGGGGAGATCGCCGCGGCGATAGAGAAGCGGCAGCCGGTGGCCGTCGCGACGATCATGTCCGGGCCGGGTGCGATCGGGGCGCGGCGCGTCATCTGGCCCGACCGGTCGTCCGGGACGCTCGGCTCGGCCCGGCTCGACGCCGCCGTCGACGACGACGTCCGGGGCATGCTGGCGCAGGGGCTCACCGGGATCCGCCGCTACGGCGCCGAAGGCGAGCGGCGGCTGGACGACCTGCAGGTGTTCGTCCACTCCTTCGCGCCGGCGCCGCGGATGCTCGTCTTCGGGGCGATCGACTTCGCCACCGCAGTGGCGCGGATCGGCAAGTTCCTGGGCTACCACGTGGTCGTCTGCGACGCCCGTCCCGTGTTCGCCACCTCCAAGAGGTTCCCGGACGCCGACGAGGTCGTGGTCAAGTGGCCGCACGACTACCTGTCCGCGGCTCCCGTCGACGAGCGGACGGTGATCTGCGTCCTCACCCACGACCCGAAGTTCGACGTCCCGCTGCTGGAGGTCGCCCTGCGGACCCCCGCGGCCTACGTCGGCGCCATGGGCTCGCGCCGCACCCATGAGGACCGTCTCGTACGGCTTCGCGAAGCCGGGCTGACCGAGGACGAGCTGGCGCGCCTGCGATCGCCTGTAGGCCTGGATCTCGGCGCGCGTACGCCGGAGGAGACGGCGGTGTCGATCGCCGCCGAGCTGATCCAGCTGCGCTGGGGCGGCTCCGGGCGGTCGCTCACCGACACCACCGGCCGGATCCACGGCGAGGCGCACGACCTGGAGCCGCCCCTGGAGCCCGCCCGGGAGCCGTGACGCGGACGAGGGCCGGTGTTCCATCGGAGGTTTCGGGGGAAGAATGCCGGTCGGCGGAGTGACGCGGAGCGCGCGGGAGTGCTTTGGACGGGAGATGACGTGCACAGGAACACGCACAGCGGGGTGGCGGGGCTGCTGTTGGCCGCCGGTGAGGGCAGCCGGCTGGGCACGCCGAAGGCGCTCGTCGAGCTCGACGGGGAGCGGCTCGTCGACCGCGGTGTGCGGTTGCTGGAGGACGGCGGCTGCCATCCGGTCGTCGTGGTGCTCGGAGCCGCCACGGTCCAGATCCGCGGCGCGGTGGTGGTGCGCAACCCGGAGTGGCGGACGGGGATGGGCTCCTCCCTGAGGGTGGGACTTCGGTCGCTGCCGGACGCGGCTCTCGCGGTGGTGATCGCTCTCGTCGACCAGCCGCTGATCCGGGCGGATGCCGTACATCGCCTGGTCGAGGCCTTCGAGCGCGGCGCCACGGTGGCGGTCGCGACGTACGGCGGGAAGCCCCGAAATCCCGTCCTGATCGCGCGCGAGCATCTCGCCGAGGTCGCCGAGTCGGCCGTCGGAGACGTGGGCGCGCGGCCGTTCCTGCGCGCGCGTCCCGAGCTGATCACCGAGGTCCCCTGCGACGACGTGGGCGACCCCGCCGACATCGACGCCCCAGAGGATCTCGAGCGGCTGAGTGGCGGCGCCCTGCGCCTGACCTGACGTCGCCACGACAAGGGAATCCGGCGCACCGGCCATAGGGCCTTCCCCGGCGCGATTCCGTCCTCGGCGCGGTGCCTTCCACGGCGCGGTGCCTTCCACGGCGGCGCGCGTTCCGGGAGGTGAATCAGAGGCGCAGTTCGGCGACGGCGGCGCGGTGGTCGCTGCCGGGGGCCTGCTCGACTCCGGCGGTGGTCGCGTCCAGGCCGCGGTAGAGGATGTGGTCGGGCCTCGTGATCGGGAATTCCGACGGCCAGGTGAAGCCGAACCCCTCGCCCGCCGCCTGCTGGGCGTCGGTCAGCGGCGGCACGAGGCCCCGGCGGTGCCGGTCGGTGGTGGCGGTGTTGAGGTCGCCGAGCAGCAGCAACCGCCGGCTGGAGTCCTTGGCGATCATCTTCTCGGCGGCGGCGAGCGTTTCGTCGCGCCGGCTCGTCTCGCCGGGGCGGGCCGAGGCGAGATGCATGACGTAGACGGTCACGTCGGCCTTGCCGGCCTGGACGACCGCGCGCAGGGCGCGTGGCCAGCCGAGGCCCACGTCCACCCTGGCGCCGTTCCGCAGCGGATAGCGGCTCCAGAGGCCGACCGTGCCGACCGTGTAGTGGTGCGGGTACCGCTCGCCGAGCGTCCGCCGGACCTCCGTCATGGCGTCGCCGGTCAGCTCTTCCAGCGCGACGATGTCCCGGCCCGCCACTACGGCGCGCACCGATTTCACCGGCTCGGTGTTGGCCGCGCCCACGTTCAGCGTCACCACGGACAGGTCGCTCGGGCCTCCCGGCGGCGTCCGCAGGACGGCCGGACCGAACATCGCGGCCCACACCATGGCGGGGACCAGGGACACGACGGTGGCGCTCCGGGAGCGCCGGGCGACGGCGGTGCCCAGCAGGACGGGTACGGCCAGGCCGAGCCAGGGCAGGACGCTCTCCACCACGGGGGCGACGCCGCCGAAGTCGGGCAGGAGCCGGTGCCCCGCCAGAACCCCGGCCAGCGCCGTCGCGAGAACGATGACCGACCCTCTCAGCACGAACCGCTCCTCCCCCGCAGGAAGGGGCAATTCTACGGAGCGGAAAGGCTTCCCGTGCACCGCTTCGAGCCGCCATATCGCTGCGGAGAGTGTGGCGGTAGCCTCTGATTGCCGAGGAAACGGAATAACATTCGGTCCGGGAGGAGTGCGGAATGCGCATCGGAATGGCCCTCAACTACGCGGGGGGCTTCAAGGAGACCGTGGCCGAGCTGGCCGACTATGAGAAGGCCGGGCTGGACGTCGTCTTCGTGCCCGAGGCCTACAGCTTCGACGCGGTCAGCCAGATGGGATACATCGCCGCCCGCACGGAGCGCCTCCAGATCGCCTCCGGCATCCTGCCGATCTACTCCCGCACCCCCACCCTGCTCGCGATGACCGCCGCCGGCCTGGACTACGTCTCCGACGGGCGGTTCACGCTGGGCCTGGGCGCCTCGGGCCCGCAGGTCATCGAGGGCTTCCACGGCGTGCCGTACAACGCGCCGCTGGGCCGTACCCGCGAGATCGTCGAGATCTGCCGCAAGGTCTGGAAGAGGGAAAAGCTCGAATACTCGGGGAAGCACTACACGATGCCGCTGGAGGGCGGGACCGGCCTCGGCAAGCCGCTCAAGATGATCAACCATCCCGTGCGCGATCGCATCCCGATCGTGATCGCCGCGATCGGGCCGCAGAACGTCGAGCTCACCGCCGAGCTCGCCGAGGGCTGGGAGCCGATCTTCTTCATGCCCGAGAAGGCCGCCGACGTCTGGGGCCCGTCACTGGCCGCCGGCAAGGCCAGGCGCGACCCGTCGCTCGGGGAGCTCGACGTCATCGCGCAGGCCGTCCTTGCGATCGGCGACGACGTGGACGACATCCTGGACTTCGGCCGCTCGATGGCCGCGCTCTACATCGGAGGCATGGGCGCCAGGGGCAAGAACTTCTACAACGACCTGGCCCGTCGCTACGGCTACGAGAAGGAGGCCGAGCAGATCCAGGATCTCTACCTGGAGGGCAAGAAGAACGAGGCCGCCGCGCTCGTGCCCCGCGAGCTGCTGGAGAAGATGTCGCTGGTCGGCACCGAAGGTCATGTCCGGGAGCGGATCGCCGCGATGCGGGAGGCCGGGGTCACCACGATCAACGTCGCGCCGTTCGCGGGCACCCACGAGGACCGCGTCAAGCTCATCGAGACGATCAGGGAACTGGCGGCCTAACCTCCCCCGCATCCGATTGAGTACGGGGATGCTCAGCCCACATCGCCCGCCTGTTGACCATGATGGGGAGCATGACTGCTTCCCAAGATGATCAGGTGCGGGCGTCTCGGAGTGTGGACATCGACCTGGACGGTGCGCGTGCGCTCGCCGAGAGCCTCCGCAAGGTCTACGACGCGGTGGCGGAGCGAATCGACGAGGACAACGCCTCTTCGCCGCTCGTCGCGCGGGTGACCGGACCCAGCGGTGATCGGCCTCAGCGACCGTTTCGGCGGCCGTTGACGTTGGCGATCTGGTGGTGCGGGCAGCGGACGAAGTTCTTCCCGGCGCCGACCATGAAGGACACACCCCACGGGTTGGCGCCGAAGACCCAGTTGCGCTGCTGGGTGCCGAAGGCGTCGTACGAACGGTCGCCCGTCAAGGAGCGGTAGAGCCGCGAGGTGGCGGCCAGGCCGAACGCGTGCGGCACCGAGTCGAACTCATCGGTGTCCGGGCCCGCGAACGTCGGCCACTCGTAGACCGTCGCCCTTCGGTCGCCCAGGTGGCCGGCCCGGCGCTTCAGCTCGCCGGGGATCACGTGGGCGCCGTCGCGCTGGCTCTGGAAGAAGGTGACCGCCTTCCCGGCGGTGCCGCCGAAGCCCGTGCCGATCCGGAAGGGCGGCGAGGTCCTGCCGCCGGACCTGATCGTGTATCCGCCTGGGTCGCGCAGGGCGGTGAGGTCGAGATCGTAGACGTGGCGGTAGCGGTCGTTCCACTTGCCCCGGTCACCACCCGCGTGGCCGGTGAGCACGGTCCGTCCACGCCCGTCCACGACGGTGAAGGCGACGCCGGGGGCGGGTGCGGTCGTCATCAGGTAGGCGTGCTTCTCCTCGCCGGAGGCGAACCCCACCTGGTCCACCCGGATCAGTCCGGCGACCTTGGGCTCCGCCGCCGCCGTGCCCCCGGTGGCCAGGACGACGGCGGCGAGAGCGGCCACCGCTGCCGCTCGTGATCTCATCGGCACCCGACTCCTTAGTTCGTAAAGCTTCCTAACCTATTGCGGGATCATGGTCAAGCCCGGCGTAGAGTCCGTCCCTGAGGGCGAAGGAGACGATATGACGTTCGCCGCGCGCCGGGCACGGCTCGCCGCAGCGTTGCCGGAGCATGATGTGACCGCGCTGCTCGTCACCCGGCCCGTCAACGTGCGCTATCTCACCGGCCTGTCCAGCTCGAACGCCGCGGTGCTCGTCACCGTGGACGGGGACGCGGTCCTCGCCACGGACTCCCGCTACATCGAGACGGCCCGGCGCGTCTGTCCCGATGTGCGGTCGATCGAGGAGCGCGATGTGGCCGGCGCCCTGGTCGCAGGTGCCGCCGAACGCGTGGCGGTCGAGGCGCACGACATGTCCGTGGCGGCGTACCGGCGGCTCGAAGCGATGATCCGCGACGACATCGCGGCCGGACGGCGAAGCGGGACCGGCGCGAACGGCCATGCGGAGGGTCAGGCGGCGGGTCGGGCGGCGGGCCGTGAAGTGCTGCCGGCCGTCACGGGCCTCGTGGAGGGCCTCAGATCGGTCAAGGACGAGCGGGAGATCGAGGCCCTGCGCCGGGCCTGTGAGATCACCGATGAGGCGTTCGCGCTGGTCCTCGGGCGAATCCGGGCCGGTGTGACGGAGCGGGAGATCGCCCGATGGCTGGAGTTCCAGATGGTGGAGCTGGGGGCGGAGAAGCCGGCCTTCGACTCCATTGTGGCGAGCGGCCCCAACGGATCGATCCCGCACCACTCGCCGACGGACCGCCCGATCGAGGCCGGGGACCTCGTGACCATGGACTTCGGCGCCCGGTACGACGGCTACCACGCCGACATGACCCGCACCGTCGCGGTCGGCCGCGCCGCCGTGTGGCAGCGGGACCTCTACCAGCTGGTACGCCACGCGCAGCGGGCGGGCCGCCATGCCGTACGGCCGGGGGCGTCCGCGCACGACGTGGACGCCGCCGCCCGGCACGTCATCGCCGAGGCGGGATACTCCGAGCGGTTCGGCCATGGCCTGGGGCACGGCGTGGGTCTGGAGATCCACGAGGAGCCGTTCCTCGGCCCTGGTAAGACCGGTAGACTAGAGGATCGAGTTCCGATCACCGTCGAGCCAGGGGTTTACCTGCCGGGCAGGGGCGGTGTGCGCATCGAGGACACGCTGGTGACGCGTGCCGACGGGCCGGAGCTCCTCACACTGACGACCAAGGAGCTGCTCGTCATCTAGAGCGGCCGCACGCAGGAGAAGCACGTGGCGACCACGAACGACCTGAAGAACGGACTGGTGCTCAAGCTAGACGGCGGTGAACTCTGGACCGTCGTCGAGTTCCAGCACGTCAAGCCCGGCAAGGGCGGCGCGTTCGTCCGCACCAAGCTGAAGAACATCATGTCCGGCAAGGTCGTGGACAAGACCTTCAACGCCGGCGTCAAGGTCGAGGTGGCCAACGTCGACAAGCGCGAGATGCAGTACTCGTACCTCGACGGCGAGGACTACGTCTTCATGGACACCGAGACCTACGACATGCTCCACGTCTCCCGGGTCGCGCTCGGCGACGCCGCCAACTACCTGCTGGAGAACATGCTCGCCACGGTCGCGATCAACGAGGGCAACGTGCTCTACGTCGACCTTCCGGCCGCCGTCGAGCTGACCATCGCGGAGACCGAGCCCGGGCTGCAGGGCGACCGTTCCACCGGCGGCACCAAGCCCGCCAAGCTGGAGACCGGCGCCGAGATCAAGGTCCCGCTCTTCATCACGACCGGTGAGAAGGTCAAGGTCGACACCCGCAGCGGCGAATACCTCGGTCGGGCCTGAGGTGTCGGCTCGGGGTAAGGCCCGACGGCGTGCGCTGGACATCCTTTTCGAGGCCGAGGCGCGTGAGGTGAGCCCGCTGAGCGTGCTCGCCGAGCGCGTCGAGCGGTCCGAGCCGCCCGTCAACGAGTACACGGCCGCCCTGGTCGAGGGCGTCGCCCGGCACCGGGTCCGCATCGACGAGCTCATCTCGACCTACGCCGAGGGCTGGACGCTCGAGCGCATGCCGGCCGTCGACCGGAACATCCTGCGTGGGGGCACCTACGAGATGCTCTGGTCGCAGGAGGTGCCCGAGGGCGTGGTCATCAGCGAGTGGGTGCACCTGGCGGGTGAGCTGTCGACCGACGAGTCGCCGCAGTTCGTCAACGGCCTCCTCGCCCGGTTCAAGCAACTCAAGCCTTCGCTGTCGCTCTGAGCCCGTCCGTCCTCGTACGACTCCCGCCT
Source organism: Microtetraspora sp. (assembly GCA_044868295.1). Lineage (GTDB taxonomy): Bacteria > Actinomycetota > Actinomycetes > Streptosporangiales > Streptosporangiaceae > JBIOWF01. The sequence continues at coordinate 27,414 of JBIOWF010000138.1, read as the reverse complement.
CACGTTAGGCTGGCGGAAGCCGTACACGAAGAGGGGGCCAAGTTGCGTGACGCCACGCGGCAGACAGTCGTCTGGGACGCGCTTCGCGCGGTCCTGGCCGAGCGAGAGGCCGCCACCGGACGCGAGATCCTGGACATCCTGGACGCGGGTGGCGGCACGGGCGGCTTCGCCGTACCCCTCGCCAAGCTGGGACACGCCGTCACCGTGGTCGATCCCACGCCGGACTCCCTGGCCGCGCTGGAGCGGCGGGCCGCCGAGACGGGCGTGAGCGTCAAGGGGTTGCAGGGTGACGCGGCCGATCTCGGTGACCTCCTGGCGCCGGACAGCGTCGACCTGGTGCTCTGTCACAGCGTCCTGGAGTACGTCGAGGACCCGGCGGGCGCGCTCGCGGCCGTCGGCGGCGTCCTGCGCGAGCAGGGGGTGCTCAGCGTGCTCGCCGCCAACCCGGTCGCCACCGCCATCCACCGCTCGCTGGCCGGGAACTTCGGCGAGGCGCGTCACGTGCTGGCCGATCCGGCCGGCCGCTGGGGCGACCGGGACCCGACCCCGCGCAGGTTCACCGGCGAGTCGCTCGCCGACCTGCTGGCCAAGGCCGGATTCACCGTCGGCGATGTGCACGGCGTGCGGATCTTCGCCGATCTGGTGCCCGGCATGCTCGCCGAGGGCGACCCGGACGGCCTGATCGCGCTGGAGCAGTCGGCCGCCACTCACCCGGTTCTGCGTGACATCGCGACCCAGCTGCACGTCATCGCCTACAAGTAGACCAAGTGGAACGAGTAGGCACCTGCAGGACAGACAGGACGGGCAATCCCAGTAGTCCGAGAAGTCTGATTTAAGATATGTAGAACCGTGTTCGGGTAGGGTTGTTTCGTGTCCCGTGACCAGCTGCTTCCACGCACGCCACAGGCGCGTGGAGGGGAGTTCGCCGACGACAGCGGCTGCCCGATCCTGCACGTGGACATGGACGCCTTCTTCGCCAGCGTCGAGCTGCTCGCCCGTCCCGAGCTGCGGGGCACCCCGGTCATCGTCGGAGCTCCGGGGGCGCGCGGGGTGGTGCTCAGCGCGACGTACGAGGCCAGGCGGTTCGGCGTGCACTCGGCGATGCCGATGACGCGGGCCCGGCGGATCTGCCCGCAGGCGACGGTCATCCCGCCCAGTCACGGCAAGTACGGCCAGATCTCCGCGGGCGTCATGGAGATCTTCCAGTCGATCACCCCTGAGGTGGAGCCCCTCTCCGTGGACGAGGCGTTCCTCGACGTGGGTGGGGCCAGGCGCAGGCTCGGCCGGCCCGCCGCGATCGCCCGGATGATCCGCGAGCAGGTCGCGGAGCGCTACGGCATCACCTGCTCCGTCGGTGTGGCTGGCAGCAAGTTCGTGGCCAAGCTCGCCTCCCGCCAGTGCAAGCCCGACGGCCTGCTGGTCGTCCCGGCGGACGGGGTGGTGGAGTTCCTCCATCCGCTGCCCGTCGCCGCGCTGTGGGGTGTGGGGGAGCGCACCGAGCAGGCTCTCGTCCGGCTCGGCATCAGGACCGTGGGCGACCTGGCCAACGTGCCGGTCTCCACGCTCCAGCGCGAGTTCGGCTCCGTGGGCGCCCATCTTTCCGCTCTCGCCTGGGGGTGGGACGAGCGCCGGGTCGTTCCGCACACTCCGGACAAGAGCATCGGAAACGAGGAGACGTTCTCTCATGACGTGGACGATCCCGAGGTCGTCAAGAGGGAGCTGCTGCGGCTGTCGGAGCGGGTCGCGGCCCGGCTGCGCGCCGGCGGATACGTCGGCCGGACGGTCAGCGTGAAGCTGCGCCGCGCCGACTTCACGACGATCACCCGGTCGCGCACCCTACGTGAGGCGACCGACGTCGCCAAGGAGATCTTCGCCACATCGTGCGAGCTCTACGAGGCGGCCGGGCTCGAACGGGTGCGTCTCAGGCTGGTGGGAGTACGAATGGAAAATCTTCGCGAGTCGGGCACGGCGACCCGTCAGCTCAGCCTCGGAGAGCGAGAGACGGGCTGGCGGGAGGCGGAACAGGCGATGGACAAGGCGATCCAGCGGTTCGGCCCCGACGCGGTCCGCCCGGCGTCACTCGTTCAGCGACCGTTTGGTCCAATGGATCTATGACTTCACCTCCGGTTTGGACCGCGTTGGACGTTTTCTTTCGCCCACGTCTACAGCCTCGTATTCTGGGGATAACCGACCGCGAGGTTCGGACACCCCGAGTCGTCCGTTGCCGTCTTCCCCGAAATGGGGCCGTCCTTGGGAGGCGCCGTGCCGCTGTCTGAGCACGAGCAGCGCTTGCTCGACCAGATCGAGCAGGCCCTCTATGCCGAGGACCCGAAGTGGGCCAATACCGTCCGGATCAGTGATCCGCGCAGCCACTACAAGCGCCGCCTGGTGAAGGCCTCCATTGGCTTCGCCCTCGGTGTCGTCTTGCTGATGGTCGGCGCCGTCGCCGCTCAGATTCCGCTCGGCGTCGCCGGTTTCGTGGTCATGCTGGCTACCTGTCTGTGGGGCCTGTCCAGCTGGAAACGCATGAACGGGTTCGGCGGTGAGACCGCGACCGCTCAGCCGGCCGGCCGCCGCCCCAAGCGCCAGGGGTTCATGGAACGCATGGAGGAGCGCTGGCGCCGTCGCAACGACGAGCGCTGAGCGGTCACACGACCTGGCGTCGTGACTCGACGAGGACGCGGCGTTCCTCGGCGGGTCCACTCACGTGATCGTTCCGGCGTGGCCGCAGCCGGATGTTCTCCAGCAGGTCGAAACCGTCCAGGAGTCGCTCGCCGAGCGCCCGCAGCCGCAGCAGCGTCGACATGGGCGCCAGCACCGCGCCGACCCTCCGTCGCCTCGACACCGTGGCCGCGAGGGCGCGCCGTACGATCCGGAGATCGCCGGCGGGCGGGCCGGAGGAGCCGGGGGTGGGGGCGTATCTGAGACGCTCCTCCGCCGTGGCGATCCGCGCCACCGCCGCCGCCGTCCCGGCGTCGAACTCGTACCGCTCCGTCAGCCGCCGGGCCAGCGCCCGCGGGCTCTCGTCCGGATGCCGGGGCATGCCCAGGTCGATCAGCGTGTCGCACAGCTCGGCCCAGGCCGCCTCCACGGCCGGAACGGCGCGCGTCGCCGCTTCTCCCGGCGCAGCCCCCGCCGCCCCTAGAGCCACACCGGACTCCGGCCCGCCGGGACTTCCGGGCGGTGGCGCCCCGGCCGCGGCCCGCCTCAACGTACGGCGGCGCCGGAACACCACCAGCAGCCGCGCGACGGCCGGGAGAAGTGTGAGCAGCAGGGTCACGCCCAGGCCGATGCCGACCTTGGCGGACACCGGCAGGCCGGGGTCGGCGGCGACGGGGACGCCGCCGAGGTCGCGGTCCACCTGGCGGGGGTTGCGCCGGGCCGCGGAGTTCGGCTCGCCCGGGCTGTCCGCGCCCGGTGCCGAGGCCGCCGCCGGCCCACCCGTGGGGCTCGCCGTGGGAATCACCGGCAGCGAGTACTGCGGCACCCTGGCCGTGCCCTGCCCCGCCACACCCGCGGGCGTGGGCTCGAACCGCAGCCACCCGACGCCCGCGAAGTAGAGCTCGGGCCACGCGTGCGCGTCATGGGTCCGGACGGACCAGGAATCGCCGATCTTCGTGCCGCCCGTGTAGCCGATGGACACCCGGGCGGGGATGCCCAGCATGCGCGCCATCACGGCCATCGCGCTGGCGAACTGCTCGCAGTAGCCCGCCCGGTCGGAGAGGATGAAGCGCGACAGCGCGTCACCGCCCGATCTCTTGCTCCGCAGGCTGTAGGTGAACCCGCCACCCTTGGTGAACCACTGCTGGAGCTTGATCGCGCTCTGGTACGGCGTGGCCGCCCCACGGGTGACCTGCATCGCCGTCTCGCCCACCCGCGGGTCGATGCCGTCGGGCAGCCTGGTGTAGCGGCCGTCGGGCTGCATGGGCGCCTGATCGAGCTGGGCCCGGGTCGGCTGCGGCTCGCCGCTCACCACCCCGTATTCGAGCCCGGCGGCCTCGTCCCGGGTGGAGAACACCATCAGGGAGGCCTGGTCGGCCCGCCAGTCGCCGTCGGCGTCGACCTGCGTCGCCGGATACGGCAGGGGCAGGAACCTGAGCTGTTCGATCTCGTCGCTCACCGTGATCCGGCTCTCCACGCGCTTCACCGGGATGCCGGCGGCGAGCCCCGGCGCCGGCGGCAGCGGCCCGTCCGACACCCGGTCCTCCGGGCGGCCCTTGAGCGGGCTGAGCGTCCACTTCTGCCCGTCGAAGATGTCCAAGGAGTAGATCCGCAGGTAGCGAGGCAGATCGTCGCTGTTGGCATAGGTGAGCACGGTGTCGTTCCGCTGCTGGGTGAGCTGCCCGCTGAGCTTCGCGATCGCGTCCGGGATGCCGATGTTGTTGCCGCCGGTGCCGGAGCCGTTGCCGGCCCCGAAGCCGAACAGGGGCGCCGGCGCCAGCGCCGGGATCAGCGCGGGCAGCAGGATCGCCAGCGCGATCGCCGTGACGCCGACCCGTTTGCCGGACAGCGCGAGCCGGCCCGTGTCGGCCGTCGTCCCGCTGGTCGTGACCCTGGACCTGCGCACCAGCACCGCCCGGCCCCAGTGGCCGAGCCGCTCCCGCCCGTCGGCCACGAGCAGCCCGACATATCCCATGGCGCCGATGGCGAACGCCGGCCACGCGATCGGCTCGGTGATCACCGCGGCCGGCACGGTGAAGAGCGCGAGCAGGGGCAGCCCGGCCAGGGCCGCCTTGCGCAGCCGTACGGCGAAGAGGTCGACCAGGACGGCGATCAGCCCCACCCCGGCCGCGGTCAGCAGGCTGATGCCCGGATTCGCGGGGACGGGGGCGGCGAACCGCTGGACGTCGCCGAATCCCTCGGCCATCAGCCCGGCCAGCCCCAGGAGGGAGTCCTTCGTGGGGATCACCCGTGCCCATGCCTCGTCCGCCGTGAACGTGGCCGTCATGTAGACGCACAGGGTGACCAGCATGGCCGGCGGAACCAGCCATCCCCAGACGCCCAGGCGGGTCGACAGCACACCCACGGCCGTCGTCGCCAGGACGGCGCCGAGGCTCGCCCAGAACCAGGAGCCCCCGTTGAAGAGGGGATAGAGCGTGACCATGACCGCGCCTGTGGCCAGTCCCGACGCCATGGGCAGCTTCATGCGGCGCTCCTGTTGTAGGCAGCGTCGGGCCAGACGGAGGCGATGGAGGCCCCGGCGGGCAGGCGCAGCACGCGCCACCCGCCTTGGGTCAGCGCCGCCTGCGCCGCCTCGGCGGACTCGTCGGGGAACCGGTCCCAGGCGGCCACGTCGAGCAGCACCGCGACGCCGGTGACGCCGGGGTGCCTCAGCCGGGCCAGGGCCTGGGCCTCCTCGATGTCGATCGACCCGAGCACGGCCACGATCAGGCCGTCGCCGCCGCCCTGGCGGAGCGCGGCGACCCCGTGCTCAAGGGACCGCGCCGGGCTCTGCCGTACGACCGCGAGCGTGTCGAGCAGCGACCACGAAAGGCCGCTGTCCGTCAGGTGCTGCGGTCCCTGGTCGGTGACCAGGCGCAGGCCCAGCCCCTCGTGGGCGAGGTGGACGCCGATCGACGCCGCCGCGGAGACCGCCACCTCGAACGAGGACCGCGGGCCTTCCCCGCGGTGGGCGTGCCTGCGGGTGTCGAGCAGGAGCGCGCCCCTGCTCTGCCACTGCTGCTCCTCGCGGCGCACCATCAGCTCGCCGTGCCGAGCGGTGGACCGCCAGTGCACCCGCCGCAGGTCGTCGCCTTGACGGTATTCGCGCGGCGCCACGTCGTCGTCGCCCGCGGCCGCCACCGATCTCGTACGGGTGTCGCCCCCGCCCGTCCACTCGCCGGACAGGCGCACGTGCGGGAGCGGGATCACCTCCGGGGTGACCACCAGGGTGTCGACGACCGTGAACGATCTGGCCAGCTCGACCAGCCCGAACGGGTCGGTGATCCGGACCGACAGCGGGCCTACCGGGAAGCGTCCCCGCAGGTCGGAGCGGACCTTGTAATCGATCTCGCGGACGCCGCGTGACTCCACCCGGTCGAGGACGAACCGCGGCCGGGTGCCCAGCGCGTACTGCAGGGTGTCCTCGACGAGCAGCAGGCCGGTCGGCAGCCGGGTGACGTTCTCCAGCCGCAGGGTGACCGTGGCGTCGTTGCCCACCTCGACCCTGGACGGGTCGAGACGTCTGGCCGAGCTCAGCCGGTAGCGGGTGCGGGCCACCACCATGGCCGACAGGAGAGGCATCGCCACGATGAGCACGGCGACCCGGAGCAGGTCGTGTTCCCCGAGGGCGAAGGCGCAGAGCAGCGCCGCGATCCCGGAGGCCACGAAGGACCGCCCCCGCGATGTCAGTGCCCTGAGCCCGGTCATCACGGGCGATCCTGCGGCCGGGACGAGATCGCGCGGGAACAGGGCGATCCCGGCGATCCCACCTGTCGGCGGGGGCTCACGGCGCGGTACGGCGGTCTCATCCCCCGGGCTGAGATCGCGGGCGGAACCGGCCTGGTCATTTCGTGTCCGGCACCGGAACGCGGCGGATCAGCTCGGCCATCACCTGCTCGGGATGCCTGCGCTGGCCCTGGGCCTCAAGGCTGGGCAGGAGACGGTGCGCGAGCACGGGTACGGCGAGGTCCTGGAGGTCGTCCGGGATCACGTAGTCGCGGCCCGCGAGCACGGCGTGCGCCCGGGCGCCGCGCACCAGATGCAGGGTGGCGCGCGGGGAGGCGCCCAGGCGGAAGTCGGGGGAGTGCCGGGTGGCGGTGATCACGTCGATGGCGTACTTCTTCACCGGCTGGGAGACGTAGACGGCGCGCACCGCCTCGATGAGCCGCTGCACCTCGGCGGTCGTCGCCACCGGCTCCAGCTTGTCCAGCGGCTGCGAGGCGCCGTGGACGTCGAGCATCTCCAGCTCGGCGGTCGGCTCCGGGTAGCCCATCGCGATCTTGGCGGTGAAGCGGTCGCGCTGCGCCTCGGGCAGCGGGTAGGTGCCCTCCATCTCGATCGGGTTCTGGGTCGCGATGACCATGAACGGCGAGTCGAGCCGGTAGGTGACGCCGTCGACGGTGACCTGACGCTCCTCCATGCACTCAAGGAGCGCGGACTGCGTCTTGGGGGAGGCGCGGTTGATCTCGTCGCCGACGACGATGTTGGCGAAGACCGGGCCCGGCTTGAACTCGAACTCCCGCGTCTGCTGGTTGTACGCGCTGACCCCGGTGATGTCGCTCGGCAGCAGGTCGGGAGTGAACTGCACGCGCCGGACCGGGCAGTCGATCGAGCGGGCCAGCGCCTTGGCGAGCATCGTCTTGCCGACGCCCGGCACGTCCTCGATGAGGAGGTGGCCCTCCGCCAGCAGAACGGTGAGCGTGAGGCGGACCACGTCGCTCTTGCCCTCGATCACGGATTCGATCGCGTGGCGGATCCGGTGTGCGGTGTCGACCAGATCCTCGAGCCGGTTTCCCGCGTCATGGGCGACGTCGGGTGTTACTGCCACCAGGCCTCCATGAGGGTGCGCCCCCGGGAACGGGGCGTTCGGCATTTCTTTTTCATCTGTCTACCGACCCTACGACTCCTGGAGTTCCTGGGCGACTTTGTCCAGAAATCCTCGCGAAGTGCTCAGTTTCTTCAGACGACTTCTCGTTCAGGTGGCGCGCAGGTGCGAATCCCGTGACAGAGGGCGTACCACTTTCCTCCACTTCATCTCGGGCACGTCCCCGGCACGTTCTCGGAAGGGCTATTCGGAAGGGCTTCGCCGTACCCGGCGAATGGTCCGACACGCCCATGGCGGCGGAGTGGGCCGTACCCGCCCCACTCCGCACCACCTTCGCTGACCTGCGGAAACACGGCCGAAACGGGATGCCTATACGGTTTGAATCAGTTGACGGTGGGGAGAAGTGGAGTATGGTGGTGCGCAGTGGAGGGCAGGGGCTTCAGCGCTAGGCGCTCCGCAAGGCACGGGAGGTGGGGCCGGTGTTCCTCGGCACCCACCAGCCGCGCCTTGACGACAAAGGACGGCTGTTCCTGCCGGCGAAGTATCGCGAGGAGCTGGCGGAGGGTCTTGTGATCACCAAGGGCCAGGAGCGCTGCCTCTACGTCTTCCCCGTAGAGGAGTTCCAGCGCATCACCCAGGCTCTGCGCACCGCGCCGGTGACCGCCAAGGCGGTCCGCGACTACAGCCGCGTTTTCTTCGCCAGCGCGTCCGACGAGACGCCGGACAAGCAGGGGCGGATCACAATCCCATCGAGTCTCAGGCAGTACGCGGGGCTCGACCGGGACTGCGTGGTCATCGGAGCCAACACGCGGCTGGAGATCTGGGACGCCCAGGCGTGGGAGACCTATCTGGCCGATCAGGAGCAGGCGTTCGCCGACCTGTCGGAGGAGGTGCTGCCCGGAGTCCTGTGAATCCATGACAACTGATCTCAGCCGTTCTGAGATCAGGAAAGACCCGTCGGTGACGTTCGGCGAGGTCTCCACCCGCTCCCAGCGGCAGCTGATGCACCTTCCCCGGTGTCAGGTTCCGCGGTCGGCGACGCGGATGGGGACCTGGCCGGACGGGTCGGCTCTCAAGGAGGGCCGCCCCGGGGTGGGGGACCCAGTGGGGCGTCACCGGCGGCAGCCGCGTATCCGCGAGCTTGAAGCGGCGAATTGGGGGTTGGAAGCGTTGTACGAAGATGCCGAAAAGCCGGGCGGTCACGTTCCGGTCATGCTTGATCGCGTGCTGGAGCTGCTGGCTCCCGCGTTCGCCGGGCCCGATCCGGTCGTCGTCGACGCCAATCTCGGCCTCGGCGGGCATGCGGAGGCACTCCTCGCGGCGCACCCTTCGCTGCATCTGGTCGGCATCGACCGTGACCCGACCGCCATCGAGCGGTCCACCGCGCGGCTCGCGCCCTACGCGGAGCGCGTCACCATCGTGCGGGCGGTCTCCGACGAACTGGCCGGCATCCTCCGCGACATCGGGCGGCCCGAGGTGAACGGCGCGCTGTTCGACCTGGGCGTCTCCTCTCCGCAGCTGGACGAGGCGGAGCGCGGCTTCGCGTACTCCTATGACGCTCCGCTCGACATGAGGATGGACCGGGACCAGGAGCTCACCGCTGAGCAGGTGGTGAACACCTACTCCGTGGCGGAGTTGACGCGGATCCTCCGTGACTACGGGGAGGAGCGGTTCGCGTCCCGGATCGCCGGCCTTATCGCAAAGGAACGGTTCAAAGAGCCCATAACTTCAACCAAACGACTCGCCGATCTCGTCAGGCAGGCGATTCCCGCCGCGACGAGGCGGACCGGGGGCAACCCCGCCAAGAGAACGTTCCAGGCGTTGCGCATCGAGGTGAACGAGGAGCTGACCGCGCTTGAGCGGGCGCTGCCCGCCGCACTCGACGCGCTCGCGCTGGGCGGGCGCGTGGTGGTGCTCGCCTACCACTCCTTGGAGGACCGGCTCACCAAGCAGGTCCTCGTGGCGCGAACCAGGGACACCGGCCCTCCCGGGCTGCCCGTCCCGCTGGAGGAACACCAGCCACGGTTCCGCCTTCTGACGAGGGGAGCAGAGCTCCCCGATGACGACGAGGTGGCCCGCAACCCGCGGGCGACCTCGGCCCGGTTGCGGGCGGCAGAGAGGATCCGCCAGGGATGAGCACAGGAATGGACGCAGATCAGGAGAGCAGGCAGGCGGGGCGGCGCGCGTCCGCGCGCGTGGCGGCGGTGGCGACACCGGCCAGCAGCGGCCGTGTCACCCGTGAGGGGTCCGAGAGAGGCACCCGGCGGGGAACCGGCAGACGCGTCGTGAACCGTGCCGCCACAGAGTCCGGCCCCCAGGCGGCGGTCACCGGTGCCGTGTCGCGAGCGCGGGATCTCGCGCCCGCGATCACCCCGGATGCGGGCGAGCAGACGACTGCCCCGCCCAAGCCCGTCGCCGCCCCGCCCAAGCCGGGTGCGCCCAGGCCGGCGGCCGCCAAGCCGAAGCCGGTCGCCCAGCGCGCCGTCGACGCGTCCGGAGCCCAGCCGGTGGCCGGGCGGACACGCCGCGCGCCGCGGGCGCCGTTCGTGCTGCTCGTCGTCGGGCTGCTGTGCGGCGGCCTGGTGAGTCTGCTGCTGCTGAACACCGTGCTGGCGCAGGACTCCTTCGAGCTGAACGACCTGCGAGCGAGCACCGACGAGCTGCGCCAGCAGGCGGAGGAGCTCGACAAGCAGGTCATGTACCTGACCGGGCCGGAGGCGATCGCCGAGCAGGCCCGGGGCAGGGGGGCGGCACCGGACGACTCGCCGCCCAAGTTCGTCAGTCCCGCCCCGGACGCGCGATGAGCGCCGGCCAAGGGGAGGGCACGGTCCGGTGAAAGACGGCGGCGGCCGGCCTCCGGGTCCCGGCCGCGGCGGTCCAGGAGGACGCGGCGGGGGACAGGGCGGCGGGCGTGGTGACGGCTCCCGCAGCGGGCCGGGCGGTGGCAGGAGCCTGCCCGGCGGCGGGCGGCCCGGCCGTTCCGACGGCCCGGCGAAGCCCGCGCGCCCCGACCGGACCGGCCGCCCGGAGAAGCCCGTCGGGCCCGAAGGCGCGGGCCGGACCCCTGGGCGTGCCCCGGGCCGTTCCGACCGTCCCGCCGACGAGCCCCGCCGTACCGGCAAGGAACCCGCCGAAGGCGCTCGGCGTACCAGCCGGGAGACCGGACCGGCGGACGGCTCTCGCCGTACGGGCAAGGAGCCCGCGGAGGGTGCCCGGCGTACCGGCCGGGAGCCGGGACCCGGGGAGAGCGCCCGGCGTGCCGCTTCCGGGCAGAGCCGGGGGGCGGGGCAGGCGGGGGCCCGGCCGGCAGCGCCGCGGTCCGGCCGAGTGCCGGTCGGGGTACGGCCACGCAAGCCCCCGCCGCCGCCCCCGCGGCCACCGGCCGTGCTTCGCCTGGGCAACCCGGCACGGCGGATCAACATCGGCCTGATCGGCATGGCCTTCGTGCTGTCGCTGTTCGCGGGGCGGCTCGTCCAGCTCCAGGGGCTGGACTCCAAGGTGCTGCGGGCGAAGGCGGCCCAGCAACGCGTGCAGCCGGAGACGCTGCCCGCCCGGCGCGGCTCGATCACGGACGCTCGCGGCCACGAGCTCGCGGTCACGACGGAGGCCCGGGAGATCTACGTGGACCCGGCCGACGTCAGCCCGGGCCAGCGGGACCGCATCGCCACCTCGCTGGCCATGGAGCTCAACCAGACCAAGGAAGACATCGCGGCGAAGCTCGCCAAGACCGACATGCGGTACATCGTCGTCGCGCGGAACGTCGAGCCCCTGCGGGCCAGGAAGATCATGGGCTTCGGGTTCAAGGGCGTGGGGTCCAAGGTGACCTACCGCCGGCTGTACCCGGGCGGCACCCTCGCGGGCGGGCTCATCGGCTTCGTCGGCTGGGACGGATACGGCCTGGAGGGCCTGGAGAGCGCCTACAACAAGGTTCTCGCGGGCCAGGACGGCCAGCAGAGCATCGAGATCGGCCGGGACGGCCAGCGCATCCCGATGACCCGCAGCACCCGGCTGGCGCCGGTGGCGGGCCGGGACGTGCGCCTCACCATCGACCGTGACATCCAGTGGGCCGCGCAGCAGGCGATCGCCAAGCAGGTCAACGCCACCCAGGCGCGCAGCGGCAGCGTGATCGTCATGGACGTCAAGACGGGGCAGATCATCGCCATGGCGAACGCGCCGGAGGTCGACCTGAACAACTGGGAGTCGACGTCGGAGGTGGACCGGGGCAACCGGGCGGCGACCGAGGTGTTCGAGCCGGGCAGCACCAACAAGGTGATCACCGCCGCGGCGGCCCTGGAGGCCGGCGCGGTCAGCCCGGAGACCGTCTTCGACGTTCCCGATCACATCCAGTGCGCGGACCGGGTGATCAAGGACGCGCACCCGCACAAGACCGAGCCGCTCACCTTCACCGGGATCATCGCCGAGTCCAGCAACGTCGGCACGATCTTGGCCGGGCAGCGGATCACCAGCCAGCGGCTGTACGACATGTTCCGGGCGTTCGGGTTCGGCTCGACGAGCGGCGCCGGGCTCCCCGGCGACCAGGCGGGGCTGCTGCCGAAGTGGCAGGCCTGGTCGGGCAGCCAGCGGTGCACCATCGCGTACGGCCAGGGCATCTCGGTCACCGCGCTGCAGATGGCCAGCGTCTACCAGACGATCGCCAGCGGCGGGGTGCGGATCACTCCCTCGATCGTCGCGGGGACCACCGACGGGCACGGGCGGCTGGTCCCGTCCCGGCCGGGCCGGCAGACCAGGGTCATCAGCGAGCGGACCGCCACGCAGATCAGCGGGATGCTGGAGGCGGCGGTCGGCCGGGACGGCACCGGGACCGAGGCGGCGATCCCGGGCTATCGTGTGGCGGGCAAGACCGGCACGGCGATGCGGTATGACGAGAAGTGTGGCGGGTATTGCGGCTACACGGCGACGTTCGTCGGCTTCACACCGGCCGACGCGCCGCGCCTGATGGCCCTGGCCGTCATCCAAGATCCGAAGAAGGGCCACTTCGGCGGCATGGTGGCCGCCCCCGTCTTCAAGGACGTCATGAGCTTCGCGTTGAAGACCAGGAAGATACCGCCGACCGGCACGAAGGCGCCTCCCGTCGTCCTTCGCGCCGAGCGCTGACCGGGGAAGGTACGCTCTCGCCGTGCGACCCCCGTCCTCTATGCGTCCCGCGGCCGTCCCGGCTCGTCCGCTTTCCGGGCTGGCTGGCCTGATCGGCACGTCCTCGGCCGTCCCCTCGCCCGGCGCGAGGGCGCCGCGCGGAGCCGTGACCGGCATCTCCATCGACTCGCGCCGCATCCAGCGCGGCGACCTCTACGTGGCGCTGCCGGGCAGGTCCGCGCACGGAGCCGAGTTCTCCAGGGACGCGCTGGCCGCGGGGGCGGTGGCGATCCTCACCGACGAGGAGGGGTCGCCGGCCGCAGCCGCGACGGGCCTTCCCGTGCTCGTCGTCCCCGACCCGCGCGCGGTGCTCGGTCAGGTCGCCGCCTGGGTGTACGGCCGGCCGGCCGCCGATATCGTGATCATCGGCGTCACCGGCACGAGCGGCAAGTCGACCTCGACGTTCCTGCTGGAGGCGGGGCTGCGGGCGGCCGGCCACCGGACCGGCCTGATCGGCGGTGTCGAGATCCGGGCGGGCGACCAGCGGATCACCCCGGAGTTGACCACTCCGGAGGCCAGTGATCTGCAGGGGTTGCTCGCCCTGATGCGTGAGGAGGGCGTCACGGCCGCCGCCATGGAGGTTTCCAGCCATGCCTTGGCTCTGGGCCGCGTGGACGGAATCTTCTACGATGTCGCGATATTTACGAACCTGTCCCAAGACCACCTGGACTTCCACCGCGACCTGGAGGACTACTTCGCCACCAAGGTGCGGTTGTTCACCCCCGAGTTCTCGCGGATCGGCGTCGTCAACATCGACGACGCCCACGGCCGCGAGCTGACCGGGCTGGCCAAGATCCCGGTGACCACGTTCTCCGCCGAGGGCGCCGTAGAGGCCCACTGGCGGGCCCAGGACGTGCGCCTCGGCGCGGACGGCAGCACCTTCCGCGTGGTGGGCCCCGGCGGAATCGAGGCCGACGCCTCGGTGGCCCTGCCCGGTCCGTTCAACATCGCCAACACCCTCGGCTCGCTGGTGGCACTGGTCGAGGCCGGGATTCCGCTGCAGACCGCGGTGCACGGCATCGGCATGTTCACCGGAGTCCCCGGCCGGATGGAGCGGGTGCCGGGGGCCGAGGGTTTCCAGGCGATCGTCGACTACGCCCACAAGCCCGGCGCGGTCGAGTCGATCCTCAGCGCGCTGCGCGCCGTGACCGAGGGCCGCCTCACGATCGTGCTCGGCTGCGGCGGTGACCGTGACCGGGGCAAACGCCCAATGATGGGCGAGGCCGCCGCCCGGCTGGCCGATGTGGCTATTCTCACGAGCGACAACCCGCGGAGCGAGGACCCGCTCGCGATCCTGGCCGCGATGCTGGACGGAGCCCTGAAGGTGCCGCCCGGCGAGCGCGCCCACGTGATCGTCGAGCCGGACCGCGCCGCCGCCATCGATCTGGCGATCTCCGGTGCCGAGTCCGGAGATGTGGTAGTTGTGGCCGGCAAGGGCCATGAGCAGGGTCAGTACGTCGGGGGCGACGTCATCCCCTTCGACGACCGGCAGGTCGTCGCGGAAGCCATCAGAAGAAGAGAGAGCAGGAAAGACGCATGATCCCGTTGCCGCTGGCCCGGGTCGCCGAGATCACCTCGGGGGCCCTCACCGGCATGGCCGACCCGCGGGCGGTGGTCCACGGTCCCGTCGTGATCGACTCGCGGGCGGTCGAGCCGGGGTCGCTGTTCGTGGCCATCAAGGGGGAGCGGGCCGACGGGCACGACTTCGCCGAGCAGGCCTGTGCGGGCGGCGCCACCGCGGTCATCGCCTCAAGGCCCGTCGCGGCCCCCGCCGTGATCGTGGGTGATGTGGTCGCGGCGCTGGCCGATCTCGCGACCGCCGTGGTGTCGGACCTGCCCGAGGCGACCGTGGTCGGCGTGACCGGCTCCGCCGGGAAGACCACGACCAAGGACCTGCTCGCCAGGCTCGCCGCCCGCCTCGGCCCCACGGTGGCGCCGGTCGGCTCGTACAACAACGAGATCGGCCACCCGCTGACCGTGCTGAAGGCGGACGGGGACACCCGGTTCCTGGTCCTGGAGCTCAGCGCGCGGAACATCGGCCACATCGCCTACCTGGCCGGGATCGCCCCGCCGCGCGTCGGGGTGGTGCTCAATGTCGGCACCGCGCACCTCGGCGTCTTCGGCGGCAAGGAGGCGATCGCCCAGGCCAAGGGCGAGCTCGTCGAATCCCTGCCGGAGGACGGCGTGGCCGTGCTCAACATCGACGATCCGCTCGTGCGGGCCATGGCCGCCCGCACCACGGCGAGGGTGACCTACTTCGGCCGGTCGGCCGAGGCGCACGTCCGCGCCGAGGACGAGGCGCTGGACGATCGCGGCCGCGCGTCGTTCACGCTCCGGACGCCGTCCGGCGCCGCGCCCGTACGGCTGCGCCTGCACGGGGCCCACGCGGTCGAGAACGCGCTCGCCGCCGCCGCCGCGGCGCACGAGCTGGGTCTGCCCGTCACGACCATCGCGCAGGAGCTGTCGGAGGCGGAGCCGCGCAGCCGATGGCGGATGGAGGTCACCGACCGGCCGGACGGCGTCACCGTGATCAACGACGCGTACAACGCCAACCCCGACTCCATGCGGGCCGCCTTCGAGAGCCTCGCCGTGCTCGGCCGGGATCGGCGGCGGTTCGCCGTGATCGCCTCGCTGCGCGAGCTCGGCGAGGACGCCGCCGTCCTGAACGAGGGCGTCGGGCGGCTCGCCGCCGGCGCCGGGCTGGAAAGCGTGATCGTCGTGGGCGAGAACGCCGGCCAGATCCTCGCCGGAGCCCCCGGCGCGCTGTGCGTCCCCGACGCCGAGGCCGCCGCCGCGGAGCTCTCCGCCCGGCTCGCGCCCGGAGACGTGGTGCTGGTCAAGGGGCCACGGGCGGCCGGGCTCGAACGGGTCGCCGCGGCGATCCTCGGGGGTGACGCCCGATGAGGAACATCCTCATCGCCGCGGCCCTGTCGCTGCTGCTCTCCATGGCCGGCACGCCGTTAGCGATCCGGCTGTTCGCGCGGCGCGGCTACGGCCAGAACATCCGCGAGGAGGGCCCGTCCGGGCACTACGACAAGCGGGGCACCCCGACCATGGGCGGCACCGTGATCGTGATCGCCGCGCTGATCGGATACTTCACCGCGCACCTGACGACCCTGCTGTCGTCCACGCCGGAGTCGCCGACCGCGTCGGCGCTGCTGGTGCTGTTCCTGATGACAGGGATGGGCGCCGTCGGTTTCCTCGACGACTTCATCAAGATCTACAAGCAGCGCAGTCTGGGCCTGCGCAGCGGGGCGAAGGCGCTCGGCCAGCTCGCCGTGGGGGCGATCTTCGCGATCCTGGTCGTCCGGTTCCCGAACGCCTACCTCATCACCCCGGCCGAGACGCGGATCTCGTTCCTGCGCGACATCGGGCCCTCCATCGGCCTGGTGTTCTTCACCCTCTGGGTGCTCTTCCTGATCGTGGGGTTCTCCAACGCGGTCAACCTCACCGACGGTCTCGACGGCCTGGCGTCGGGCGCGGTCGGCGTGGTGCTGGCCTCCTACGTGCTGATCGGCAACTGGCAGCTGCGCAACAGCTGCACGACCACCGCGTTCGGCCCCAACTGCTACTGGGTGCGCGATCCGCTCGACCTCGCCGTTCTCGCGGCGGCCGTGCTCGGCGCGCTGGTCGGCTTCCTGTGGTGGAACGCCCCACCCGCGAAGATCTTCATGGGTGACACCGGGTCGCTCGCCCTGGGCGGGGTGATCATCGGCTTGGCGGTGACCACCCGCACCCAGCTGCTCCTGCCGATCCTGGCGGGCCTGCCGGTCATCATCACCACTTCGGTGATCATCCAGGTCGGCTTCTTCAAGCTGACCGGGAAGCGGGTCTTCCGGATGGCCCCCCTGCAACACCACTTCGAGCTGCGCGGGTGGGCGGAGACCACCATCGTCGTCCGCTTCTGGCTCATCGCCGGTCTCTGCGCCGCCGCCGGTCTCGGCCTGTTCTACGTGGAATGGATGCCCAGGATATGACCGTGGTCATCGCCGGGCTGGGGGTGTCCGGCAAGGCCGCGGCGAGAGGTCTCGCCGGGAGCGGCGAGCACGTCGTCGTCCTGGAGGCGCGGGACGGGGCGGCCCAGCGGGAGGCCGCGGCGGAACTCGCCGCCATCGGCGTCGACGTCCGGTTCGGCGACCAGTCGCTCCCAGAGGGGACGTCGCTGGTCGTCACGTCGCCGGGATGGCGGCCCGACCATCCGCTCCTGGTCGCCGCCGCCCGGGCGGGCATCCAGGTGATCGGGGAGGTCGAGCTGGCCTGGCACCTGCGCGCCTCCGACGGCTCCGCGGCCCCCTGGCTCGCGCTCACCGGGACCAACGGCAAGACCACCGCCGTGCGCATGCTGACCGCGATCCTCACCGCGGCCGGGCACAAGGCCCTCGCCGTCGGCAACGTCGGCACACCGATAGTGGAGGCGGTGCGGGAGCCGTACGACGTCCTGGCGGTGGAGCTGTCCAGCTTCCAGCTCCACTGGTCCTTCGGCGATCTCGGAAGTCGGCATGAGATCGCGGGTGAACACGGCGATCCGGGCGGCCCGAACGAGGACGCGGAAAGGCACGGGCCCCGGCCGGTCGCCGCGGCCCTGCTCAACGTGGCGCCCGACCACATCGACTGGCACGGGTCGCTGGAGGAGTACGCCGCGGCAAAGGCCCGGATCTTCGCCAACGCGGGAGTCGTCATCTACAACGCCGACGACCCGTGGGCCACCCGTCTCGCCGAGCCGTACCGCGAGGGCACACACGCCGCCTCTGGGCCGCGCTGTGTGGGCTTCACGCTGTCGGTGCCCCGGCCGGGGCAGCTCGGCGTGGTGGAGGACCTCCTCGTCGACCGGGCCTTCGTCGACGACCCGGTGCACGCGGCCGAGGAGCTCGCCGGCCTGGCCGACGTCAAGCCGTTCGCGCCGCACAACGTCGCCAACGCGCTGGCCGCCGCGGCGCTCGCGCGCGCCTACGGGGTGCCGGCGGACGCCGTACGGCGCGGCCTCGCCGACTTCGTCCCGGACCCGCACCGGATCGCCCACGTGGCCACGGTGGCCGGGGTGGACTACGTGGACGATTCCAAGGCCACCAACCCGCACGCGGCGGCGGCCGCCCTGGCGGCGTTTTCGTCGGTCGTGTGGATCGCGGGCGGGCAGCTGAAGGGCGCCGACGTCGACGATCTCGTCCGGCAGGCCGCGCCACGCCTGCGTGGAGCGGTGCTCCTGGGCGCCGACAGGGACCGAATTCGGCAGTCTCTGGCGCGACACGCGGCGAATGTTCCGGTGGTGGACGTGCCCGGGCAAGACACTGGGGTCATGGACCGCGTCGTCACCGAAGCCGCCCGGCTCGCCTCCCCAGGGGACACCGTGCTGCTGGCCCCCGCCGGGGCGTCCCTGGACATGTTCGCCGGTTACGGAGCGCGTGGGGAGGCGTTCGCGCGAGCCGTACAGCGACTGGCGGAGCGGTGACGGCGCAGGAGGCCCAGGAGGCGGAGGGGGCGGCGGGAGCGCAGCGCGCGCCGGGCTTCGCGCGCATGCAGCTCGCGGTCCTGCGCGAGCTGCTGAGCCGGCCGCTGACGTCGTACTACCTGGTGCTCGGCTGCAGCGCGCTGCTGCTGGCGCTCGGCCTGATGATGGTGCTGTCCGCGTCGAGCATCGAGGCGCTGCAGAAGACGGGCAACCCGTTCTACTGGTTCATCAAGCAGTCCTTCTCGGCGGCCATCGGCATTCCTCTGATGTGGCTGTGCTCGCGGCTGCCGCAGCGGTTCTTCCGGCTGGCGGGGTATCCGCTGATGGCGATCTCGATCATCGGCCTGCTGATGGTCATCTTCATCGGCCAGGAGCAGCTCGGGGCCCAGCGGTGGATCGCGGTCGGGCCGTTCTATCTCCAGCCATCCGAGCCGGCCAAGCTCGGGCTGGCGCTGTGGGGCGCCGATCTGCTCGCCAGGAAGGCCCGAGGCGGCCGGATCGAGTGGCGGCACCTGCTGATCCCGCTGATGCCGGGCACGGCCATCATCGCGGTCATGGTCATGCTCGGCCGCGACCTCGGCACGACGATCGTGCTCATGATGATCTTCCTGGCCCTGCTCTGGGTGGTGGGCGCGCCGCTGCGGCTGTTCGGCGGGATCCTGTCGCTGCTGGTCCTCGCCACGCTCATCATGATCAAAGTCGAGCCGTACCGGATGAACCGCATCACGAGCTTCTTCAACGTGTGGGAGAACGCGCAGGGTTCGGGCTACCAGGCGGCGCAGGGGCAGATCGCGATGGGGTCGGGCGGCTGGTTCGGGCTCGGCCTGGGCAGCAGCCGCCAGAAATGGGACTGGGTGCCGCACGCGGAGAGCGACTTCATCTTCTCCATCCTGGGCGAGGAGCTCGGCCTGATGGGCACCCTCGTGGTGGTGGCGCTGTTCGGCCTGCTCGGGTACGCCGGGCTGAGAATCGCGTCCCGGGTCAACGACCCGTTCATCCGGTTGTGCGCGTCCGCCACGGTCGCGTGGATCGCCGGCCAGGCGATCGTCAACATCGGCGCGGTGATCGGTGTGCTGCCCATCACCGGAATTCCCCTGCCTCTGGTCTCATACGGAGGCTCGGCCCTGTTGCCGACTCTCGCCGCTCTTGGCATGTTGTTGTCGTTCGCCAAACGCGAGCCCGGTGCGGCGGAGGCCTTGGCCGCCCGTGGCCCCGGACCGGCGGCTCGGGCCCTAAGCTGGCTTGGTCTGGGGGGTCAGGCGGCGAGACTTCGCCGCGCCGGGCGATGACATGGACAGGGAGTGACATGAGGGTGGTCCTCGCCGGCGGCGGGACGGCCGGCCATATTGAGCCGGCGCTCGCGCTGGCCGACGCGCTTCGGCAGCTGGACCCCGCGATCGGGATCACCTGCCTCGGCACCGAGCGAGGTCTGGAGACCCGGCTGGTGCCGGCTCGCGGCTACGATCTGGCGCTGATACCGGCTGTGCCGCTGCCACGCGCGATCACGCCGCAGCTGCTGGCCGTTCCCGGCCGGCTGGCCGGGGCGATCAACGCGGCGGTGGGTGTGCTGGATCGGGTCCAGGCGGATGTCCTGGTCGGTTTCGGCGGCTACGTCGCCACGCCGGGCTACATCGCGGCGAGGCGCCGCGGGATCCCGATCGTGGTGCACGAGGCCAACCCGCGGCCCGGTCTCGCGAACCGTCTCGGCGCGCGGCTGACCGACCACGTCTTCACCGGCCATCCGGACGCCTCGCTGCCCAACGCGGAGTATGTCGGCATCCCGCTGCGCCACGAGGTCGTGACCATGGACCGTTTCTCCCTGGGCGACAAGGCCAGGTCGTATTTCGGGCTGGAGTCGGACCGGCCGACGCTGCTGGTGTTCGGCGGCTCGCAGGGCGCCCGCTCGGTCAACAGGGCGGCGCTCGACGCGGCGCCCAGCCTCCGGGCGGCGGGCATCCAGGTGCTGCACGTGATCGGGCCGAAGAACACCGTCGAGGTAGAGCCGCCTCCCGGCGACCCGCAGTACGTGATCCTGCCCTACGTGGACCGCATGGACCTCGCGTACGCCGCGTCCGACCTGGTGCTGTGCCGCAGCGGCGCCATGACGTGCGCGGAGCTCACGGCCGTGGGGCTGCCCGCGGCGTACGTCCCGCTGCCGCACGGCAACGGCGAGCAGCGGCTCAACGCCGAGCCGATCGTCGCGGCGGGCGGCGGCCTGCTGGTGGACGACGCGGACCTGACGCCCGAGTGGATCCGCAGGACGCTGGTGCCGCTCCTGAACGACCCGGAGCGCGTGGCCGGCATGTCCGAGGCCGCGGGCAGGATGGGCCGCAAGGACGCCGACGTGACCCTCGCCCGCAAGGTTTTGGAGATCGCCAGCCGATGAGTCTCGTCAAACTCGTGGAGCCCATCCCCGCCGAGGAGCTGGGCCGGGTGCATTTCATCGGCATCGGCGGTGCGGGCATGTCCGGCATCGCGCGCATCCTGCTCAAGCGGGGCGTGCCCGTTTCGGGCAGCGACGCGCGCACCTCGGACATGCTGAGCGAGCTGCGCGACCTGGGTGCCGTGGTGCACGTGGGTCACGCGGCGTCGCACATCAGGGACGTGAACACGGTGGTCGTCTCCACGGCGATCCGCGACTCCAATCCGGAGCTCGGGGAGGCGTTGCGCCAGAACCTGCGCGTGATTCCGCGGGCCGCCGCGCTGGCGGCGGTGATGGCCGGGCGCAACGGCATCGCGATCGCCGGCACCCACGGCAAGACCACGACGACCTCGATGCTCACGGTGGCGCTGCAGAAATGCGGCGCCGACCCCTCCTACTGCGTTGGCGGCCAGCTCGTCACGACCGGCCTCGGAGCCGACGAGGGCACGGGTGACGTCTTCGTGGCGGAGGCCGACGAGAGCGACGGATCGTTCCTCATGCTGGCGCCGCGCATCGCGGTCGTGACCAACGTCGAGGCCGATCACCTGGACAACTACGGCGACCCGCAGGCCGTCCACGACAGCTTCGGGCGCTTCGTCGAGCGGGTGGGAGAGGTGCTGGTCCTGTGCGCCGACGACCCGGGCGCGGCGGCGCTGGCGCCCCTCGCGCGGGCGCGCGGGCTCAAGGTCGTCACGTACGGCCAGGCCGCCGACGCCGATCTCCGGACCGTGGACGTCTGCCCGCGCGGGCTGGGCGTGGAGTTCGCCGTCTCCGGGCTCGGCAGCGTACGGCTGGCCGTGCCCGGACGGCACAACGCGCTCAACGCGACGGCGGTGATCGCCGTGGCCATGGAGCTGGGCGTGCCGTTCGACGAGGTCAGGGATGGCCTGGCCGCGTTCACCGGGGCCAAGCGCAGGTTCGAGGCCAAGGGCGAGGCGGGCGGTGTGTCGGTGTTCGACAGCTACGCCCACCACCCGACGGAGCTCGCCGCCGACCTGCGGGCGGCGCGCGACGTCGTCTCCGACAGCGGGCGGGTGATCGCGGTCTTCCAGCCGCACCTCTACTCGCGCACCAGGTTCTTCGCCAAGGAGTTCGGCGAGGCGCTGGGCCTGGCGGACGAGGCGATCGTCATGGAAGTGTACGGGGCTCGCGAGGATCCCGAGCCCGGCGTCTCCGGCGCTCTCGTGGCCGGGAAGGTGCCGCTCCCGTCGGAGCGGGTCGCCTACGCGCCCGATCGCTCGGCCGTGCCGGCTCTGGTGGCCGAACGGGCCCGCGCCGGGGACATCGTGCTCACGATGGGCGCGGGCGACGTGACCGAGCTCGGACCTCACATCGTCGCGGTGCTGGCCGAGCGGTGAGGTCGGCCATGTGGCGGACCACGTTCGCCACCCTGCTCGCGGGCGGGGTGGTGGGGTCCGCCACGTGGGTGGTGTTCTTCTCGTCGATCCTCGGCGTGCGGAACGTCGTGGTCACCGGCAACGCCACGGTGCCCGCCGAGGAGGTGCGCCGGGTGGCGGGGATCCCGGCCGGCACGCCGATGGCCACGGTCGACCTCGGCGAGGTCGACCGACGGGTCGCCGGGTTGCGCGCGGTGGAGTCGGTGCGCGCGGACCGATCCTGGCCCGGGACGGTGCGCGTCGCGATCGTGGAGCGCGCACCGGTCGCCGCGGTGCCGACGGGCGGCGGGACGGCGATCGTGGACCGGTTCGGGGTCGTCCTTGAGACTGTGGACGTGGCGCCGCCCCGGCTGCCCGTCCTGCGGGTTCAGCGGCCGGGACAGGCGGACCCGGCGACGCGGACGGCGTTGAAGGTCCTGCAGTCCCTTCCGGCGGACGTCCTGCGCCGGGTCCGCGAGGTGCGGGCGCCGTCCGGACAATGGGTGTCCCTGCGCCTGAGCGACGGCCGTACGGTGATCTGGGGGGACGCGGAGCGGCCCGTGGAGAAGGCCAGGGTTCTCAAGACACTTCTCCGCACGCCCGCGGCCAGCTACGACGTGAGCTCTCCGGACGTGGTCACGGTCAAGTGAGATTTCTCACGGGAGGTCAAGTGCGAATGGGACAGGCCGCGACACGCCGGGCGGTCTAGAGGCCCGGTTAGTTGACCCGGGTGAGGCGCAACCCTACTGTCCGTATCAATCCTCAGGTTGACATAACTCTAAATCTCAACTTGAGGGTAAGAGTTTTGAGACAGCGCGGGCGCCGCCCGCACGAAAACGAGCGGAAAGGCCCCTCGTCGTGGCAGCACCGCAGAACTACCTCGCGGTCATCAAGGTCGTCGGCATAGGCGGCGGCGGAGTGAACGCCGTCAACCGGATGATCGAGGAGGGACTCAAGGGCGTCGAGTTCATCGCCATCAACACCGACGCCCAGGCGCTGCTGATGAGTGACGCCGATGTGAAACTCGACGTCGGCCGGGAGCTCACCCGGGGCCTCGGGGCCGGGGCGAACCCGGAGGTGGGGCGCAAGGCCGCCGAAGACCACCGGGAGGAGATCGAGGAGGTCATCAAGGGCGCCGACATGGTCTTCGTCACCGCGGGGGAGGGCGGTGGCACGGGCACCGGCGGCGCGCCGGTCGTGGCCAACATCGCCCGCTCGCTGGGCGCTCTGACCATAGGAGTCGTCACCAGGCCCTTCAGCTTCGAGGGCAAGCGCCGGGCGATGCAGGCCGAGGCCGGCATCGAGACCCTGCGTGAGGAGGTGGACACGCTGATCGTCATTCCGAACGACCGGCTGCTGTCCATCTCGGACCGCCAGGTGAGCGTGCTGGACGCCTTCAAGGCCGCCGACCAGGTGCTGCTCTCGGGTGTGCAGGGCATAACCGATCTGATCACCACACCCGGCTTGATCAACCTCGACGTCGCCGACGTGAAATCCGTCATGTCGGGCGCGGGTTCCGCGCTCATGGGCATCGGGCACGCCCGTGGTGACGACCGCTCGGTCGCGGCCGCGGAGATGGCGGTGTCCAGCCCGCTGCTGGAGGCCAGCATCGACGGCGCCCACGGCGTGCTGCTGTCCATCGCGGGCGGATCCGACCTGGGCCTGTTCGAGATCAACGAGGCGGCCCAGCTGGTGTCCAACGCCGCCGCGTCGGACGCCAACATCATCTTCGGTACGGTCATCGACGACGCGCTCGGCGACGAGGTCCGGGTGACGGTCATCGCCGCCGGATTCGACGAGCCGATCCCGGAGAAGCCGGCCGTCGCCCCACCGCAGTCCGCGGCGCGGCCGCAGCCGGCCCGCGCCGCGACGCCGGCGTCCGGATCGCCCACCGCATCGACGGCGGCCGCGGCCGCGTCGAACGCGGTGGCACGGCCCGCGACTCCCGCTCCGGCTCCGGCACGGCCTGAGCCACGGGCGGAGCAGCCCTCCTTCGCCCGGCCGGTCGGCGCTCCCTCCTCGGCTCCCTCGATGGCGGCGGCCACGGCTCCGGCACTCGCGACCTCTGCGCCCGTGACCTCCGCGCCCGTGACCCCGGCGGCCACGGCTCCGGCGTCCGCGCCGCAGCCCGCGGCCGCCTCGGCGGGGGAGAGCGCGACGCCGTTCGGCCGTGAGGTCTCCGACGGCGCGCGGCCGGAGCAGACCACAACGACCACTGGACCGTTCTCGATCCCGCGCCCCACCCCTGAGCCGCCGACTCCGATCACCTCGCGGGTCACCCAGCCGGCTCCCCGCCGCCCAGTGGTGTTCGAGGAGCAGGAGGAAGAGCTCGATGTGCCCGACTTCCTCAAGTGATGCCCGGCACACGTGACTGACGCACGACGCGACGAGATCGCCGCGGGCCTGGCCGACGTGGAGCGGCGCGTGGACGACGCGTGCCGCGCCGCCGGCCGGGCCCGTTCCGATGTCACGATCATCGCCGTGACCAAGACCTACCCCGCCTCCGACGTCCGGCTGCTGGCCGGCCTCGGGGTGACGGACATCGGGGAGAACCGGGACCAGGAGGCGGCGGCGAAGGCGGCCGACTGCGCAGATCTCCCGGTCACCTGGCACTTCATCGGCCAGTTGCAGACCAACAAGGTCCGGTCGGTCGTCTCCTACGCCGACGTCGTCCACTCGGTGGACCGCCATCGGCTGGTCGAGGCCATGAGCCGGGAGGCGGTCAGGAGTGGGCGCGAGGTCGGCTGCCTCGTGCAGGTGGCGCTGGGCGCCGGGCCCGAACGTGGCGGGGCACTCCCGGCCGACGTCCCGGCGCTGGCAGAGGCGGTCGCCGCTGCGGAGGGGTTACGGCTGCGCGGGGTCATGGCGGTCGCGCCGCTCGGAGAGGACCCAGGTGAGGCGTTCGCCCGGTTATGGGGTGTTGCGCAAGCCGTACAGAAAGAGCATCCCGGGGCGGATGTCATATCCGCCGGCATGAGCGGGGATATCGCCCAGGCGATAGCCAACGGCGCGACACACCTGCGTGTCGGTACGGCGTTGCTCGGTCGCCGGAAGCTCTTCGTCAGGTAATGTCCCCCAAGTGGACCTTGGTGTCCGCATTGAGGTCGATCAGCGGTTAGCCAAGAGGGGGTACGGCTTCCGCCCTGGCCTTCCAATGAGGACCTTGAAGATTCGACCGGGCAACACGGAGGACGACGAGCGATGGCCGGCGCGATGCGCAAGATGGCGGTCTACCTCGGTCTCGTGGAGGACGACCGCTACGAAGACAGGTACGGGACCGACTACGAGGAGTACACCGACGACGACTACGAGTCGCCCCGCCGCGGCTTCGTGGTCGGAGCCTCGGGAACCCCGGCGGAGTCCCAGGAGCGCGAGGAGGACGGCGAGACACCCCTGCCGGTGCCTCGACCCTCGACGGCGGTTCTGGAGCGCCGTACGACCGATCTGGCGCGTATTACGACCCTTCACCCCCGGACGTACAACGAGGCGCGGACGATTGGGGAGCACTTCCGCGAAGGCACCCCGGTGATCATGAATTTGACCGAGATGGTTGACAGCGACGCGAAGCGTCTTGTTGATTTCGCGGCGGGTCTGGTCTTTGGCCTACATGGGAGCATCGAACGTGTTACGAACAAGGTGTTCCTGTTGTCCCCTGCCAACGTTGAGGTGACCGCCGAGGACAAGGCCCGAATCGCGGAACGCGGATTCTTCAACCAGAGCTAATGTCGCGCAAGGGGCATTAGAGTTCCAACATGAACAGTGAACGGCTGAGCGGTGCCCACGGGGACCGGAGGCTGCGGGACAAGATGGAGGCGGGGCTGGACCGTGGGGATCGTTAGTGAGATCTTGGTCGTTGTCCTGTCCCTTTACCTGGTCCTGCTGATCGGCAGAATGATCTTTGAGACGGTGCAGGCGTTCGCTCGCTCCTGGCGCCCTTCCGGCGTCGTCCTGGTGCTGGCGGAGGCCACGTATACGGCGACCGACCCACCTCTCAAATTTCTCCGCCGTTTCATTCCGCCCCTCAGGTTGGGTACGGTGGCCTTTGACCTAAGCTTCACAGTGCTGTTCATTGTCGTCTTGGTCTTGATCCAAGTCGTGACCGCGCTTCGTTGATCGGGAACCGTCCCTCCGGACAGACTCCAAGCGCGCCAAGGAGATCCAAATGCCGCTGACGCCCGCCGATGTGCGGAACAAGCAGTTCAGTACCACCAGGCTGAGGCCGGGGTACGACGAGGAGGAGGTTGACGCTTTCCTCGATGAGGTGGAGGCGGAGCTCGACCGCCTCATTCAGGAGAACGAGGAGCTCCGCGCCAAGCTGGCTGAATGCCTGCGTGGCAAGGTGCCCGGCGGCATGGGCATGGCCATGGCGCCCGCACCGGTGGCCGAGCCGAAGCCCGAGATGATGATGCCGCAGCCGGAGCCCATGAAGCCCCCGGAGCCCGTGCGCCCCGAGCCGGTGCCGGTCATGAGCATGCCGCCCGCCGAGGACAACATGGACACCGCGGCCCGCGTGCTCGCGCTCGCGCAGCAGACCGCCGACCAGGCGATCGCCGACGCCCGCCGGGAGGCGGACGAGACGGTGACCCGCGCCCGGCGCGAGGCCGATGACATCCTTGGCAAGGCACGCCGCCAGGCCGAGCAGATCATCGGTGACGCCCGCGCCCGCGCCGAGACGCTTGAGCGGGACGCGCAGGAGCGGCACCGTCAGGCCATGGGCACGCTCGTGCAGACCCGTGACGAGTTGGAGCGCAAGGTCGAGGAGCTGCGCAGCTTCGAGCGGGAGTACCGCAGCCGCCTGAAGCTGTACCTGGAGAACCAGCTCGCCGAGCTGAACGTTTCGGCCGAGGGCAGCGGCGCCTTCCCGATCGTGGGCGGTCCCCCCGCGATGGCGCACGCCGCCGCGCAGGGCGGTCAGCCGATGGCCGGCGGGCCGAACCCGTTCGCCCAGGAGGCCCCGAACCACTCCGGCGCGTTCCAGACCCCCGACGGCCAGCACAACGACCGCAGGTAGCAGTCGGCCACTCGCTTCTGTGACGCGCAACCGTCCCAGAGGTCGGCGTGTGACCGCCTGTCACAGCTCGGAGAGTCCCCTGTGATCCTCATCAGCGCGGCGCTCGTCCTCGCCGCCATCGTCCTCCTCATCGCGGGCGTGGTTCTGGCGAAGCCGTTCCTCGTGATGTGGTCGATCGTGATCAGTGTGCTGTCCGCGGTCTGTCTGCTGATCGGGGCGTTGTTGAGGCGCCACGACTTGTTCCCCGCCGGTGGTCGTGCCGCCGACGGGCCCGCTCAGCCCGCCACGGGTGCCGCCGTTCCCCAGATGGCGCATGCCGGGGCCCCCGCGTTCAGCGGGGCGCCGGCGCACCCCATGGCGACGCCCATGCCGGCCGCGCCCCCGGTCGCGCATCCGGGAATGCCTGGACCTCAGGCGTTCCCGCAGCCGCGGATCCAGCCGGCCCGCCGGCCGCAGCGGGAGCCGGCCACGTCCGGGCGGGGTCTCGGGCCGGATTCCATCGTGCTGGTCATCCCCGGC
>JBIOWF010000137.1:0-40031 GCA_044868295.1 Microtetraspora sp. | reverse complement strand
CTGCCGATCGAATCGCGATCCACGGTGACATCCCTTGTCTTGGGGACTGTCATCGTACGACGTGGGATCTCCCGATACAGCTGAATAGTCACGACACGTGAGCACTACGCGAGCTCTTGGGACGCCTTCAGCACGGGCCCCACTCCGGGAACGGACTGGGCCTGTGCCTTGATGAGCAGCCAGGTGGCGGCCTGCCTGCTGGTCTCGGGCGTCCCAGCCGCCCGCGCCACCGACATGCGAGCCGCGATCAGCCCCGCGACGAGCGGTGTCGCGAACGACGTGCCGCTCCACCGCGCCATCCCGGAGAACTCCTGAACCGTCCCGCCCGGAGGGGTCAGCGCGTCGCTGTTGCAGAGTTTGCCGGGCTCGTGAACATTTGTGTAGTTGCCTACGGCGAAGGCGTTCATCATCTTGTCGCCGCGCGCGTACACCTTGACCCAGTCACCGAAGTTGCTGAAGCAGGCCCGCTCCCGCTCGCCGATGCCGAGCGCTCCCACGGAGACGACGGCCGGCAGCTCGCCGTGGATGTCGTTCGCGTACGCGGCGGGATAGAAGGGCGCGTCGCTCTGCTCGTTGCCCGCCGCCGCGACCAGGACCGTACCGGGACGGTTGTGCAGCTCACTCATGAACTCGCAGAGCCCGACCAGGGGGCTCCCGTCGACGGATGTCACCCCGGCCGACAGGCTGATGATGTCGGGCCACTCGCCGGGCCCGAGAGCATAGAGCAGGGCCGGGCCGAGATCGCTCTCCAACATCGCGCCGGCGTGCTGCAACGCGGCGTCGACGTGAACGGTGGCCTGGCGGGCCACGCTTCGCACCACGCCCGCGATGAACAGACCGTGCCCGACGTACTCCTCGATGACCTTGTCGCTGCCGGGCTCGCCCTTGTCGACGCCGTCGATCTCCGCCACCCGCGGTTCGCCGTCCGCGCCTGACAGCCATGGGTAGACGGTCGTATGGTCGCGCCAGTTCGTCACCAGGCCGGTGTCGATCACCTTGACGGACACGCCCTGGCCGTACATCTCGTTCCGGAGCGGAGGATCCGGCCGGCCTTCGTGCGCGATGGACAGGGGATTGCCGAGGATGGAGACGGGCTCGTCGGCCGGGCAGAGGTTCACATGGCAGATCGAGACGATATGGTTCGGCGTCGCGGCTCCGGGAGGCAGCGGCAGCCCCTCGGCCCGGCGGGCGTTCAGATGCCCGAGCGCGGCGAACACGGTGGACCGGTCGTCCTCGTCATTCGACGCCAACCGCATCAGCCGCACGCCGGACGGCACTCGCCGATCAGAGTCGGCCAGGCGGGCTGCGGGAACCTCGCGCATGACGTCGTCCAGGTGCTCGGCGCGTACGAGGAGAACGTCCTTCTCGTAGACGTATCCGGGCATGTCGGGGCTCTCACTGGTGAGCGTCCGCACGTCGCCGCCGGGGCGCGCGCCGATGGGCGCGACTTCGAGTTTGACGTCGGACAACCCCGCCGCGGCGTACGCGTCCACGACCAGGCAGAACTGCTTCCAGAACTTCGCGCGGCGGAAATTGGGTGAAACGTCCATCGATGTTTCCCTTTCTGAATGACCGCTCGGGTGGAGGCTGCTCACATCTCCCTTCCAAGAGCCGCGTCGTGCTCACCTGATACACGCGAGGCGTGGATCTCCCCGATGAATGACATTTAACATCGATCAGTGGCTGGGAGAACACGGAGCGGCGCATCGTTCACGGGAAAGCCGCTCGACCTGCTGCCCCTGGTCTTCGCCAGACCCAAAGAGGCCGTGGCGGGCGCGCGGGCGCTGCTGGCGGGCGCTCCCACGCCCTACGACGCCTCCATCGCGCACCAGGCCATCGGGATCGCAGAACGGGACTTCGGCGATCTCGCCGTCGCCATGGAGCATCTGCGGCGGGCCCGCGCTCTCGCCCGGAGGTCGGGCGCACCCGAGCGAGAGGCGGACGTCCTCGCGACCCTGGGCATCGCCCTCATCCACACGGGCCGGACGAGACAGGGGCTGGACGCTCTGGACGGCGCCGTCACGCGATCGGAGGGCGTGAGCGCCGCGCGTGTCCTCTTCCGGCGTGGGGGCGCGCTGTGGATCCTCGGCCACCACCGGGAAGCGCTAGACGATCTGCGCCGGGCGATCCCCGCTCTGGAACGTGCCGGTGACGCGATCTGGACCGCACGGGCGCTCATCCTGCGGGCCCGCATCCATCTCGCCTTCGGGTCCGTCGAACGGGCGGACCTCGACGTCGCCGGGGCGGAGGAGATCCTCGCCGGCACCGACCAGGAGCACGACCTCGCCGTGGTCGTGCACAACCGCGCGCTCGTGGCCTCCCGGGTGGGGGATCTTCCGAAGGCGCTCGATCTCCTCGGCGAAGCCGACCGGAGATACCGCGCTCTCGGCGGCGCTGTGAGCGATCTGGGCATCGACCGCTGCGCCGTACTCATGGCCGCGGGGCTGGCACGCGAGGCACTCGGCGAGGCGGACGACGCGACCGAGCTGCTCCAGCGAACCCGGGGCCAGGCCACGGTCAAGGCCGAGCTGCTGCTCACGGCCGCGCGTGCGGCGATCGCCGCCGGTGAGCCCGACACGGCGATCGCGCGCGCCTCCACGGCCATCCGGCTGTTCTCCGGCCAGCGCCGGGAATGGTGGGAGGCACACGCCCGGCTGGTCCTCTTCCAGGCCAGGCACTCCGCGGGCCGCGCTTCGGGACGGCTCATGCGGGACGCCGCCGCCGTGGCCGCCCGTCTGGCCGAGTTGGCCTCGCCGGACGCCGTCCAGGCGTCCCTTCTCGCCGGCCGTACGGCTCTCGCGCTCGGCTGGAGCGACGAGGCGGACCGGCATCTCGCCGCCGCCGCGCGCGGACGGCTGAAAGGACCGGCGTACGCGCGGGCGGACGGGTGGCTGGCGGAGGCCCTGCGGGCCGACGCCGCAGGCCGGGACGGAGAGGTGCTCGACGCCTGCCGCCGGGGGCTCGCCCTGCTCGACGAGCACCGGATGACGCTGGGCTCGTCCGAATTACGCGCCCGCGCCACCGCCCAAGGCGCCGAGCTCGCGGCCCTGGCCCAGCGGGCGAGCCTCCAGCGAGGAAATCCCCGGCAGCTCTTGGCGTGGAGCGAACGCTGGCGGGCCACCGCGATGGCGGTGCCCCCCACACGTCCACCGGACGACCCTGAGCTGCTGCGGGACGTCACGGCCTTCCGCGAGATCAGCAGCCGGGTGGAGGAGGCGCGGCCCGGCGGTCATTCGGTTCCGGCGCTGGAGCGCGAGCAGCGGCGGCTCGAACGGGAGATCCGCGCGCGCACGCTCCGGATGCGCAGCGAGGGAAAGGCGAACGGCCACCGGTTCGACCCGCGGGCGCTTCTCGACCGGCTCGGTGACGGCTGGCTGATCGAGATCGCGGCCATCGACGGGCGCTTGCACGTGCTGCTCTGCGGCCGGGGCCGGGTCCGAAGGTTCACGGCCGGGTCGTTGGCCGACGCGGCGGCCGAGGCCGACCACGTCCGCGCCGGACTCCGGCGGCTCGCCCACGTCGCAGGAAGCACACGCCTCGGCCACGATCCGGCCCTTCCACTGCCCGCCCGTGAGGCGGAGGCAGCACCGCTTGGCCATGAGCCGGGCCTTCTCATGTCGTCCCGCGAGGTGGGGCTCGCGCCGTCTGCCCAGGGACGCATGCCGACTGGCCATGCTGGGGCGCCCCCGCGGACCGCCCGTGACGGGGCGTTGGAGCGGTTGCTTCTGCTGGAAGCCGGGGGCCGCCGACTGCAGGAGGTGCTGCTCGGCCCCGCCGTACGGCACCTGGGTGACGGCCCCGTCGTCGTCGTTCCGCTCGGGAGGCTGCACGGACTGCCCTGGGCCCTGCTGCCCGCGTTGAGCGACCGCGTGCTCAGTGTGTCCCCGTCGGCGAGCGCGTGGCTGCGCGCCCGTGACATCGACCCGCCCGAGGGTCGCGTCGTACTGGTCCGTGGCCCCGGGCTGACGACGGGGGGTGCGGAGGTGCCCCACCTCGTTTCGCGGTACGGCGACGCGACCGTGCTGGAGAACGGCACCGCCGTCGTGCCGGACGTACTCGCCGCCATCGACGGAAGCCGGCTCACGCACATCGCCGCCCATGGAACCTTCCGCACCGACAGCCCGATGTTCTCCTCACTGCGCATGGACGACGGCCCGCTCACCGTCCACGACTTCGAGCGACTCCGGAGGTCCCCGTACCAGATCGTCCTGTCGAGCTGCGACTCCGGCAGGATGGAGCCGGTGGGCGCCGAGGAGCTGCTCGGCATGGCCGCGGCGTTGCTGCCGCTGGGCACCGCGGGGATCGTGGCGAGCTTCGTGCCGGTCAACGACGCCGCCACGGTGCCACTGATGCTGTCCCTGCACCAAGGGCTGCGCGCCGGCCGAAGCATGGCGGAGGCACTTCGCGACGCCAGGCAGGCCCTGCCGCGCGACGCCATCCACCAAGCCACCGGATGGTCCTTCTCCGCCATCGGCGCCGCCTGACCCGGGGGCCTTCTGCGGGCACTCCCTAGCCCATGCAAGGGAGGGAGCCCCGGCCTGTCACAGCCCCGGCGTGCTGTGGACTCCGGACGGCGCCGCCGGGTCCCGCCCCCTGATCCTTATGGGACACGGCGGCGGCCGGCACAAGAAGGCCCCCGGCATCGTGGCGCGTGCCCGCCGCTTCGCGGCCGAGTGCGGTTTCGCGGTGGCGGCCGTCGATGCGCCCGCCCATGGCGACCGGCCACGAATTGAGGAACACAATCGGGTCATCGCCGAGATGCGGACCCGCATGCAGACCGGAGGGGATGTGACCCCGGTGCTCGCCGAGTTCCACACACTCCTCGCCGGCCAGAGCGTCCCGGAGTGGCGGGCGGTCTTGGACGCGGTCCAGGAACTCGACCACGTCGGCGCCGGTCCGGTCGGCTACTGGGGGATGTCGTTGGGTTGCGGACTCGGCGTTCCGTTCGTCGCCGCCGAGCCCCGCATCCGTGCGGCGGTGCTGGGTATGAACGGGGCGGAGACCTCCGCCGAGGCCGCCGCACAGATCACCGTCCCGCTGGAGTTCCTGGTGCAGTGGGACGATGAGAGGGTGCCGCGGGCGGTGAGTTTGGCGCTGTTCGACCTGTTCGCCTCGGCTGAGAAGACGCTGCACGCCAACCCCGGCAAGCACGCGGAGGTCCCGATGTTCGAGCTGGACAGCTCGCTGCGGTTCTTCACCCGGCACCTGACCTGATACTCCTGTTGTCCGCGACGCGCTGATCGGGTTCCGCGCCCGATCAGCGCGTTCAGCGCACACTGGCCGACGTGGCCGAAAGGGCGAACGTCGCCTGGCGCGGCACTAGCCGGGGATGAGCAGCCTTCCCAGGGCGGCGCGGTCGCTGCTGCCGAGGCGTCCGTAGGCGCTGTACAGGTGATTGGCGACGGTCCTGATGGACAGGCGAAGCCGCTCGGCGATCTGCCGGTTGGTGAGGCCGGAGGCGGCCAGGCAGATGATTTGGCGCTGCCGCGTGGTCAGCTGGGGCATCGCGAGGCCCACGAGCGCCGGAGTGCGCGCGTTCTGGCAGGCGCGCGTGAGTGTCGAGGCGAGGTTACGTGAGGCGCGCGCGGATCGCTCGTCGCGGTGGACCGACGCGGCGTGCGCCGCCGCCTCCGCCGCGAACAGGAGGAGCCCCAACTCGGAGAGTTGGCGGGCGACCTTGTCCAGAGCCGCTCCGTCGCGCGCCGAGAATGCCGCCGCGTGGCGTGCCAGCAGTGGAGCGAGGTCACCGTCCAGGCGCCCCGCCAGCCGGTCCAACCGGTCCGTGACCAGTTCGGGGGCGCCGAGCCGTACGACGTCGTGCAGGGCGAACAGCTCGTCCAGCGAGTCCGGCCGGTCCGTGACCAGTTCGGGGGCGCCGAGCCGTACGACGTCGTGCAGGGCGAACAGCTCGTCCAGCGAGTCCGGCCGGTCCGGGAGCGGTTCGGGGGCGCCGAGCCGTGCGACGTCGTGCGGGGTGAACAGCTGGCCCTCAGTGCAGGCGGGGGCCGGCCCGGCGGCGGAGAGGGCCGCATTGGTGCCGGGGAGGTCTGGCCCGATCCGGCCGAGGGCCGACCTGACGGCGCCGGCCAGGTCGCCCCGGGCCGCCCGAACCCAGGTCCGGGCGGGCGCGTTCGAGGGGCAGCCGGTCATGGCCTGTTCGGCCGTGGCCAGGTCGCCCGTGCAAGCGGCCGCCTGGGCGAGCTCGGCGAGACACAGGCCGTCGTCTGGCGCGCGTCGCAGTCCCTCGTGACTCCAGGCGATGGCCTCGCGCAGCTCTCCACGCAACCGGGCGACCCGCGCGCGGCTTGCGCAGAACGCCGTCATCATGGGCTCCTCCCAAGCGGCGCCGTCCTCCGCCAGCCGCTCGCCGATGCCGATCGGGACGTCCTCCAGCCGTCCCGCGTAGGCCCGTTCCGTCAGCTCGGCGCACTCCGCAGAGAGCGCGGTGGCCACATCCTCCGACGGGCCCGGCGAGCGCGGCAGGCGGCTCGCGCGCAGACGCCCCACCCGGGCCCGTACGGCAGGGCCGTACAGAGGGCGGGCGAGCCGAATCGCAGAGCCGTCATCCACGGTGACCAGTCCCCGAGACTCCAGGCGTTCGAGCACTTCGAGGGACACCGGGATCGCCTCCAGGGCGATGGGCCCACCGAAGGCGAGGACCTCCATCGCCTCCCGCTCCACTCCATCCAGGTGGCCGATCTCGGCCTCCATCTGCTCTCGCAGGCGGCCGGTCATCGGCGGCTCGCCGCGCCACGTCCAGATCCCGGAGATACGGGTGAGCGCTCCCGCCGCGCGGGCGGCGATGACCAGCTCGCGCAGTAGGCGCGGATTTCCCTGGCTCAAGTGGTGCAGTCGGCGCGCGGTCAGGGCCTCCACGTGGTCGCCGAGTGTCTCGGTGAGGACTTCGGCGGCCCCGGCCAGGGTGAGTGGCTGAAGATCCAGGCGGGGCAGGAGGTCCTCGCGCCACAGTTTGGCGAGGGTGTCCGGAACGTCGCCGTCGGCGCGGACGATGACGAGCACCCGAGATTGCCGGTGAACGACCAGATGGTGGATCAGCCGCGCCGAGGCGTCGTCGAGAAGGTGCCCGTCATCGACGAGCAGGCACACGTGCCGCAGGACCTCGGCCGCCCGGCCCAGCGCGCCGTCCTCGATGAACGGCCGGACGAGCGTGTCCCGGCGATGGGATTGCGGTGCGAGCGTGCCATGGCTGGAGGACTGCGGCGCTGCCATGCCATGGCCAGGGGGTTGCGCGCGGAGCGTTCCATGGCCCCGGAATGACGGGCCGAGGGCGTCATGGCCAGTGAGCTGCGGGATGGGTGTGCCGAGGACCGAGGACTGCGGGAGGAGCACGCCGCCGGGGAACAGTGGGGCGAACGCGCCGAGGGGTACGGCCGACCCCGCGGGAGTGCAGGTGATCGTGACGTGGGGGAGTCCGCGCAGGGCCGCCGTGGCCAGGCGGCTCTTGCCGGACCCGGCCGGGCCGGCGAGCACCATCCCCCGGCGGCCAGGCCGCAGGCTCCGCCGTACCAGGTCGAGTTCCTCCGCGCGGCCGACGAACGGCCATGGGGATCGTAGGGTGCTCATGCCATGAGAGAGCCGGGCCGTTCATGTCTGATACAGGCGACGTACGCGGTGACGATGAGCGACCTGTTGGTGATGGTCGTCCCAGGCGACTGCCCGTCGGTAGGTCGGCCGGCCAGGAGACGGCTTGACCGGCACCATCGCCGCGATCCGGTCGAACAGACCACCGACGAGACGCGAGTGACCTATCGGAACGGGACGACGAGGGTTTCGTTCTCTTCGATCGCCTCGGTGCCCATTTCGGCGCACGCGCTGACGAAGCGGTTCTTGATCCAGGTCAGCTCATGGTCGCGGGCCAGCCGGGTCCGGCAGTACTCCAGCGTGATGGGCACCGTGCGGAGCCGTACCGGGCCCTGGTCGTCGATCGTCACGAGGAACAGGAGTGAGAGGTCGTTGCGCAGGTCGGGATAGACGGCGTAGTCGTCGATGAAGTCACCGAGGTCGTAGGCGACCGGCGGCGTGACGCCGTGGAAGACGTGGGCGGAGTGCCCGGCGACGAGCGTGGCCCCGGCGTTCACCAGCGCCTGGGCGGCTGACCGGACATAGGGAAGCGGCTCCGCGATCCTGTTGGGCCCCCAGTGGGGGGTGACGAGCACCACGTCCGTCTGGAGCCGGAGCTCACGCACCTCGGTGAGCAGCCACGACGGCACTTTCCACGAGAGATCGGCGAAGGCCACCCCCGGCCGGTCGGGACCGGCCGCGAAGTCGGCCGGATGGTCCGTCACTGCGACGATCCCGATCCGCATGCCGCCCATGGAGAGGATCAGCGGCTCCCGCGCCTGGCTCTCGTCCGCACCCGCGCCCACGACCTCGATTCCCGCCCGGGCGAGGTGGGTGCGGGTGTCCAGCAGCGCTTCGTAGCCGAAGTCGAGCGCGTGGTTGTTCGCGATCGTGACGCACCCGACGCCCAGTTCGGCGAGGAAGTCCGCCGCCTCGGGGGGCGCCCTGAAGTGGAACAGCTTGCCCGGAGCGGGCCACAGATCGCCCCGCTCCGAGATGCAGCATTCCAGGTTGAGGAGGAACAGGTCGGTCTCGTCAAGGTGATCGCGGACGCCCTCGGACATGTACTCGGCCGGATCCGCAGACCTCGCCAGCAGTTCGGCGACGCCGCGCCCGAGCATCGTGTCGCCCGCGAGTGCCAGCGTGACAGCCATGGGCGGCTCACCCCGAGAGCAGGGCCGGGAGGCCGTCGATGTCGATCAGGACGGCCCTGACCGTGGTCATACCTCGACGGTAACTCCGCTCGGCCCGGGTGAACCCGGTCAATTTTGAGTCGCGAGGTCTCGCTTCTTCAGCTCCTCGATCCCTAGGAAGATCAGTCCGGACGCGTGGCTCTCCGTCGGCGGACCGCTCGGGCGCG
Source organism: Microtetraspora sp. (assembly GCA_044868295.1). Taxonomy (GTDB): domain Bacteria; phylum Actinomycetota; class Actinomycetes; order Streptosporangiales; family Streptosporangiaceae; genus JBIOWF01. The sequence goes on along the minus strand of JBIOWF010000137.1, from coordinate 31,090 downwards.
TTGTTCGGCCCATCACTTCCCTGGGCCGCGAGCCGCTCGTCCTCGTCACGGGCTCTCAGCCGGGCCGCCGCCCGTTGGAACTGGCCGAATGCCTGGAGATGGAATGGACCTCAGGGCATGCGCACAGTGTCGATCGGCGCTTGCTGCATCGATGGGCCGGCGAGCTGGGGATCTCCCCCAATGTGACGCTCGAAACCGAGGACCTGCACAGCATGTTGGCCATGATCAGAGCCGGTCTTTCGGTGGGGCTGATCCCGGCCATTCTCATCGGTGGAGAGAGCGACCGGAGCGGAGTCGAGCGGGTCGTCCTTCCGCCCGAGGCCGCACCGCTCCACCGCGAGATCCTTGCCGTGAGCAGGCCCGGCGCCCGTTCCCCGATCACCAACGACTTGATCACGATGCTGACAGAGGCGTTGGTGAACGCCCAGTTGTAGTACCGAAGAGGAATCCTGGCCAACATCCGACATCAGGTGCGAAACAGACGTGCGGATGGGAAGGGAGCGGGCAGGTCTACGTTGACGGTGCAGAGGCGTGCCTTTCGCGGGGAACGGGGGAGCGTGCCTGATGATGCGGGTCGGGACCTCTGGCTGGCAGTACGACCACTGGCGTGGCGTGCTCTATCCGCCCGACGTCCCCAAAAGGCTCTGGCTGGAGTGGTACGGCGAGCACTTTGAGACGGTTGAGAACAACAACGCCTTCTACCGGCTGCCCACGCGTGAGACGTTCGAGCACTGGCGGGACCGCACCCCACGCGGGTTCGTCATGGCCGTGAAGGCGAGCCGCTTCCTGACCCATATCAAGCGCCTGAAGGATCCGGAGGAGCCGGTCGAGCGGCTGATGGCGGCGGCCGGGGGGCTCGGCGCCAAGCTCGGGCCGATCCTCCTGCAGCTGCCCCCGACGCTGCAGGCGGATCCGGAGAGGCTCAGTGCCTGCCTGCGCCGCTTCCCCGCCTCCGCGCGGGTCGCGGTGGAGCCGCGGCACGCGTCCTGGTGGACCGACCCCGTCCGCGAGGTGCTGGCCACGTGTGGTGCGACCCTGTGCTGGAGTGATCGGCTCGGCCGCCCGCAGACGCCTCTCTGGCGGACCGCCGACTGGGGTTACATGCGGTTACACGAGGGGCGGGCCAACCCGTGGCCCGCCTACGGCGACGCGGCGCTCCGCACCTGGGTGCACAGGCTGGCCGAGACGTGGGGCGACGGCGACCTCTATGTCTATTTCAACAACGATCCGTACGGCGCGGCGGTGCGGAACGCCGTACGGTTCACGGAACTGGCACGTGCTGAGGGACAGCGAGTGAGCCTCGCCACGGTGTGAACTTCCGCGCCGCTGCGGTCCACCCTGATCAACTGTCGGTAAGAGTGGCCTTTTCCTCATCACGGGAGTCGGGAACCCGCTGGCGCTGAGCGGCGGCCTTGGTCCAGGGAAGCGCGGGCAATCCGTGCCGGATACGCAGGAACATCCAGAAGACGGGGGCGGTGAGCAGGACGCCGAGGAGAATCCAGGCGGTCCCGGTGTTGCTGATGTTGAACATCTTCAGGGCCGAGGCGAGCAGCACGAAGGTCAACGCCCGGCGGACGAGCCCGCCAGGGGCCCGCGAGGAGATCCGCGAGCCGAGATAGACGCCGGGGATGGAGCCGACCAGCAGCGCGGCGGTGACCGAGAGTTCGAAGTCGCCGAACAGCAGGTGGCCGAGCGCCGCCGACATGACGAGGGGTACTGCCTGGACCAGATCGGTGCCCACGAGCTGGTTGGCCTTGAGGGCGGGGTACAGGGCCAGCAGTGCCACGATGATCAGCGAGCCGGACCCGACGGAGGTCATGCCGACGACCAGCCCCCCGACGACTCCGATCAGAGCGGTCGGGAGCGGGCGTACCGCGACGGTGGGGAGGCCGGCGGCGGCGGGTTCGCCTGGTTCGGCGGTACGGCGGCCGGTCGCGGGAGTGCGGCCTTGGGCCCGGTCCCTCAAAGCGAGGTAGCCCCGTATCGCCAGGCCCGTCGCCGCGATCAGGAGTGCGACACCCAGGGCCTTCTTGATCACGTCCTGGACGGCTTCGCCGTCGCCCAATGCCCGCGCGACCAGCACGCCGCAGAACGCCGCGGGAACGGAACCCGCGCACAGCCAGGCGACCAGCTTGAGGTTGACGGTTCCCCGACGTAGATGGACGACGCCGCCGACCGGCTTCATCACGGCCGCCGCGACAAGGTCACTGGAGACCGCGGTGAGCGGCGGTACGCCGAAGAAGGCGACGAGCATGGGCGTCATGAGCGCGCCGCCGCCCATGCCGGTCAACCCGACGACGACGGCCACCAGAAAGGAGCCGATCGCCATGGTGAGGTCGAAGTGCACCCGCTCAACCTACCTGAACCGTAGGAAATGGGCTATTCCTCCCCATAGGTCCGCCTTGTGCTGGTCAAGAGTCCCGCCGAGCGCGATGCGAGAGAGGCCCGCTGTCATGCGACCCTGCGGCGGCGGTCAGGAGGCGAGGTAGGCGGCGTGCAGGATTCCGGGGCCGGCTTTCAGCTCGGCAGGCGTGCCGGAGAAGGCGATGCGTCCTCGGTCGAGAACGTGCGCCGTGTCGGCGATCGGCAGGACCAGGTCGGCGAACTGCTCCACCAGCAGGATGGTGATGTCGCGCTCGGTCAGGGAGCGGACGATCGGCAACAGCCGGGAGACGACGATCGGCGCCAGACCGAGGCTCAGCTCGTCGAGCAGCATCAGCCTCGGCTTGCCGGCGTGCTTCGACGGCGGTTCCAGCAGGGCTCGGGCGAGGACGAGCATCTGCTGCTCCCCACCTGAGAGCAGCCCGGCGCGGGTGTGCCTGCGTTTGTCAAGCTCCGGGAACAGCTCCAGCACCGTGTCGTGTTTCCGCCTGGGCGCGACCACGCTGAGGTTCTCGGCCACGGTGAGATCACCGAAGACGGTACGGCCCTGCTCCACGTGCCGGATGCCCAGCCGCGCGCGGCGGGTCCGGGAGAGCCCGGCCAGGTTGACGCCGTCGAAGAGGATCTCGCCGGTACGGAGCGGGACCAGGCCGGAGACGGCGTCCAGCAGTGTGGTCTTGCCCGAGCCGTTGGCGCCGAGCAGGACGGCCAGCTCGCCGGGGCGAATGGTGAGGTCGACTCCCCGAAGGACGTCGCCGGCGCCCCTGCTCACGGTCAGCGCTCGGATGTCGAGAAGCATCGTCATGAGGTCACCGCCGTGGTGAGGCCGCCGGTGTCCGGCGTGGAGGCTGTGGAGGGCAGGGAAGATCCCGTGCCGGACGACCCGAGGTAGGCCCGCACGACCGCGGGGTCGCGGAGGACCTCGGCCGGCGGGCCGCCCGCGATCACTCGGCCGAAGTCCAGCGCGGTCGCCTCGTGGCAGCAGGTGGCGACCAGCTCGATATCGTGCTCGACCAGCAGCACCGCGCACCCGAACCGCTCGGGGATCGCCGCGATGCCGAGACCGAGACGGGTGGACTCCTCGGCGGAAAGCCCCGCGGCGGGCTCGTCGAGAAGGACGACGGACGGACGGCTGGCGAGGGTCGCCGCCACCTCGACCAGTCGGCGGGTGCCGACGTCGATCGACGCCACCCTGATGTGATCGGGTGGGCACTCGAAGGCCTCGATCAGCCTGTCGACCAGCCGGCGGTTCGCCCGGCCGCGCCCGGCCAGGGTGAGGTACTGGCCGATGGTCAGCTCGGGGTTGACCCTGCCCTGCTGGAACGAGCGGCGGATGCCACGTCGGGCCCGCACATGGGGTGGCAGGCCGTTCAGCACGACAGTCTCCAGCAGCACCTGGCCCTGGGCGGGCGCCACGAATCCGGACAGCACGTCGATGAGCGTGGACTTGCCCGCGCCGTTGGGACCGATGAGTCCGTGCACCGTCCCCTGCCTGATCGTGAGATCGACCTCGTCGAGCGCCTTGACCGCGCCGTAGACCACGCTCACCCCGGTTACGGTGAGAGCCGGCGGACCCGCCTCGGCCCCCGAGACCCCTGGGCGGCGAGCAAGCGGGCTGTCGCTTCCGGACGTCTCACCACGCGGGGGCGCCTGGTGCGCGGATTTCTCAGACGGCGCGGCTGGTTGCCGCGAGGACGTCGCGGTCGGCGGGGGCGCTTGCCGCGAGGGCGTCGCGGTCGGCGAGGGGGTTCGCGGTGCGGATGCCCCAGTGGGGGAGGACGCTCGCCCGGCTGTGGATCTGGCCCGCAGCGTGGCTCTGATCTGGCCGGCGACCCCGCCCGCGTCTCCGGCCATGGCCTGCAGGGCGGCCAGCGCGAACAGAATGGGGGCGATGTCCTGTGGCAGCCCCAGCTGGCGCAGCAACTCGGGCACGAAGGTCGCGGCGATGCCGGCCAGCAGGGCGCCTTCCACGTACGCAGAGCCGAAGGCAACCGCCGCGGTGAAGGCGACCATGGAAGCCATCGGCTGGAAGCCGACACCGCTGACGATGCCGAGCTGGCCCGTCATCAGGGCGCCTCCGGCGCCTGCGATGAACGCGCTCGTGGCGAAGGCCAGCAGCTTGGTGGTCGTGACGCTGTAGCCGAGGGCCGCGGTGGCGCGCTCGCTGTCGCGTACCGCGGTCCAGCGTGCCCCGGCGCTGCGCCGCGAGACCAGGGCCAGCGCGCCCGCCACCGCGGCCAACACGACGACCGAGAGCAGGAAGAAGCCGGGATCCGAGCGGGCGAACGAGGGGCGGCTCACCGCCGCCCGCTCCGCCGCTCCGGGGAAGCCGCCGTCGAACACCAGCACGGCGACAGCGCCACCGAAGGCCAGGGTCGCCACCGCCAGGTTCACCCCGCGCAGCCGCAGCGCGGGCAGACCGATGATCACCCCGACCGGCACCGCGGCCAGCGCCCCGATGAGCACTTCGATCAGGAACGGCAGGCCGGTGTGGAGGTTGAGCCAGCCCACCGTCCACGCCCCGATGCCGGCGAACGCCACGGGGCACAGGGCGACCATGCCGGCGCGGCCGTACACGACGCCCACGCTCAACGCGATCAGCGCGTTGAGCACGGCGCTCGTGGCGAGGAACACCCAATAGTCCGGCAGCCCGAACGCGATCCCACCCACGCATAGGAGCAACGCCGCCCCGGCGATCAGGGCGTTGGAACTAGCGCGCGTCATCCCACACCTGTTTCCGCTGCGACCACAGCAACGCGACGATCACGAGAAGGAAGGGCAGCACCGCCTTGTATCCGGAGACGGCGGGCCAGCTCACCGAGACGGACTCGACGATTCCCAACGCCAGGCCGCCGAGAAGCGTCGCGGTGAGGCTGCGGAAGGCCCCGGCCAGCACCGCGGCCAAGGAGGGAAGGATGAGCATGCCGAGCGTACGGAAGTCGTCCGACCGGGCGGGGGCGATCAGCAGCAGGGCCACCGAGGACACCGCGCCCGTGAAGGCCCACATGCCGACGGACAACGAGCGCACGCCCACTCCGAGCAGCTCGGCCGTGGCCGGCCGGGCCGAGACGGCGCGCAGGACCGCACCGAGCCGGGTGCGTTCGAGTCCCAGCGTCGCCCCGGCGGCGAGGATGACGCCAAGGGCCAGCACGGTCACCGTGTCCAGCCCCACCACGACATCCCCGATGCTCACGGTCGTCGCCGGGACGACGGGCGCCATCGAACGGGGAACGTCACCGAAGAGTCGCAGTCCCAGGGTGAGCAGTCCCACCGTTACGGCGATCATCGCGGTCGCCCGGACCGCCACGGGACTTTCCTTGAACAGCCACGCCATCACCGCTCCGACGAGCACCGCGAGCCCTGTCCCGGTCAGCAGCCCGAGAAACGCGGCGGAGATCGCCGTCAGCCCGAGCTCGTCGTAGGCGACGGCCGCCGTGTACGCACCGAACGAGCCGAAGACGGCCTGGGCGAAGTTCAGCACGCCGGTGGTCCGGAACAGCAGGACCACACAGCAGCCGATGATGGCGTACGCGGAGCCCGGGGCGAGCCCGGCCGCGACGAGTTGCAACATGCCACACCGCCTTCCTGAGCCGTGGAGCGACCGGTTCGCTCAGCTGCCGTCGGGCAGGGTCACCCAGTCGCCCTCGGCCACGGTCCACTTGCCGTTCTTGAGCACCACGAACTTGCTGGACTGGTTGGGCGCGTGCTTGTCCGCCGTCTTGAAGGAGTACGGCGAGCCGATCAGCGGCGTCCGGTAGTCGTCGAGGGCGGCCAGCTGCGCCGTGACGCTTTCCCGGGTCACCTCGCCCTTGATTCCCAGCAGCGCGTGCTGGGCGATGACGGCGGCCAGGTAGCCGCCCTCGGCGAAGGACGTGAGAGGGATCCCGTTCTTCTCCAGCAGGCCGCGCAGGTCCGCGAGGGCGGGGGAATCGGTGTTGGTGTAGGGCTCGAATTCGGCGTTCGCGTAGATGCCGTCGCCGCCCGGGCCGATCTGCTTGGCGACGTTGTCGGTGTAGTAGGAGGTGAGGCCGATCCAGGTGATGTCGCCCAGTCCGTAGGTTTTCACCGCCTTGCCCACCGCCAGCGCGCGCGGCTCCACGCCGTCGATGACCACGGCCTGGCAGCCCGACTTCTTCGCCTGCAGCATCAGCGGTGTCACGTCGTCGGTCGACTTGCCGATCGCTCCCATGTACGTGAGCTTCTTGCCGGTGATCTTCTCCCAGCGCGTGGCGGCGGCGTCGAAAGCCGCGGTGAAGCCAGGGATGTCGAAGAGCCTGACCCTGCAGACCTTCTGCTTCTTGAGCACTTCGCTGGCGTAGTACAGCGACACGGTCACGCCGGTGAAGGGGCCGGTGTTGACGGGGGAGATGTTGGGGGAGCCGAAGCAGACCGGGTCGACCCCGGTGCCCTGGATGGAGTCGATCTTCTGCTCGGTGTAGTAGGCCGAGTTCACGGCGCAGTCGAGCAGGCTCGCGCTGCCGACGTTCATCACGACCTTCTGCTGCTGCACCAACCGGCGGGCGACCTGCGCGGCGACCGCCGGATCACCTTGATCGTCTTCGATGTGGAAGTTGATCGGCCGGCCTCCGATGCCGCCGCATTCGTTGAGCCGGTCGAAGACCGCCTTCGCGGCCTTGGACGCCTCCGGGAAGGTCCCGGTGCCGGTGAGCGAGCTGACGTTGCCGATCTCGATCGGCGTGCCGGTGGCCTGCTTGGGCGAGAGGCCCTCCGGGCACTGCACCGCCTCGGCCTTCGCCCCTGTCTGGGACGCAGGTTCCGCACCGGACGAGTCGTCCCTGGTGCAGGCGGTCGCGGCGAGCAGCATCGTGCCGGTCGCCACGGCGGTGATGACGCGCGGGAACCGCGCCGAGCTGAATTTCGAAAGCGAATGGGGTCTCATGTGCAGCGCCTCCAGGACATGCGAAGGGCGAGCAAGGCGGATGACCTTGATGCGGTTTCGCCCGGGGGTGAGCCTCGCCTGTGGGGGGTGAGGAGGTGAATTGGGGGTGAGGAGGTGAATGGGGGAGGAGCGCTCAGACGCCGGCGGGAGTGTGGTCGCCGCGGAGCAGCTCCGCGAGCATGCCGTTCTCCGCATCGCAGTTGACGTACTCGAACTCCGCCGCGCCCGCGGGCAGTACGCAGACTTCGTGCCACAGGCGCAGGTCGAGCTGGAACTCGTGCTGTTGGAGCATGCTGTAGAAGGCGGCGAAGATCGCCTTGTGGGTGGGGTGCTGGACGGTCCACTCCTCCAGATGCGCGAGCGACACCCACCAGGCGAGGACGCAGGTCTTGTCCTGCGCGACGGACCAGGTCTCGTCCAGTTCCTGGACGTACCGGGCGGACGTGCAACCGCTCTCGGGGTTCTCGCCGATGTAGTCGGCGCCGGCCCGTAGCGTGGGCGCGACATCCTCGGTATAGGTGGTGCGTTCGGCGTCGCCGCAGTGCGACCAGTCCTGCGCGGTGCGGATGAAACAGAGGTTGTCGGGATTGCGGAACCGGATCCGCCGACGCCGGGGTTCCAGGTCGCGAGGCTGGAACTCCGGGGACTCGGGCGGAAGCTCGTCCGCATGAGAGTCCGGGATCCGGTCTCGCATGCCTCCCCAGTAGTCGTGGAACTGGGTGACCTCGATGGTGGTGAAGTGAGAGACGCCGTTGTCGTTCCATTCACCCGAGTGGAGCGTCTCGAACCGCCGGGTCGGGATCGTCGCCACCTCGCGCCAGTAGGCGAGCGGGCCGTCGACCGGGCGTGATTCCCACCAGGCGCGCACCGGCCCGGAGGTCCACCATGCCTGGTAGGTCTCGACGCTGTCCCAGTACACCAGCGCGATCCTGGTCTGCCGCCCGGCCTCGGCCACCGGCCGCACCCGGTCGACATGCTTTGGCCCGTGTTCGGCGGCGAGCAGAGCATCGAGTTCCCCGCACGCGGTCGCCACCGCCTGCGGATCGTGACCCTCGACGCCGAGCTGGGCGAAGACGATGGAGTCCACCGCTTCGGGGAACCGGGCGGTGAACGCGGGATAGCTGGGCTGGTGGTCTTCAGGTCTGCGCATGGTTGCTCCTCCCTTCTTTGGTGATCTCGGTTCAGCCGACGGTGACCAGAACGGCCTCGTCGTCCAGATCCGGGAAGTGGGCCTCGGACGCGACGGGTTCGCCCGGCGTGACCACGGGATTCTTCGGCCGGTTGTCGAGCAGCAGGCGGGTGGCGTCCGGCTTGGCATAGTGCCCCGCGGGGTCGGCGGCGTTCTTCGCCAGGTCGATGAAGCCCAAGTCGATGTCGGCGAAAACGAGACCCTCGGCGTGCTCGTCGAGCGGCGCGCTGAGCACGCTCGCGTCCGGGCCGAAGATCCTGGAACACCCGCTTCCGGGGGTGATCAGGCTCCGCTGCTCGTCGGTGCTCGCGAAGACCTCGACTCCGCTCGCGCTGAGCACCTGGGTCGCGGCCAGCACGAAGCAGCTGCCCTCCAGCGCGTACGTCTGGGTGGCGGCCATGTTCGCCTCGATCCCGAGCGCATGGGCGATGCCCTTGTACAGCCCGAAGGCGGGCCAGCCGGCGATGTGGACCTGCTCGTGCTGGGCGTACATGGCGTATTTGGTGAGAGGCTGGAGGTGTTCCCAGCAGTTGAGCGCGCCGAGCCGGCCGAGTGGGGTGCCGATCACCTTCAGGTCGCTGCCGTCGCCTTCACCGAAAAGGCTGCGCTCCACGTGCGTGGGCTTGAGCTTGCGCCGGTGCAGCAGGACCGCCCCGTCCGGCCCGATGACGGACTGCGACATGTACAGGCTGCCGTGGTCCTTCTCGCTGTACCCGAGCGCCACGGTGATCCCATTGCGACGGGCGGCCTGGCGGATCGCGGTGAGATGGCGGCCGTCCACGGTCATCGAGTTGGCGTGGTATCGGGCGATGAACGGCATCTGGCCGGCGACCGGGCCGAGCCACAGGAACAGCGGGTATCCGGGGATCCAGGTCTCCGGGAACGCGACCAGGGCCGCGCCCTGCCGTGCGGCGTCCTCGATGAGGGAGATCGTCTTGTCGACGGTGGCGTCGATGTCGAGCCAGACCGGCTCGGCCTGTACGGCTGCGACGCGGTAAGCGGTGGTCATCCGGCTTGCCTCCTCGTGCGGAAACCAATTGCCGCAACGGTAGGAGTGGGCCGCACGACCAACGCGGCGTTTTGCGCAGGGGCAGGCGGCATTTCTGGAAATCGAACTTTCTGGAAATATTGACTTCCTGAAATCGATTTGTGTCAGCCATCGGTGCGGAGCATGGCCGGCGTAATGCGCTAGGCGCACTCGAGTTATCCGTGGCGGCTATCGGCGTGGAGCTCCGCCGGCGTAATGCCGTATCTCCGGACGAGTTATCCGTGTCGGCCGTCGGCGCGGAGCTCGGTGGGGGTGATGCCGTACTCCCGCACGAACGCGCGGGTGAACGTGGTGCGGTCGGCGAAGCCGTACTGGGCCGCGATGCCGGCGGTGGTGCGGTGCGCCTGCCGGGGATCGGTCAGGGCCCGGTGCGCGGCCTGCAGGCGTTGGGTGCGGATGAACGCCGCCGGGGATGTGCCCAGCTCGGCGAACAGGTCGGCCGCGTACCGCAGGGAGATGCCCTGCCGCTGGGCGAGCAACATCGGAGTGAGGTCGGGATCGGTCAGGTGCTCGCGCACGTGGGCCTTCATCGCCTCCAGCAGCGCCTGTCGGCCGCTGGACGGGGCGGGCTCCACACGTGCCGTCGCCCGCAAGGCGGTGGCCAGCAGCTCCACAGAGGTCCAGGCCAGCTCCGCGCGGGGTTCCGCCGCCAGCTCTGATGACGTCTCGGCCAGCTCGCGGAGGAACGCCGCCAGCACGCGCGTCGCGGGATGCTCAGCCGGCAGCGCGCGACCGCACACGTCGTCGATGCCCCTGACCCGGTCGTGCAGTACCCGGCGGGGCACCTGGAGCACGATTTCCCGAGTGGAGGTGGGGAAGACGAGCCGGTAGGGGCGCGTAGTGTCGTACAACGCCCCGCAACCGGGCTGCAGCACCGCCTCGCGGTCATCCTGGAGCACCGTTCCCTGTCCGCTGAGATGCAGGGAGAACAGGTAGACCTCGCGTGGTTCGGCCTTGGTCAGCCGCTGCGTGCGCCGCACCTCGGAGTGGCCATGGGTGTGCACGTCCGTCACTGTGAGCCCGGGCAGCAGGACGTTCTGCTCGACGGATCCCTGGAATGTGTTCGCGACATCGCCCAGCGCCAGCGGAACGAAGCTCTCGCTGATCATGTGCGCCCACTGGTCAGCGCTGCTCGCGACGACTACGCCCATAGAAACACCAGCCTGACAGGACACCATTTCGAAAGTGTCACACGAACGCTACGGAAACGACTTCACGGGGAGAAGGCGGTCGGCTCACCGGAATCTCGGGAGGAAGCGGGAGGAAGCGCTGGGCCTTCAGGCCGGGGAGGACGTCACAGGAGGCTCTCGGACAGCAGTCCGAGTGCGGCCGGCTCACGGAAGGCTCTCGGACGGCAGCAGGCCGAGTGCGGCCAGGTCGTCAAGGGGCTCGGTGATGCTGCAGGTGCCGTACGACAGGAAGGACTCCCGCGCCGCGCGCACCTGCGTCTCAGTGAGGCCACGGACGAGATCGGCCACGGCGGCGGGGGCGCGCTCGGCCAGCAGCCGGGCCACCTCCACGGAGTCCACGCCGCCGACCGCCGCCGCGGTGGCGGCCAGCACGTTGAGGAAGCCGTGGTGCTCGAAGCCCGTTTCCGCCGCGGTGTGCCGAACCGCGTGGTGCAGGCCGGCGGTGAGCTTGAACGACAGCCCGCGCCCGACCGCGCCGCTGATCGCCGCGGCCAGCTCGGCCTCCCCGGGGAACGCCGCCGCGACGACGCCCCCGGTGCGGAACTTGGCGTAGAGCCCGCTGCCGACGAGAGCATCCAGCACCTCGGCTCGGGCGTCGCCACACGGGACCTCGACGAAGCCGAGCGTGGACGGCGGGAGGGCCGCCCGGAGCTCGGCCGTCGCTTCCTTGGCGGTGGCGGCGTCCTGTACACCCGCCACCTCGACGGCGGCCAGCCCTAGGCGGCCCACGGCGAGCCGGACCGCCGCACCCACCGCCGCCGGGCCACCGGTCACCACAAGGCTGATGCTGATGCCGTCCGGCAGCTCGGCCAGCCGGGTCTCTGGGCAGATGAACGGTCCGACCAGGTCGGCGTACCAGGACGTACGGTGGGCGTGGTGCGCCGGCACGGCCTCCGCCATGGGCGCGTTGCCGGGCGGGAACAGCGCCGCGTCGTCGAAGAGGCCTCGGAACGCGCAGGTCGGTGGCCTCGGCGGGACGTCAGCGAGTGGTCGGTCATGCACCATGCTTCTTCTCCTTCGATTCGGCGCCGCCGGTCCCGCCCAGGGCCCGGTGCAGGGCGCTCGTGACAGTGGCCGCGTCGGGACGGGTGAGCACCGCCGCGACGTGCGCGTCGGGCCGGATGATCCACAGTTCGCCGGGCCGTACGGCAAGGGCCTCGCAGAGCGCGCCGGTGTGGTCGACGTCCTTGAGGCGCAGCAGCCGTACCGGGGCCGTGGTGGCCTGGCACGCGGCGTGCCGTACGGCGTCGTGGTCGACGCCGTCGGCGGCGAGCAGCAGGAACCCGTCGCGGGCGAGCGCGCGCAACCGCGTCGCCCGGCCCTCCCCGGTGATCGACACGGGCGCGTCGGTGGCGGCCACGCGGCGTGCGGTGATCGATACGGGCGCGTCGGTGGCGGCCACGCGGCGTGGAGTGATCGACACGGGCGCGTCGGGGACGACCACGCCCGGCCCGGCCGGTGGCACCTCGCCACGAGGCGGCCGACCGGCGAAGGGTCGTGCGGGGTTCGGAGTCGTCAGCGGCGAGTCCGTGTACCAGAAGGGTTCGGCGAGCCGGCCGGAGTCGACCGCCGCGCGTGCCACCGGGTCCTCAGCCGCGGCTTCCAGCGTGGCGACCCGGCGCCGGTGCTCGGCCTCCGTGCCCGGCACCAGGAAGCGCATGGTGGCGGTGGTGACGTCGAGGTTTTCCAGGGCCGCCGCGTGGCGCTCGTCATGGTAGCTGTCGAGTAGAGACTCGCCGGACCATCCGTTGATTACGAAGGCGAGCTTCCAGGCGGCGTTCTCGGCGTCCTGCACTCCGGAGTTCAGGCCGCGCGCCCCGAAGGGCGAGACCAGGTGGGCGACATCCCCGGCGAGCAGGACCCGGCCGACGCGCAACCGGTCGGCGACGCGGGAGTGGAAGCGATACACCGAGCTCCACACCACCTCGTACGGCCGGTCCCCGATGATGGCGCGGATCCTGGCGTCGCGGCCGCCGTTGTCCACCTCGGCCTGATCGTCATAGTCGGCCGGCACCTGCCAGTCGATGCGGAAGGTCGAGTCCGGGCAGGGGTGGATGAGCACCTGGCGGCCGGGGTTCCACGGCGGATCGAAGTAGAAACGCCGCTCGGTGGCCCAGCCCGGCAGGTCGGTACGGATGTCGCAGATCAGGAACCGGTCGTCGAACGAATGCCCGTCGAAGCGGACGCCCAGCATGCGGCGTACGTCGTCGCCTTTGGCTCCGGCGCACGCCAGGACGTAGGCGGCTCGAACCGTGGCATCTCCCGCCGTGGTGGCACAGGTGAGCGACACCCCGTCGGCGTCTTCCGCGATGCCGGTGACTCGGTGATCCCAGCGCACGTCGATCAGCGGTTCGGCGGCGATGCGCTCGTCGAGGATCTGTTCGCTGCGGGCCTGGGAGATGTTGACGAACGGTGGGAACTCCGGCTGGCCGGCCTCGGCGAAGGCGTAGCTGAAGAGTTCACGATCGCGGTGGAAGGTGCGGGCGGTGGTCCAGGTGAGCCCCTCATCGGCGATCCGCCGGCCCGCGCCGACGGCCTCCCAGATGTCCAGCACGTCGCGCTGCTGGACGATCGCCTTCGAGCCGATCGGGTCGCGGTGCGGGCGCTGGTCGAGCAGGACGACGGGCACTCCCCAACGGGCGAGAAGCAGCGCCGCCGTCTGTCCCACCGGGCCGTTGCCCAGCACCGCCACCGAAGCATCCATTGTGGTCATCTGTGGTCGTCGCCTCAGTCCTGCAGCTGGTTCCAGATCTCACGGTCGCGCTGGGCCGTCCAGATCACGGGTCGCTCGATGCCGGACAGCTCGTCCCAGAGGCGGGAGACGTCGAAGGGCAGGCAGTGTTCGAAGATGGGCCAGCCGCCGTACCGGTCCACCAGGGCCGCGTGGGTGGCCTCGAACGCCTCCCTGAGCGTGCCCCCGCGCTGCCGCACCGCGCCCACCTCACGCAGCATCACCTGCAGGAAGTGGCGGGTCTGGCCGATCGCGGCAGTCACGGCCTCGTGCCCGAGGGCCACCGCGCCCCGACCGCCGATCAGCGTCTCCGCGCCGAACGCAGCCACCCGGTCCAGCGTTTCCGTCGACCATTCGCGGTGGAAGGCGTCGCCCGTGTAGAGCGCGGCCTGCGCCTCCACCAGGTCACCGGCGAACAGGATCTTCTGCTGCGGCAGCCAGGCCACGATGTCACCCTCGGTGTGCCCGCGACCGCAGTGCTGGAGCACGAGATCTCCCCGGTCGCCACCGAGGTCGATCGTGAACCGGTCGGAGAAGGTGGCGGTCGGCCAGGTCAGGCCGGGAATCGAGGCGGGGTCCTTGAACAGCCGTGGCATCCGCCCGTACTCGGACTCCCAGTCCTGCTTGCCCCGCTCGGCGATCAGCGCGCGGGTCTTGTCGTGCGCGACGATGACCTGGGCGTCGAAGGCGCTCGCCCCCAGCACCCGGACCGCGTGGTAGTGCGACAAGACCAGGTATTTGACGGGTTTATCGGTGTGCTCCCGGAGCTTGGCCAGCCACTCGCCGGCGGCCACCGGCGTGGCCAGAGCCTCGAAGCAGACCAGGAAGTCTTCCCCTTCAATGGCCCCGACGTTCGGGTCGCCTTCTGCGGTCAGCGCGTAGACGCCGTCGGCCGGCACCTCCAGGGTCTGTCGCTTCTCGCCCAGGTCTGCGGACGAGGCGAACGCGTTGCGCGCCATGGCGGACCTCCCATAATTAATCAAAGGTTTTATTATCTTTGGGAGATGGTACGCCCTTGAGCCCCGCCAGGGAAGACGCCCGGCCGAGGTCCTGCCCGGTGAGCCATAGCCTTGCGATATGACCGCCGAGCCCGCTGAGCCCAACGAGTCCACGCCGCGACAGTTGGATTTCCTGTCCTTCGTGGATTACGCGGTCGGCCGCACCAGCAGGGAGTTGCCGGAGATCGACTCCGCCGCGATGCGCCTCGTGCTGACCCTGCACCGGGTCACCAGCGCTCTGGTCTACGACCTGGAGTCCTCCGTGCACCGTCCGCGCGGCTTCAGCTGGCCCGGCTTCCGGCTGCTGTTCGTGCTCTGGCTCGCCGGCCCGGCCGAGGCCAAGCGGGTCGCCGAGCTGTCGGGTATGAGCCGGGCCGCCGTCTCGGCCCTGGTGAACACGCTCGAACGGGACGGGTTGGTGTCCCGTAGGCAGTCCGACCACGACCGCCGCGCGGTCCAGCTGAGCCTGACCTCGGCCGGTCACGAAGCCATCACGAACGCCTTCCTCGCCCACAACGAGCGGGAGCAGGCCTGGGCCGCCACGCTCACCGACGCCGAGCGTGACACTCTGGTCGCCTTGCTTGAGAAACTCATGGGCGGCGCCGTCAAAGCCGCGACCAAACGCCGGGTATGAACCGGTCGCCGTGGACCGCATGACGGGAACCGCTCCGCAGCGGCCAGGCCAATGAGGTGCCGCCGGGCGTCGTCCAGGCTGAACGCCAACCGGTCATTCGCCGCGGCGGCTGCGGGCCCCCATCGGTGTCGAGTCAGTCCACCTAGCGCAGCCGGATGTCCCGCGCGTCGAGGAAGCGGAGGAAGTCCGCGCGGAACTCCGCCAGGTCCTCTCCGGTGAGGGTCCGTTCGGGGTGGGTCAGCCGATAGCGGAACGTGTAGCTGCCGATGCCGGGCTCCAGGCCCTTGCCCTTGTAGTCCAGCAGGAACTCCCGCTGCTGGACGAGGGGGTGGCCGAACTCGTCGAGGATCCGCTCGAGGCCCGCGTAGGTCCTGGCGATCGGCCAGAGCACGGAGAAGTCCTGCCGGGAGTCCGGGTACACCGAGAACGGCCGGTACTGCTCCGCCGAATAGAGCGCACCGGTCAGCCGGTCGAGGTCGAGTTCGAACCAGACGGCCTGCCGTTGTGGGGTCACCGTGTCCAGGATCGGACCGTACAGCACACCCGCCGTACCGATCGGCCCGGAGTCGTCGCTGAGGGCCGCGGTGAGATCCAGCACCCGCCAGGGGGCCTCATCCTCACCGACCTTGTCCGGCTGAGCGCGCAACGTCTCCCAGCCGATGGCGCGCACCAGAGCCTCCAGCGCGCCCTTGACCTGACGGTAGTGCTCCTCGAGCGTCGGACCGCGGCCCGGTCGCACGCTGACTCCGGCGAGTCGACTGACCTCCTGGTGCCGTCCGTCCTCGACCAGGATCACCCTGCCGATCTCGAACACCGCGTACTCGTCGCTGTTCCCGAGGTTGTCGTGGGCTACCTTGAACAGGTTGGGCAGCAGCGTGGTGCGCAGCCGGGACTTTTCCGGGGCGATTGGGTTGCGCAGCCGCAGCACCTCGCCCGGGTCGAAGCCGATCCGGTTCAGCCAGTCGTCATCGGTCCACAGATACGTTTGCACCTCGACGAAGCCGTGGGCGCCGGCGAGGATGCGCCGTGCCTTGTGCTCCCGCTGGATGGCGGGATTGGGCTTGATCGGCTCCAGCCGGGCCGCGGGCAGTCGCGGTTCGATCCGGTCGTATCCGTGAACCCGAAGCACCTCCTCGACCACGTCGGCCGGGATGGCGATGTCCTGGCGGCCGCGGAAGGACGGCACGCCGACGATCAGCTGGCCTTCCTGCCGACTCGTGGTGAAGCCGAGTGCGGTGAGGATCGCGTCGATCTCGGCGTCGGGGATGTCCGCTCCGGCGCTGCGCTGTACGTGGCCGGCGTCCATCGCGATGGTGCGGACGTGGTCGCGGAGATCCCCGCGGACCGTGAAACGGCTTGTCGCTTCGGGGCGGGCGCCCGCCTCGTCGAGCAGGCGCACGATGCGGCCGGTGGCCAGCCGGGTCACGGCGGGCGGCTGGCTCTTCTCGTACCGCTGACCGGCATCTGTGCGCAGGTTCAGTCGGATGGAGGTGCGCCGGACGGGGGCGGCCCGGAAGTTGGCGCTCTCGATCAGGACCCGCCGGGTGCCGGGGCCGACGGCGGAGTCTCGGCCGCCCATGATCCCCGCGAGGCCCACCGGGCCCGAATCGCTCAGGATGAGCAGGTCCTCCGGGACCAGGCGCCGTTCCTGGCCGTCCAAGGTCCGGATGGAGGTCACCGTGCCGGCCGACGCCACATGCAGCGAGCCCACACGGTCCCGGTCGTAGGCGTGGGTGGGCTGGCCCAGCTCCAGCATCACATAGTTGGTGAGGTCCACCAGCACATCGAAGGTGCGGTGCCCGAGCATGTGCAGCCGTGCCTGGATGCGCAGCGGGGACACGACGTTGCCGGCCACGTCCAGCGCGAGGGCCGTGACCACGGGACAGTCGTCGCCGCCGTCGTTGCGTACGGGGAACTCGGGTAGCACGTCGAACGCGGCCAGGTCCGCGACATCGAGCCGACGCAGCGGCCTCTTCAGGATCGCGGCCAGTTCCCGGGCGAAGCCGTAGTGGCCCCACAGGTCCGGGCGGTGGGTGAGGCTCTTGTTGTCGATCTCTATGAGTACGTCCCGCAGCGGGATCCACCGGGACAGCGGGGTGCCGAGGGCACTGCCCGGAGGGCATCGCAACAGTGCGTCCCCCGTGGCGCCCAAGCCGATGTCGGCGGGCGAGCACAGCATCCCCTCGCTGGTGCGGCCGCCCACCTCCATGGCCTCGAGCCTTCCTGCGGGCAATTCGGCGCCTATCGGTGCATACGCCGCCAGCATGCTCACAGCGACGTCGACGGCGGAGGTGACCGTGGTGTGCAGGCCGGTACCGGTGTCGACGGTGACGGCCCGCAGGCCCAGGGTGTCATCGGTGGCGGGGGCGATCGGCTCTACGGCGGTGACGAGGGCGACCACGGCGCTGTCGGCCCGATTGGTCACCACCTCGAAGCCCTCGACCTCGGCCGTGGAGATCGTGAGCCGTTCGGCGACGGCCTCGGGTGTCAGCCCGTCAAGGTCGACGTGGTCGGAGAGCCAGTTGAGGGAGATCTTCATGTGTCAGGTTCACTCGTCTCGGTTCGGCGTTGCTGAGCGGCCGGCTGGTCAGACAGTCGCGGGGAACTGCCCGTAAAAACGGATGTCGCCCGCGCCAAACAGCCGGATGTCCGGAATGCCAAACTTCATCATCGCTAGACGAGTGAGACCCAGCCCGAAGGCGAAACCGCTATAAATATCGGGGTCGATACCGCCAGCCTTCAGCACATTCGGGTGGACCATGCCGCAGGGCATCAACTCCACCCAGCCGGTGCGCTTGCAGACCTTGCAGCCGGAGCCTGAACAGATCAGACAGCTGAGGTCGAGTTCGAAGCCGGGCTCCACGAAGGGGAAATAACCGGGCCGCAGCCGCACGGTCACCTCACGCTCGAACACCTTGGCCAGCAAGGCCTTCATCACACCGAGCACCGTCGCCACCGTGACGTCGGTGTCCACCATGAGGCCCTCGCACTGATGGAAGGAGGTCTCGTGGGAGGCGTCGGTGGATTCATAGCGGAAGCAGCGTCCAGGAAAGATCGCTCGAAGCGGCGCGCCATATCGAAGCATGGAGCGCACCTGGGTCGCCGAGGTGTGGGTCCGCAGCAGGGATCCGTTGTCCAGCCAGAACGTGTCGTGCATGTCCCGGGCGGGGTGGTCGGCGGGCGTGTTCAGCGCATCGAAGTTGTAGTACTCCTCCTCGACTTCGTAGCCGGCTTCGACCATGAAGCCCATGCCTCGGAAGACGTCCTCAAGGAACATCTGGATGTGCGCGACCGGATGGACGCTGCCGGTGCGGTCGGTGGTCCCCGGCATGGTGAGGTCGACCAGGCCGGCCCGTCGCTCGCGGGTAGCGGCCGCCTCGGCCCGTTTGCGGGCGGCGTTGATCTCGCGCTCCGCGAAGGTCTTCAGCCCGCTGACGCCCTGCCCGACCGAGCGGCGTTCCTCCGCGGACAGAGCGCTGAAGTCGGTTCCGCGGATGACGCTTGTGATCAAGCCCTTCTGCCCGAGATATTTGACCCGGACGTCCTCGACCTGTGGTGGGGACCCCGCAGCCGTCAAATCATCGAGCAGTTGGTGACGCAGCGCTTCTACGTCCACAGTCATCGGCCCCTTCCGGTCGAGCTGTGCTGTTCCTGTCGTTGACGTAAAGCTTGCGCGTAGTGGCCAAGCAGACGTCGATCTTACGGCAGCCCGCGCCCCGAGGCGACACGCTTTCCGGTGGCCGCGGACGCGCCGCCGGCGGTCGCGGGAACGCCGCGGACGCGCCGGAAGCGGCGTTCGACTCAGTCTGCTTCGGCGAACGTGTGGTCGCCGTCCGCAGGCTGCTCCCAGGTGTCCTGGCGCTGGGTCTTCCGCAGGACGAGGAGGCTGACCGGGATCGCGAGGGCGACCAGGACCGCGGCGACTCGGTGGGCCAGGTGGTAGCCCGCGTTGAGTGCCGCGTCCGCTGATTCTCCCGCCGCCGCCACGTCGGCCGCGCGCCCGGTGGCGATGCTGGTCAGTACGGCGAGGCCGACCGCGCCGCCCACCTGGTAGCTGGTGCCGAGCAGCCCTGAGGTGACTCCGGAGTCGCTCGGGGTGGCATCGGACATGGCCATGCCCATGAGACTTGGGAAGCCTAGGCCGCCGCCGAGCCCGAAAAGGATCAGGGCCGGAAGGACGTCGACGGCGTAACTGCCGTCCCCTGGGGTGCGCGCGTACAGCAGCAGACAGCAGGTGATCAGGCACAGGCTCGTCAGTAGCGTGGTGCGCAGGCCGAAACGCAGGGAGAACGGTCCGGACAGCCAGAGCGCGGTCACGCCCATGGTGACGGCCGCGGGCAGAAAACCCAGGCCGACCTGGAACGGGTCGAAGCCGAGAACCTGCTGCAGGTAAAGAGCGCCGAAGAAGAAGACGCCGAACATCCCGGCCACCAACAGCAGCTGGATGACGGTGGCACCGCTGAGGTTCCGCGAGCGGAAGAGCCGCAGTGGCATCAGCGGGTTGGCGGCGCGCAGCTGCCGGACCAGGAATCCGGCGATGAGGGCGATCGCCACCGCCCCAAGAGCCAGCGTCTGCGCCGACGTCCAGCCCCGCTCATCGACTCCCAGGATGGTGTAGACGCCGAGCATCAGACCAGCGGTGAGCAGGACGGCCCCGGGGAAGTCGGAGCTCTTCCCGAGCCCGATCCCCTTCTCATGCGCGACATGGCGTACGGTGAGCGCCGCGGTCACCACGCCGATCGGCAGATTGATCAGGAAGACCCAGTGCCAGTTCAACGCGGAGGTGAGGGTGCCGCCGGCGACCAGCCCGAGGGAGCCGCCCGCGGTGGTGACGAACCCGTACACGCCGATCGCTTTGGCCTGCTCCCGTGGCTCGGGGAAGAGCGTCACGACCATGCTGAGGATCAGCGCGCTGGTGAGCGCGCCGCCCACCCCCTGCGCGAACCGGGAGGCGATCAGCATGAACTCGCTCTGCGAGACGGCGCACAGCACCGAGGCGACGGTGAACACGGCCAGCCCGGTCAGGAAGATCCGCCTTTTGCCGATCAGGTCGCCGAGCCGGCCGGCGAGCAGGAGCAGGCCGCCGAAGGCGATCAGGTAGGCGTTGACGATCCAGGCCAGGTCGCTCTGCGAGAAGCCCAGATCCCGCTGAATCGAGGGCAGCGCCACGTTCACGATCGTGGCGTCGAGCAGGAGCATCAACTCGCCCATGCAAAGCGCGTACAACGCGGTCCAGCGTGATCGGGTGGTTCCGGGCAGGTCGGTCATGCGGGTGTCTCCTAGGGATGGTGTGCCGTCTCGTGTCCAGGTCGTGTCTCAGATCCCCTGCCTGCTCGTCACGCCCAGATCGGCTTCTCCTCCGCCTTGTGATCCACCGATCTGGATCGCTGTCCCCTACGGCAAGATCTGCGAGAGACTCCCTAGTCGGTATCGAATCCGACCTCTTGGAGGGCGAGCAGCAGTTCGTCCTGGTCGATGTCGCCGAGCCCGGCGGGCGCGGCACCACTCAGCAGTTGGCGCAGCGTCGTCTCGCACCGGTCGAGCCAGCGTTCGACCTCTTCCGCCGAGTGCACCTCGGGTGAGTACTTGACGGCGAACTCCAGTTGCCCGCCGCTCACCTGTGCCGCAATGTCGATCAAGTAGTGGCGCTCAGCCTCTGGGCTCTGTTCCGCTCCGAGCGAGCTCGGCAGGGCGGTCAGCAGCGCGTCGGCCTCCTGCGAACTGTCGAAGACGCCGAGGTAGTTGAAGCTCACCTGCCGTTTCGGCAGCGACCGCAGCGGATGGTCGGGAGGGCAGGCGCCCATATGACGCAACATCCCCCATTCCAGGTCGCGCCCGCGCAGGTCGTCGATGGCTCGGCGCACCCGCTGTAGGGCATCCACAGCGGTGGCGCAGCCGGCCATGTCCAGGCGCAGCGGGGCGATCGAGGTGAACCAGCCGACGGTACGGGACAGATCGGTCGGCAGGTCCCGCTGCAGCCGCCCGTGCCCCTCCACATCGACCGTCACCGCGTCGGCGCCCATCCACTCGGCGAGACTCCAGCCGACGGCCGTGAGCAGCACCTCGTTCAGGCTCGCGTCGGCCGGCAGGTCGACCGCGCCGGACGGAAGGGAGCGGTTGAGGATCTTCGTGCCGCCCTCGCGCAGTGGCCCCTCCGGGCTGGCGGGCAGGGTGCCCGAGGGCCGGGCCAGGCGGGCGTGCCAGGCGTCGGCAAGGGCGCGGCCGTCCGCCTGCCGGGCGCGCCGGGCGACGCGGCGGGCCCAGCCCAGGAAGCCGAGGGTCTTGGCCGGCAGGGCGATGGGGCTGCCAGTGCGCTGTGCGTCGAGCAGGGCGCCCAGGTCCTCCTCGAGGATCCGCCAGGACACGCCGTCAACGGCCGCGTGGTGGATGACCACGATCAGGTGCGCGTACGGCCGGTCGGTGTAGCGCAGATGGGCCGCCCGCACCACCGGTCCCGCGTCGGGGTTCAGCCCACGGTGCAGCTTGCTCTCGATCTCGTCGGCGCGCCGCCCTTCCTTGTCGCCGTCCGCGCTCAGTTCGTGCGCCTCGAAGCGGAGACTGCCCTCGGCCGTCCCCTCGACGGTGAGCCGCCATCCGTCCGACTGCTCGGCCAGCCGCAGCCGCAGCGCGTCGTGGTGCGCGGCCAGCGCGAGCAAGGCGGCTTCCACCTGGGCCGGTCCGAGGCCGCCCTCGACCTGGTAGCGCATGCTCATCGTGAAGTGGTCGCGAGCCTCGGGCGTGTCGGCCTTCTCTAGCCACCAGCTGAAGACAGGCGGCAGCGGGATCGGCGCCGACGAATCCTCGCCCTCGTCCTCCACCGGTATCTCGTCCAGCTTGTCGTGGTCCGCCAGGTGGGCGAGCAGGGCGCCGACTGTCTTGTGCTCGAACAGGTCGAGCGGACTGAACGTGACTCCGCGCTCCGTCGCGCGGGCGACGACCTGGATGGCGCGGATGGAATCTCCGCCGCTGGCGAAGAAGTTGTCCTCCTCGGTCAGTTCGGGGCGCCTCAGGACGTCGCGGAAGATCGCCAGCAGGGACGCGGTGTGTGGGGCCGGGACCGCGGAGGCGCGGCGGGTGGCCGTGCGGACGCAGCGGACGCTCGCCGGCGCCATTCCCAGCAGGTCGGCCACCCGCGTGGGGTCGTCCACGCCGTCCGCCTCCACCGTGTACCGGACGGAATCGTACGGCAGCAGGCCCAGCACGTCGCCCGCGGCCGACAGGCCGATCAGCACGCGCGGTTCGCCGGTGTCGATGGCGAGGTGCAGCGAGGCCAGTCCCTGCGCGGGTGTCAGACTGCCGAAGCCGCGCCGCCGTGCCAGATCGAGCAGGGTCGACGGGGCGCCGGCCGCCATGCCCACCTGCTTCCACATGCTCCAGTCGAGGCAGATGTTCTCGCGCCCGCCCCGCCTGGCGCTCCACGCGGAGTATGCCGCCTGGTAGGCACAGGCACCGGCGTAGTCGGTGAACCCGGCGCCGCCGAAGAAGCCGTTAACGGAGCTGAACGTGACCACTGAGGAGGCACGGTCGCGCAGGACGGCGTCCAGGGTGTGGCAGAGCCGGATCCGGTCAGCCGCTCGTCGTCTCAGCAAGGTGGGGTCGGCCTGACCGGGCCTGGTCAGCGCGTCGAGTTGTTCGACCACCGAGCCCTCGCCAACGAGGTTGAACACCGCGTCGAGAGGACCGTCCCAGTCTTTCTCCGCGGCCTCCACCGCCGCACGCAGCGCGTCCGGATCGGTGGCGTCGAGGGCCCGGTATCGGACTTCCCCGTACGACGCGGATCCGACCTGGCCGGCCAGGTGGGCGAGCGTCTGCGCGCGTGGGTCGCCGTCCTCGGCCGGGCTGCGCCCCACTATCAGCAGCCTGGCGCGGAACTGCCGCAGCAGGTGCCGGCAAAGGTGGGCGCCGACCCCTCCCAGACCGCCGACAACGAGATACGACCCGCCCTCGCGCAGGACGCGGCCGGGTGCGGCCGGAACGGGCGCCGAGGGCACCGGCAGCAGGCGGCGGACGAGGCGAACCCCGTCGCGGTGAGCGACCTGGGTCCGTCCCCGGCCGGCGGTCTCGGCGAGCAGCGCGTCGTCCGGCGCGCCGTCAACCAGCGCGATCGGCACCCGCGCGTAGGACTGCCCCAAGCTCTCCGCCACGCCCGTCAGCACGGCGTGTGCGATGTTCGGCTCCGTACCGGTGACCACGGCCGCGGCGTTCGTGGCGAGGATGAGAGCGGGCGGTTCGGGCAGTTGCGCGGCGGTCCGGCACAGAGCGTCCCACTCGGTGTGCGCCTCGGCCGCCGCCCGCACGGCGGTGGCCGCGTCGTCGGCGGCCGGTTCCGCCCGCCAGCGGGTCTCGATCACCGCCTCCAGCCCGCCGAGCCGTTCGGCGGCGGCGGTCAGCAGCGCGGTCAGATCACCGTCGTGACCGGCCCGGTAACGCGCGTTTCCAGCGCCATCGAAGCCGCCGAACGGCGCTCCGGTGGTGGCGGCCAGAGCCGCGCCCGCGGGCGCCCGCTCGCCCAGCCACAGCACCTTACGGCCGGCGGCCGGCGCCGGTGCGCTCGGCTGCCAGCGGGGGACGAAGTGCCATGCGGGGAGCATGACCCGGTCACCCAGCCCGCTGTCGCGGCGCAACGCGATCCGATCGGCGAACTCGCCGACCAGGAAGCCCTGGGCCAGCGGCCGGCGGCGGATCTTGCCGATCGCGGTCCGTGGCCACTGCTCCGGGTCCAGCTCGACCACGGCGACCGGGCGCAGGCTGTGCTCGGCGATCAGCGCCGCTTCGATCGCGGTGGGCTCGGCGGTGGCGGCCGCCACCGAGGTGTAGAAGACGACCAGGTCGTCGGTGATCGCATCGGGGTGTCGTACGGAGACGACCGCGCAGCAGCCCTGGCGGACGCCGGGCACGGCCTCGACGGTGTTCTCCAGCGCCCGCGCCGCGTAGTTGAGGCCGTTGACGATGATGACGTCCTTCTCGCGACCGGTGACCACGAGGCTGCCGTTCAGCATGAAGCCGCAGTCGCCCATGCGGAGCCAGCCGTCGTCGGTGAAGGTCTCGGTGTTGGCCGAAGGGTTGCGGTAGTAGCCGTCCATCACCTGGGGGCCGCTGACCTCGATCCGGCCGTTCACGCCTTCGGGGCAGACGCGGCCCTTGGCGTCGACGACGCGCATCGAGATCCCGGCCATGGGCTTGCCGACCTCCGCGAAGGGGCTGCCTTCGCCGGGAAGCGCGCGTTCCACCGGGCTGTCCAGCGTGGTGTCGCCGAGCCAGTGGACATAGTCCTGGCGCCCTGCGATCAGGTTGTGGGCACCGATGATGGCCGAACTGGTCTCCGTCATGCCGAACACCGGCTTGATGACGTCAGGGCGCAGACTGTGAGGCGCCAGCAGGGCGAGGAAGCGCTGGTTGCCTTCGTGGGTGACGGCTTCGCCGCCGTTCTCCCAGACTTTGAGGCGGCTGAGGTTCCAGCTGCCCCGGGCGATCTTTTCAGCCTGTTCGTTGATGAGGTTGAAGCCGAAGTTGGCCATCCAGGTGATGGTGACCTGGTGCTTGTCGCACAGGTCGAGCAGGCGGATCGGCTCGGCCAGCGCGTAGCCCGTGTCCACGTGGATCTGCCGGTTGGCCAGGCAGAGGTCGCGCATGTGGTGCTGCACCAGCCCGCCGACGTGGTCGACGGCCAGCCAGTTCAGCGAGGTTTCGTCGCCGAGGTCGAATTCTAAGCGGATCGCCTCGGCCAAGTGCACCAGGTTGCGGTGCGAGAGCGCGACGCCCTTCGGGGCTCCGGTGCTTCCGGACGTGAGCAACATGAGGGCATGCGGGCGGGGCGTCCAGTCCGCCTCAGGCAGAGGTTCGTGGGTCCGGGCGTCTTCCATGATCAGCACTTCGGCGGTCAGTCCCCGCCGGTCCAACGCCGGGACGGTGATGTCGCGTTGCCACTCAGTGGTGAGGATGGTCCGCCCGGCCAGCATGGTGTCCGGCCCGAGCAGGTGCCACAAGGGGTTGCTCGCCGTGTCGTAAGGGCTCGGGGGGGTGATCGGCAGCGGCAGGACGCCGATGAGGATGCTCGCCCAGATACCGGTGAACAGATCGGCCGGGTCGGGGCAATGGACGATCAACTCGCTGCCGGGTTGGACGCCCCGCTCGCGCAGATGGGCGGCGACCCGGGCCGCGTCCGTCAGCAGTTGACGGTATGTCAGCTCCCGCTCGCCGCCGTCGGCGTCGACCAGCAGAAGGCCGTGGGGGGTTCCGGCCGCGCGGCGCAGGCGGTCGGTGAGATCGCCGGGCGGAGGCGTCAGGGCCGGGCCCGTCGACTGGGCGAGCCGGTCCCCCGGATAGTGACCGCCGCCGGCCGTGAACTCGGCGGGCAGCGGCTGGGCGTCCGCCTCGGCCGGCACCGCCGTCGCGCGCAGGCGTACGGGGGCGCCGACGTGGCCGGTCAGGCTGCGCTCGGCATGGGCCAGCAGCCAGTCGTCCGGAGCCACCGTGGCGGCCAGACGTACCAGGTCGACGTGGCCCGCGTCATCACGCGGCAGGACCGGGACGGCGGCCACTCCCAGTGGGGCGGCCCATTCCGGAAGGGCGGCGGTGAGCCGCTCGACCGCGTCAGGGGGGGTGGCGCCGTCCGCGGTGTACAGGACGAGGCGGGTGCGGTCGCTGTCCGGGTTGCGGGCCAGCAGTGCCGCGTCGGTCAGGCCTGCCGCGGCCAGTAGGCGGGTGACCGGCGCGGTGGCGAGGCGGCGGCCGACGTAGCGGAGCGGGTCGAGTTCGCTCAGGTCGAACTCGACGCTGCCGTCACTTCGCCTGCGGGCTCGGTAGTCGGTCACCGAGGTGCGCGGGCCGGGCTCCGCCGCCAGGGACTCGGCCACAGCGTCCACGGTGTCGCCGATGACGGGCAGTCGCCCGGCCAGGGCCAGCCGGCCCCAGGCGTTGTCGGGCAGCGGCCGGCCTGCCGGGTTGCAGATGCGGTGCCGTCCATGAACCTGGCCGCGCAGGCTGCGTTCGCCGTCGGCCGGCCGGTGGTGGGCGGCGGCGAGCACGAAGTGGTCGCCGAATCCGTGCTGGTGCCGCTCATCGGAAGCGAGTCGGTCCTGGGGGCCGGCGCCCCAGCTCAGCAGCCCGGCGTACCCACCACCGCTCGGGGCCGCGTCGCCAAGCCGTACGGCAGGGCACGCCAGAAGGGCGGCGGGGTCAGCGGTGAGGTCGGCGGCGGATGCCACGTCCGCCGGGTGCAGGGAGACTCGGGGCACCCCGGCCAGCCATGCCCGGACGACCACCGGCAGCCAGGCGTCGACCCGCCAGTCCGCCAGGATCCGCACCGCCTCGGGTGCCTCGACCGGTGGCTGCAGCCGGCCGAGGCTTATCAACGGATGGGCCACACAACCCACCAGGATCTCCGAGACCATCAGCGCGGCGTCCAGGTGGACGGGCTCGTACGGATGCGCTGTCACAGTGCGCCCCGCGACGAGCAGTTCGAGGCGCGCGGGCGCGTCGGCCGGTCCCGTCCAAGGTGTGGCGCCGGCCTGCCAGGCGGCGAGGCAGCCGATCACGGTGTGGACCGGCTCGGAGGCGACCACGGAGACCAGTTCGCCGGGCCCGACCTCGCGCTCGCGCAGCGCCGCGGCGAGATCGGTGGCCCAGTCTGCCAGTGCGTCACCGCCGTGCTTGTCGGCGGCCGGCGCGTCACCGCGGGCGCGCAGGGCCTCCAGGACGCGTCCGGCCAGCTCGGCGGTGCCGGTGACGTCTTCGAACGGGTTGGACTGCACGGTGGTGCACACTCCTCAAAGATGTGACGGGCTTGCGGTGACGGGGTCAGTGAGGCCACGGCTCGCGCGCTTGCGCCGCGCGGCGACGGCGAGTTTCAGCCATGCGGCGAAGAACGCCCGGTTGTTGGCGCGCCAGCGGTTCACCGGCCGCTCGGGGTCGTAGTTGGTCGGCACGGGCGGCGTCTCGCCACGCTTCAGCGCGCTGCGGTACTCCTCGGCCAGCCGCTCGGTCGGGTAGTCCTGGTGTCCCTGCAGCATCAGGTGCGTGCCGTCCGCGGAGACGACGGTGGTGTGGCCGCTCGCCTCGCACCAGTCGAGCGGGATCAGCCGTCCCTCCTGTACGGCCTCGCCGAACGCCTCCGGTTCCATCGCGGCGTACCGGCTCTGCGGCAGCCAGTAGCGGTCGTCGAGACCGCGCATCAGCGGGTGTTCCGGGGCCAGGTTGGTCATCTCGAAGACCCCTGACACCTTCGCCGGGAAGTGACGCTTCTCGATGCCGTAGAACACCTTGCCCAGGACCTGGGCGCCCCAGCAGACGCCGGCGATGGAGCCGACCCGGCCGTCGGCGTCACGCAGTGTCTCGACGACCTCGTTCCAGTACGTCGCCGCGGTGAAGTCGGGGTTGAGGTCCATCGCCGCGCCGGTGAGCAGAAGCGCGTCGCAGTCGTCGATGTCGGTCTCGTCGTAGAAGCGGTGGGTGGCCTTCAGGATCTCCTGGTCACTGCTTCGGTAAGGGTGATTGCGGACGCGGATCCACCTGATGTCGGTGCCGGGAGGCAGCACCCCGGCCATGTAGTTCAGGTAGATCTCGGCCTGCGGCATCAGGTTGATCACCGCCAGGCGGGGGCTGGAGTGCGGGCTCATGCGGTCACCTCGCGTTGCGACGGGATTGTGGGTTCGGCCGGGTCGAGTGCGGCGAGCAGGCAGTCGGCCACGTGCCGCGGATGCTCACGAACGAAGTAGTGATCGCCGGGGAGGACGAGGAGTTCGTGCCGGTCGGCGAGAAGCCCCCAGGAGCGCCAGCCGTCCCTGTAGTCCTTTGTGAGCGGGTCGCTGTCGCCGATCAGACAGGTCAGTGGGGTGCGCACCCGCTCGTGCGGGCGGGCGAGCGCCTGCCGGAAATAGCGCCGCGCCTCGTCGCCATCGTGCCGCAGCAACCGGCCGATGACCTGCGCCTCGCTTTCGCTCAGGTCGCCGAATCCGCCCAGCTCGGCGAAGCTTCGCGCCAATTCCTCGTCGCTGAGCGCGGCGAAGGGATCCTCATCCAGCTCCGCGGCGTTCGCCGGGGGGTAGGAGGCGGCCACCACCAGGCCGCGCACGTCCTGGCCCTCCTGCTCCAGCCTGCGGGTGATCTCGGTGGCCAGGGCGACGCCTCCGCAGTGGCCGTACACCAGCAACGGGCGGCCCTTCAGCGCACGTGCGGACTCGGTCACCGCCTGCGCCACTGGCTCGATCGGCTGCGGCTGGTCGCTGGTGCCGTCGTGCTCGTGACCGGGCAACCGCACGGCGTACACCGCGAGCCGGTCCGCAAGCGCGTCGGCCAGCGGCTGGTAGACCCCGGCGTGCCCGCCGCCGTACGGCACGCAGATGACCGTGGGCGTGGGATCGGCGGCGCTGAGCCTGACCAGAACATCCTGGTCGGGCCGTCCCTGGCCGAGGTGCTCGGCCAGGGCCCGCACAGTGCGGTACTGGTAGACCGCGGTGATCGGGATGGTCTGGCCGGGCACGCGGCAGGCGCGCAGCGCCTTGAGAGAGTTGCCGCCAATGTCGAAGAAGCCGGTCGTGACGTCGAGGTCGGCGGCGTCGATGCCGAGCACACCGGCCCAGTGGGCGGTGATGGCGGCTTCCAGCTCAGTGGCGGGTGCCTCGCGCTCCCGCGTGACGGTGGTGAAGCGCGGGGCCGGCAAGTCCCGGCGGTTCACCTTGCCGTTTGCGCTGAGCGGCAGTCGCTCCATCCAGACGAACGCCTCCGGTACGAGATGCTCGGGTACGCGGCGGCGCAACCAGATGCGCAGTTCCGTCCTCAGGGCGTCGTCGGCGCTCCGCTCGCTGGGCACCACGTACGCGACCAGCCGACGGTCGCCGGACACGTCGGACGGCGCGGCCACCAGGCAGGTGTCCACCCGCGGGTGGTCGCGCAGCACCGCCTCGATTTCGCCCAGCTCGATGCGGATTCCGCGGATCTTCACCTGGAAGTCGATGCGGCCGAGCAGCTCGATCGTGCCGTCGGGGCCGAACCTCGCCAGATCGCCTGTGCGGTAGAGACGCTCGCCCGGCAGGGTAGGCCAGGGGTGCGGCACGAACTTCTCGGCGGTCAGCTCTGGCCGGCGCCAATACCCGGCGGCCATACCGACGCCGCCGAGGTGGAGCTCGCCGGGGACGCCGACCGGTGCCGCCTCCATCCTGCCGTCCAGGATGTACGCGGTCTGGTTGGACATCGGCGTGCCGTAGGGGATGCTCCGCCAGGAGGGGTCGACCACGCCGACCGGGTAGGTGACCGAGTCCACCGAAAGCTCGGTGGCCCCGCCCGCGCTGACGAACCGCACGGAGGGGAAGGCGGCGCGAACCCGGTCCGGCTGGGTGAGCGGGATCCAGTCGCCGTCGAGGACCGCGAGCCGAAGGGTGTCCTTCGCGTAGGGGCGTTCGGCGGCGACGTCGAGCAGGGCGTCCATCAGGGCGGGGGCCGAGTGCCACACGGTGATGCCCTCGCGGCCGATCAGCTCCAGCCAGTGTTCGGGGTCCTTGTCGCGGCCCGCGTCCGGGAACACGAGAGTGCCGCCGGCGTTGAGACTGCAGAACAGGTCGCATACCGAGATGTCGAAGCTAAGCGAGGAGACGCACAGCGTGCGGTCCTCGGGCCCGATGCTGAAGCGCCGGCAGTAGTCCTCTACGTTGTTGATCCGTCCGCGGTGGTCGAGCATGACGCCCTTGGGCCGCCCGGAGGAGCCGGACGTGTAGATGACGTAGGCGAACGCCTCGGGCGGCACGGCTACGTCGGGAGGAGTGGCGGGCTGCGTGGCGACGGCGGCCCAGTCGGTGTCCAAGGCGAGCCGCGGCAGCTCGGGCCTGGTTGTGATGTCGCCGCCGCGGCCCCACGTAAGCAGGGCGCGCAGCTGCGCGTCCTCGGCCATGTAGGTGATGCGCTCGTCCGGATAGGCTGGGTCGAGGGGCACATAGGCGGCCCCGGCCTTCATGACGCCTAGCATGCCGACGACGGTCGCGGTGGACTTGTCGGTGCACAGGCCGACCCGGTCGCCGGGCCGTACGCCCAGCCCGGCGAGGTGGCGGGCCAGCTGGTTGGCGCGGGCGTCCAGCTCTGCGTAGGTGAGGCTGCCGTCGCCGGCGATCACCGCGAGCTGGTCGGGCCGGAGCGCGGCCTGCCGCTCGGCCAGGCCGTGCAGTGTACGGTCGAGATCGAAGTCCTGGGCCGTGGCGTTCCATTCACGCAGCATCCGCTCGGCGTACGGGCCGGCCACTGGTTCGGTCTCCCACAGGTACCGGTCCGGTTCGCTCCCCAGGCGTTCGAGCAACAGCCGAAGCTGGTCGAGCATCGTGCAGGCGATCTCGTCGTCCAGCCGGTGCCGGTAGTACGTGAGCACCAGCAGCACCTCGTCACCAGGGAAGGCGCGCACGGCGACGGGGTAGTTGGTGGGGCCGCTCCAGTCGTAGTCGACCAGCCGGATCCCCGCCCAGCTCCCGGTGTGGCCCTCGTCGAGTGGATAGTTCTGGAAGCTCAGCAGCGTCTCGAACAGTGGCTTGCCCCGCTCGACCTCGGAGAGCTCCTGGACGGCGGCCAGCCCGGTGAACTGGTGAGACTGGAGACGGAACAGGTCCCGCTGGATCTCGGTGAGCCACTCCGACACGCGGAGTCTGGGGTCGATGCGCACCCGCAGTGGCACCGCGTTGATGAACAGGCCGACCATGTGCTCCACACCGCTCAGCTCCGGCGGACGGCCTGCGGTGGTGGAGCCGAACAGCACCTCGTCCTCGCCGCTGTAGGCACCGAGCAGCCGGGCCCAGGCGGCATGCACCAGCGCGCTGAGTGAAACGCCGAGGCGGGAGCACTGCTCCTGCACGATTGCGCTGATCTCCCGGCTGAGCGTGACCGAGAGGGTGACCTCGCTGCCGCTGCCGCCCTCGTGGACGCCGTGACCGCGGTCCACGGTCAGCCTGGTCGGTGCGCTGAAGCCACGGAGGTAGTCACGCCAGAAGCGTTCGTCGGCGGTGGAGTCGCGCTCGCCCAGGTACCGGATGAAGTCGCCGAA
>JBIOWF010000136.1:0-2260 GCA_044868295.1 Microtetraspora sp. | reverse complement strand
CGCGCTGGCTGTGCTGCTCATCAACCTGCTCTCGGGCCGCCGGCCGACGGTGTAACCGGAGCGCATTCGGTGGGCACACCGCGAAGCAGACACGAACGCCGGCAACCGCCGGCGTTCGCGCGGTCGGCCCTGGAAGGAGCTCTCGAGGTGTTCCGGGTCACCACAGGAGCTGGGTGACCCTGCCGCGGGGCGGGGCGTCACCCGCCGGCCTGGCATGCCGTCCCGGTGAGTGCTGTCACGGCAGCGTCCGGCCGCGAGGCGACACTCTGCCAATGGATTCGGCGATCGCCGTGCTCGTGAACGGGCCGCCGAGCTACGGGAGGTAGGGATGACCGACTCCATTACTCCTATCCGGATCGTCTCGGTGTCCGACAGGGTGATCCGACGAAAGCGGCGGCCCCCGCCGGGCCTGCGGCTCGGCCTGGTCGCGTGCGAGCTGATGGCACTTGCAGCCTTGTTCGCCATTCTTGCGCCGATGGCGGCGGAGATCCGCCTGCCCGGCGTGCGTCGGTTCCTCGCCGGCTGGCCCGACCTGCGCGACGCGCATGCGACCTGTCAGCGATTCGTTCGCGAAACCGACAGCCTGCGGGGCCGGACGACGGTCACGCGCGCAGCGGGAAGTTGGAGCTGGCTTCGACTCGACGATGGCCGATTCCGGATCCTGGGCTCCATGGATGGGAGAACCCGGTCGGGAATGGTCCGTCGCACCCGGTATCAATGCGACATGGTTCCACTCAACTCGGACGGACGCTGGCGGGTCGATAGTCTGGCGGTCTCCCGGGGGCCGCCCGGCTAGCGCCGATCCAACTTGTTCCGCGTATTGGCTTGCTCACTGGGGAGCACTAAGCCCAACAAGTTGGAACGGCACTAGCCGAACTCGATCAGGCTTGATCGCAACGTTGCGCGTCGCGGCGGCGGCTATTTCGTCCTCGCTCAGGGGAGGCTGAGCGGATCGGTGATCGGGGGCCGGGCGGCCCGGACCTCGGGCTTGAGTAGGCGACCCCAGACCGTGTTGTAGGGATGGACTTCTGCTGCCGGCCGCCCGTCCGCTTCCATGGGCCGGCCCTGATTGGCCCAGGCAAAGAGGCCACCGGAGAGATCGTAGACCGTTTGGAAACCCTGGCGGCGCAGCCACTGCGCAACCCGGGCGCTCCGATATCCGACGGTGCAGTACACTACGACCGGAGTATCGCGCGGAAACGCGTCGAGGCCCTTGAGGGTGGGCCTGCGCGGATCGATGCGGGCGGCCCCTTGCAAATGGCTCACTGCATATTCCACCGGCGTCCTTGCGTCGAGCACCACTGGCGGGGGCCGGGAAGAGTCGGTCCGCCAGAGAGCCAACTCGGCGGGCTGGACCCAGAGAACCGCCGGGAACTTCCGGGCGGCGAGCCGCTGGACCGCACCGAGCGCGAGGGGCCGACCGGCGGCCAGGATGACTGCAGCGATGACGAGGAGAAACAGGACTGCGACGAGCCCGGCCACCAGCAGCCAACGGCCGATTCCGAAGGGCCGGTGGATCCGCTGCCAACGGCCGACCTCCTCATCTTCCGTCACGGGCGCACTCCCTGTCCAAGGCCTTTCACCACCGCCGGGCGGAGTCAGCGCGGCAGCCGGTCGGGCCGGGCAACCGGCATCAGGGAACCGACCACTCTGAGCAGGGCGTCGTTGGTAAACGGCTTCTGCAGCATGGGGACGTCGGCGAGCTCGACATGGCTCGACAAGAGCTCGGGGGGGTCGTAGGCGGACATGAGCAGGATGGGGACTTCGGGCCAGGACCGCCGAACCTCGAGGGCGAGATCCAGCCCGCTCATTCCGGGCATGCGGACATCGCTCAGCACGAGGCCGATCGTGGCGGGCGCTGCGGCGAGCGCTGCGAGGGCAAGATAGCCGGACGGGGCGGCGCAAACCGCCCGCCCGCTCTCCTCCAGCACCCGCCCGACGATCAACCGCACCGCCAGATCGTCATCCACTACGAGGACGGTGTCGGGGATCGCCGGCTGGTCGGCGTGCATGAGGCGACTCCACTGCTGAAACGGCAGACTGCCAAGGGCACCGTAGCTTAGGAGCAGGTCCTCCCGGCGGCAAGAAGCAACGCTATCCATCCGCTCAGGCGAGCGAGCCGATCCCGGCGACTTCGACCAGCCGCGGCCCCTTCTTGGCGAGCGGCCGGTGAACGTGGTCGACATGGGCCTGCCCGGTGCGTCCGTCGGCAAAGGCGAACTGAAGCTTCGCGCCCCGTGCCAGCTTGGTGCCCGGCGGG
>JBIOWF010000135.1:0-21193 GCA_044868295.1 Microtetraspora sp. | reverse complement strand
CGGATGACGGTCACCCCTGCCTGGTCCGGCATGTAGCCGAACGGGTCGATGACGATCGAGCCGGGCGCCCATGCGATGTCGGCGAACTGGGGGTGCTTGGTAGCGACCATGTACACGCCCGGCTCGGTCGGTGGTGCGGCGTGAAGGCGGTCGTCGACGTCGGCAAGCGGATCCCAGTGAACGACGTCGAGGCCTCGCTGCCGGATCTGGTGGGCGAGGAGCAGCGCGGGCGAGCCGCCCGTCAACGACGTTCCCGGCTTGTACGCCTTACCGAGCACGACGACGGGCAGGCCGGTCAGGTCAGCCCATCCCTGGACGAGATCGGCGAGCCATTCGGACTGCAGGTCCCGCGCCGTCGCGAGGTAGCCGAACAGGTTGCCGGAGACCTCCAGCTTGCGCGACAGGTCGGCGAGGGCGATCAGGTCCCTCGGATGGCAGTGCCCGCCGTCTCCCATACCGCCACGCATGTAGGCCGGGGAGATGATCCGGTCCGTCGCCAGAGAGAGCGCGTCCACGACAGCGTCGCAGTCGGCGCCGGTCTTGTGGCAGATCTCCATGACCGTGTTCGCCCACACGATCTTCATCGAGATGAACGTGTTGTACGCGACCTTGATGAACTCGGCCGAGTCGATGCTGGTGACGTAGCTCTGCCTGTCATGGACGGCGGCGTAGACCTGCTGGACCGGCAGGGTGTGCTCTGGCCTGTCGGCCCCCATCAGCACGAACTCGGGGTTCAGGAAGTCGTTGATCGTCGTGCTCATCGCGATAAACAGCGGTGAGTAGACGAGCGTCACCCAGCCGTTCAGCAGCCCGCGCAGGTGAGCGTTCGTCGTGCCCGGCAGGACTGTTGAGACGACCACGAGTGTGATCTGTTTGCCCTGCTCGCGGGCGGCGTTGCACACGTCCCGGACGGCCTGGACGAGGAAGGCATACTCGAAGTCCCGCGTCTCGTACGGGGCCGGAATCTCCCCGCCGTACTTGGGCGCGTGAGGCGTCTGAACCGCGACGAACACGACGTCGGCGTGGGCGACAACATCGGCGATGGAATCGGCCAGCTTAAGCGGCCCCCGGTCGCTCAGGTCACCGAAGCCGCGTTCGCCGTGGTCGCCACCCTCGGGGAACATCAGCTCGACCGAGTCTCGGCGGATGTCGTAGCCGAGGACGTCGTGCCCGCCATGGTGCTGAAGGGCGAGCGCGCATGGCGCGCCAAGCTTGCCGAGGCCGACCCATCCGACGTTTGCCACTCAGCTGCTCCACTTCGTCTGAAGGATGTCGATGTCTTTCTGCCGGAGCGCGGCCATCTCAGGCGAGTGGTAGTCCGCGGTGCGGTAGCCCGCTTGTGCTTCGCGCCACGTCTGGTCGTTGTGACCGCCGGTCAGGTCGTAGCGGTCGTGCAGGACCTCGACGGGGATCCGGTGGTGGGCGCCGACCGCTTCGGCGACGTCCTGGACCCAGCTGTCGTTGTGCGGCGAGAGAGAGAAGTGCCCGAGAATGTCGACGACGCGCCGGTGGACGATCGGGAAGACGTTCAGGAACGCCGAGCCGTTGTGGTCCGGCCACAGGACTCCAGGCTCGGCCTGGGCGACGTGTTCGTCCCAGCTTGCGGTGAGCATGCGGGCGTCGTCGTTCCACAGCAACAGCCACTCCCCCGCAGCCTGCCGGGCAAGCTCGTTCACGTACTCGTGGAGCCGGTGGTAGCCGTACCTGGTGGGCGCTACCCAGGCTCGCGCTCGGGAGCGTTCAGCCGCTTCCACTGTCGCGGGATCGTCTGGGTCCGCGGCGACGAGGATCTCGATGCGGCGAGGATCGGCGGCCATGACCCGGAGGCTGCCGATGGAATCGGTGAGCGCCTCCGGCCGATGCCGCGACGGGAGCAGCACGGAGATGAGGGCGTCAGGCATCGGCGATCCAGAGGACGCCCCACACCGCTACCTCCGTCTGACCGGCCAGCGTGACGAGGATCTTGTACAGCCATTGGCTGGGCGCTTGTGTCACAGCCGTCGGGATGTCCACCTTCACCGTGCCGGCCGATGCGCTGACGATCGTGACGCCGTCGCCCTCGGTGAGGACGTGGGCGGCATCGTCGTCGTCCTCGTACGCCTCTGACGGCTTGATCACCGCTGTCACATCAGCTGAGGTGAGGTTGAGTGGCGACCCATCCGTGGTGAGGTTCCAGATGCGGGACGTGTCATCGCCCTCGGTCAAGGTGACGTTGACGATGCTGGCCACGGCAACCTCCTCGCGTGCATCAGGTGAGGGAGCCGCCGAATCCTTGGCCTGCGGCTTGAGATCCGCCAAGACCGCTGGTGGCGAGAACAGAGCCGCCGAGGACGTTCGTGGACACGAGAGAACCGCCGAGGTTGTGGAGCGTTGCCCCGCCAATGGCCACAGAAGCGGATTCGGCTGCGGTACCGGTGTCGCTGCTGGTGAGAATGACGGTGACAACGGCCGATTCGACCGCGACGACCGTCTCAGAGGCAGCGAGCAGAGCAGCCAGGGCGGCGATCTCGATTGCGGCGGCAGTGTCCGAGGCCGCGAGGTCCGCCGCAATGCTGGCCGTGTCGGAGCTGCTGGCGGTGTCGCTGTCGCTTGCCTGGCCGTCGGAGATGACGGTTTGGCTTTCGGCGCCGCTGCCAGTCTCGGCAGCGGCGATGGACGCGGCCAGCGTGGCGGCATCTGCCGTGCCGACGGTGTCCGCGCTGACGAGCGTGGTGGTGAGGGTTTCTGCGTCGGCGCTGGACCCTGTGTCGGCTGCGGTCAGTCCGAGGTGGGCGCCTTCGGCTGCTGTGCCCGTGTCGGCGTCGAAGACGGAAACGGTCAGCGTCTCAGCGTCCACGGCCGACCCAGTGTCGGCTGATGCCAGGCCTACGACGGCGTCTTCGGCGGAGAACCCTGTTTCCCCGGTGGAGAGCACCGCAGAGATCGAGCCGGCCTCTACAGAGGTCCCGGACTCCGTGTCGGCCAGAGCCGCGGTGAGTGTGTGGGCGTCCGTGCCGGACGCGGTGTCGCCGTCGGAGACCTGGCCGTCAGCGGTGAGTGTCTGGCCTTCTGCGCTGGTGCCGGCCTCGGTGTCCGTGAGGGCTGCTGCGAGTGTCGCGGCGTCTACGCCAGTTGCTGTGTCGGCGCCGGTCAGAACGGTTGCGAGAGCTGCTGCGTCGGCGCTCGCACCGGTGTCCGCCGACGTGAGCCCGACGATTTCGCTCTCGGTGGCCGAGCCTGTGTCGGAGTCGCTGACGGAGATGACGAGCGCCTGGGCGTCAACCGCGGCGCCTGCGTCGCCGCTGGCGATCCCTACGGTTTCGGTCTCAGTCGACGCGCCGGTGTCCGTTGCGGACAGCGTGGCGGCGAGCGATGCAGCATCTACCCCGGTGCCGGTGTCGGCGTCCGATACCGAGGCGGTGAGGGTCTGGGCGTCGACGCCGGAACCCGTCTCGGTGGCCGTGAGAGCGACCGTAAGCGAGTGGGCGTCAGCGGCGGAGGACGTCTCCGTACCCGACAGCGACGCTACGAGAGACGCGGCTTCGGTGCCGGTTCCTGAGTCGGTGTCGGAGCCGTCGGCGGCGAGGGACTCGGCGTCAGCGCCTGTACCGGTGTCCACGCTGGACAAGCCGAGAAGCTCAGTTTCCGCTGAGCTTCCCGTGTCGCCGGTGGACAGTCCTGCGGTCAGTGACTGCGAGTCGGCGCCGGAGCCCGTCTCCCCCTGGCTCTGTGCGGCAGCCAGAGATGCAGCGTCTGCCGCTGAGCCCGTGTCGGCGTCGGTGAGCGCCGCGGTGAGAGCTGCGGTGTCGGTACCGGAGCCGGTTTCTGCCGACGTGACGGCCGCGCTGAGGCTCTCAGCATCGGCACCTGTTCCGGTATCCGCTCCCGACAGGTCCGCGACGAGCGACGAGGCATCGATACCGGACCCGGTGTCAGTGGATGTGAGCGCTGCGGCGAGAGTCGCCGCATCAACGCCTGTACCGGTGTCGGAGTCGTTGACCGGCGTGGTCCCAGCCGCGGTGAACGGGATAGGCCGGCGCCGCCAGGCGACCAGTGACGGTGTCCGGTAGACCGCCCTACCGGACCGGCGCGACGGGTACGTGCGCCGGGCCATGGGCTACGCCTCCGCTTCGAGAGCCGCTATCTCCGCCTCAAGTTCGGTGACGCGTGCCTGTACGGCGGGCATTTCGACTGTCCGTACGCGGATCAGGTCGGCCTCGGCCGCGAGGAGGCGCGCATCCGCGTCGGCAATCCGGGCGAGGGCGCGCGCTTCGACGGTTGGTAGGTCGGCCACCGCGGCTTGGGCGTTGGCCAGGTTGAGGCGGGCGATACGGAGCTGCTTCTCCTTCGGGGTCTCAACCTTCATGTCACCCACCCAGTTCCTCGAACTTGATCACGCCGTTCATCGTGATGCTGTCGGCCGGCGTAGTTCCGAGTTCGACAGTTAGCCGCTCGGTCGGCGAGAGAACGATCCGGAGTTCCGGCGGCATGAGCCATACCTTCTCCGCTCGTACGTTCCATGAGTCAGCGTCGAGTGTGGTGATGGTGCCGGAACCGGTGGCCATCTTGGTGGTGTTGTTGGCCTCGACTGTCGATCCGGCGGCAGCGAACCCCGACTCTGTCTTGGCGGGCGTCGGTGTGGTGCCGCCAGATCCGGAGGTGACCGACCCAACTCCGCGCTTGAGAAGGATCGCCAGTTGCTCTTCCTGCGCATCTCCCAGTTCGGTGGTCTGGGTGAGCTGGATCATATGGACGATGACGACGCAGTCGGACGGCACGAGCAGCTCGAAGAAGTCCTGCTGGGCGGTAACTGCCACTCCGTTGAACTGGGCCGTGTAGAGCATGCCCATGGCGGATCACCTGGCCAATCGAGAGAAGGTGTCGGCGATTGGCCGAGACGAAAAGCGGGTTGACCTAAATGATCATGAGAAAGTGATGGTGACCGTTAGCGCCCAAGATCCAGAAACCTTGGTCCCCAGGCTGGCAATCTTGTGATTGAGCAGAGTCGCGTTCACTGTCGTGCCGGCCGAGACCGTGGGCGTGCCGATGTCCAGCCCCCACTCCTGCCACTGGAAGTTGCCGTCCCCAGTCGCGAAGGTGGCCTTAGCCGTGACCACCGCACCGCTGGCGCTCGGGTAGGTGGCGTCCATCGTCATGAAGTACCGGTTCGAGGAACCAGCGGATGCGCCCAGGTCCGTGTCCGCGATCGTCGCGGCGGTGTTCGAGTTACCCACGCCGAGGCGAGTCGCCGTGTTGGTAAGGCCCTGGCCGCCGCCCGCGATGAGCAGCGAGGCCAGCCGGGTCAGGCCCGCCGTGGTCAGCAGGTTTCCGTCCGCTTCCGTCACCTCGTACGGCACCACATGCTGCGAGAGCAGGTCGCCCTGCGGAACGAGCACGCCGGTCTTGTTACGGACCCACTCCACCTGCTCGTCGTCGAACTTGTCGACACGGGCGTGGGCGTGCCAGTTGATGCCATCGGTGCGCGTGGTCATGGCGCCCTCCTGGGCGTGTGGAAGGACCGCCCCATCGGGACGGCCTGGAAGTGGTCTACGAACTGGTGGTCAGCGGACGAGCAGCGCCTGGTAGGCCCGGCTACGAGCAGGCGGGGTGGAGGCGGACGCCGGGCCGTTCCACCCTGTGTCGCTGACCGCGAGATCGTCCGCTTGGTACGTGGTGGCCCCGGAATGGAACGTCCAACTGATGCGGTCGGGCAGCGTCGTTGAGAAGTTCAGGCTGCTCGCGCTGATCGTCTCCGTCGGGGTGAGCGAATCCGCGGTGTTGTACAGCCGCAGCTCGAACTCGCCGTTGCCCGTTGTTGTGCCGGTGTGGCAGTACGCCTCGACGCGGACCCAGCCGTTCAACGTGATCGAGGTCGTCGTCAGGCCGACCTGGGCGCCAGTCGTGTCGTTGACGGCGATCTTGCCGTTCGTGTCGACGACCACGACCATGCTGGACGTGCCAGCGGACTGGCTGTTGATGTTGATGAAGGTCGCCGACGACGACGGGTTGGCCGTGAAGTAGATGTATTCGCGGATCCATATGTCACGTCCGGCGAGGGCGATTCCTGGCCAGCGGATGATGTCCGACGTAGACGCAGTGAGCAGGCACGTCATCGGGCTGCGCCAGCCGGTTGCGTTGTCGGACTCGAATTTGGGGCTGCCGTTGGTGGAGCCGAAGCTGTCGCCGGATGCGCCGCCGCTATTGGCTGTGGTGATGATCGTTCCGTCGCTACCGCCGCTGAAGGAGTTGCGCAGCGGGAGTGTGACGGAGGGCAGGATCTCGATCGCGGCCCACAGCCAGCGCGCGGCAGCCGTACCTGCCGCGTCCAGGTTGAACGTGACGCTCGTACCGGCCGGTGTGGTGGCGGCGGACTTCGAGATCGCCATCCCACTCAGTTGGGAGGCGGTGTGAAACGTCTCCTCGTCGTCCGTGCTGGACGGTGCACCGCTCGCGAGCCAGTCCTGCGCCGCGCAGATGCCGCGGCTGTTGTTGACCGTGCTCGTGTAGGCGGTGACCGTCACGTTGTTTGTCGTGCTGTTGCCCTCACCCGTGGTGCCGACCGGCGACGTCAGGCTGGCGCCGGTCAGCACGTACACCTTCAGGGCGGCATACGACGAGACCGAGGCCACCGACGCGGTGACGGTAATGCCGGCCTGGGCGCCGGTGTTGGGCGCGGTGAAGATCGCGACCTCGCCGGAGTTGCTCCCGGCCTCCGCTGTGGTGCGGATAACCCGCTGCGTCCAGGTCAACGCGCTGCCGGTGTTGGAGACGGTGATCGCTTGGTCCGTGCTGTTCTCTACGAAAACACACGCCACCAGCAAGGTGCTCGCAGGCGGGGAGAAAGAGGCGGTCGTGACCGGGTCTGCAGTGGTGGTGACGATGGCCGGGGAAGAGGCGTCGATCGCGATAGCCACGCCGACCCCCTCGACCGTTCAGAGGGTGCCAAGTTTCCGCAGGTGGCATTCAAACGACATGCGGTTTTTGAAAGATCAGCTAGCGGCTAGAGAGCCGAGCGCGCTCTCGATCGCGTGGAGCTCGGCGAGAGCAGCCCCAGCGTGCATGTTCACGCCGATCCGCTTGTCCCGCAGGCCCTCCAACTGCGACCGGACTCCGGCGTAACGCTCAGCCTCTGGGAGCGCCTTGACCGCCGCATCGAGGCACCTCTTGACGCGCGTCGACAATCCCTCGGCCATCACGCCTCCTGATAGGTCACGAGATCGTGAGCGTCGTAGGGATGGGCGCGCCGCACCCGCACGTCCAGGAGGCGTTCGTGAGAATCGGCGACAAGAAGCCGGGGCCTGTCACGGTGCGCGGGAGGCTGCAAAGACCTGCGCACGGCTCGGCGTCGCGTACGGCCCTGCTTGCGGCGTCCCGTAGGACATCGGACACTTTGACACCCTGCTCGGCGGCCAGGCAGCGGAGCGCGTCGGCGAGTTCGGCGGAAACGCGGACCGAGAGGACCTCCTGCTTCTCAGCCATCACGCCTCCTGGTGATTGTTCAGGGGCGCGTCCCGTGGGCGAGTCGCGCATCCCTTGGTCGCGGGTGTCGGAGTCGAACCGACCTGTCTCGGCTTATGAGGCCGTTGAGCACAACCGGTGCTCCTACCCGCAGGGTCCGTGCGGCGAACCAGCGCCTTGCTCCCCGATGTGGAGAGACGGGCCAGCACGGTTAGCCCAAACGTCCCACCGCTGTACCGCTTACGCGGATGCCGCGGTTTCCCGTGGCAGAAGCGGGCGGCCGTGATCAAACGCTCACGACGGGCGTACCCGAGAACGAGTCCTCGGCGAGTGTTCCCCGACCGGTCCGCGCCCTCGCGCGGCACGGGCCGGCCGGAGCCATCAGACCTTCAGCGGCCCCTCGTCTGGGCGGACATGCCGCCAGCACACCCACGGCTCACCTCGGCCGGGATTCGCGTCTTCACGGTCGAGCTCGACGACGGCGTACACGACCTCATCCGCGCGGAGTAGCTCACCGCATTGCGGCTCGCAACACGGGTCGCCCTCGCGGGCCGCTTTGCCGAAGCCGGGCTCGTCCCGCTTGTGCGGCGTCGTCTCCGCCCATGCGTTGTAGATGGCGAAAGTCTTGGTGTGAGTGCGAGTCACCGGCCAGCCCCCGCGTTGATCAGCGCGTACTTCCGCTGGAACACCGAGTCTTTACATGGATA
This sequence comes from Microtetraspora sp., assembly GCA_044868295.1. Classification (GTDB taxonomy): domain Bacteria; phylum Actinomycetota; class Actinomycetes; order Streptosporangiales; family Streptosporangiaceae; genus JBIOWF01. The sequence continues at coordinate 13,049 of JBIOWF010000135.1, read as the reverse complement.
AAATTCGCCCTCGGTCCCCCGAATGACCAAATCACCCTGGTTGGCGCGCATTACGCCTTCCAGAGTCGGGATGTCTATCCATGCGCGGTCCGTGGGGTCATCACGGTCGGGGATGTGCGCGACGATGTCGTCGCTGCTGTTGTGGGCGACCCAAGCGGCCACCTCGGCGACGTTGCGCCAGGACAGGCGGACCGCGTTGACCTCTACCGGCCTGCTCACGTACCGGAAGAACGGCGGAGGGTTGGGCGGCATCGACGACAGCGGGACCGTCTCCTCGCGCGGCGGATCGGTCAGAACCTTGCCGTCCTCGTTCGTCTGGTACACGACGACCTTGCCGACCAGGCCGTCCGGCGTCTGGTAGACCTCGATGCCGGTCGTGACGGCAGGGTCGATGCCGTTGGCCGTCAGCCATGTCATGAACTCGTCATGCCAGGGCGTCTCTTCCAGGCCACGGCGGGACCGGTCCGACCCGCTGAAGGCGAAGATGGGCGCGATGGAGTCGATCACAGGAGCTCCGGGGGGTTGAGGGGTGGATGTCATGAGCACTCCGCCACTACGACGGCGTTGGCGGGAAGCTCGCCAGCCTTCTGTCGCTGCTGGACCGCCGCACGGCAGTCCTCGCCGGTGGGCGCGCCTGGAATGTCGATCTTCGCCGTGACCGTCGGCGTTGGCTGCTGGACCTGGAGGCATGGACGTGACCTGCTGCACCCGCTGCCTGGCGCGAAGAGACCCCACTGGTTGGTCTGAGCGACAGCGATCAGCGTCGACAGGGCGGCCAAACTGGCCAACCACACCCCGACGCGGGCGTACCAGCGCCACGAGTCCAGGAACAGCAGGCTGAAGACACCGATCGCTCCCAGCAGGGCGACTCCGCAGGCGAGCATGTAGACAATGCCGAGCATGATCTTGAGGACGAGCACGAGGAACTCCGGGGGGAGATGGAGTGGGGGTGGTTCGGCCCGCTCTATCGGGGGTTCACGCCGACGCGAGCCCAGGCCATCAGTCCAGCGCCTACAGCCCCGCCGTACCGCGTGTGCGATGCGGCGACGATCGGTGGTGCGGGAGCGAACGACGGAAGCTTCGCGTCGACCAGCCGCCGCAGCGGCGCGAGAAGTCGCGGTACTGCATCGGCCACACCGCCACCTATGACCACTTGGGCCGGGTCCAGGAGCACGACGAGCGTCGCCACCCCGGCGGCGAGCGCGCTGACGGCCTCCGTCCAAGCGCGGATAGCTGCGACGTCGCCAGTGCTAGCGCGTTGCGCCACCTCGACGGCTGTAGCTTGCCCGCCGGTCGCATCGCGGTAGCGGGCTTCTATCGCGGGGCCTGAGGCGAGCGCCTCGACGCAGCCCACGACACCGCACGGGCAGCGCGGCCCGTCCGGCCGCACGCTCATGTGGCCGAACTCGGCTGCCCGCCCGTGTGCGCCCGTGTAAGGGACGCCGCGCAGGACGAATGCGGCGCCGATGCCGGTTCCGACCGTGATGAACAGGGCGTCGGTGGCGCCCCGCGCGGCCCCGGACGTGATTTCGGCGAGCGCGGCGCCGCGCACGTCGTGTCCGAGAGCTGCGGGCAGGCCGGTCCGCTGCTCAAGGAGGTCGCGCAGAGGAACGTCCCGCCAGCCGAGGTTGCCCGAGCTGATCGCGACGCCGGCGGCCTCGTCGACGAGGCCGGGAACGACGATCCCGACGCCGCGGACGTGCGAGTCCCGGGCGGCTTCGGCGGCGAGGTCCAGAATCTGGCCGACGACAGCTTCCGGGCCGCGCTCGGCCATGGTGGGTACGGTTCTGGCGCCGCCGATCTGGCCGTCACGGCCCACGTAGCCGTACTTGATGCTCGTCCCGCCGACATCGACGCCGAGCGTCACAGGTGTGGTCACCGGTCGAGCCGCCTTACCCATTGGCCGTCAGCGTGAACGGCGGCAAGTCCGAGGTCCTCATCGACGGCGATGAAGTTGGCCGAGCTGCCCGCCTCCAGACGGCCGATCCTGTCGTTTCCAATGACGCGTGCGGGGATGACCGTGGCGGCCCGCACAGCGGCTTCGAACGGCATCACGTTCTGCCGCACGGCGGTGGCCACGCATTCCAGAAGTGTGAGCGCCGCGCCCGCCAGCGCTCCGTCCCGCGTACGGCACGCGCCGTCGACGACCTCCATCGTGCGGTCGCCGAGCGTGAAGCTGGCCGGTCCGCCGGCGGCGGCGGCGAGGCAGTCGCTGACGAGGAACAGCCGGTCGCCGAGCGCCGCGTGGGCGGCCCGGGCGGCGATCGGGTGCACGTGCGCGCCGTCCATGATCAGGCCAGCCGTCAGGCGGTCGTCCGCGAAAACGGCGCCAGTAAGCCCTGGATCGCGAGCCGTTATGTTGCTCATCGCGTTGAACAGGTGCGTGGCCCCGCTCGCGCCGGCGTCCGCCGCGGCCACCGCAGTCTCCGCGTCGCAGCCGGAGTGGCCGAGCCAGACGCGTACGCCCGCGGCGACCCAGTCCTTGATCAGAGCGGAGCCTACGACCTCCGGGGCGACCGTGACAGCCAGCGGGTGAGTCGCGGCGAGGCCAGCAATCAGGTCGCAGTCCTCGCTCGTCGGAGGCCGGACCAATGTCGGGTCATGGGCGCCACGCTTGATCTGAGACAGGAAGGGCCCTTCGAAGTGCACAGCAGGCACACCGTCGGCCGGGCCAGTTCTGGCGTACTCCGCGACCGCGCGCACCGCGGCGACCATCCCGTCCGTGTCCCCGCTGACGAAGGTGGGCGCGACGCTGGTCGTGCCGTAATCGCGATGGGCCTCGCGGATCGTCCGCACGCCGTCAAGGGTCGGCGCGTCGTTGAGCATGACCCCACCGCCGCCGTTGACCTGAAGGTCAACAAGTCCGGGGAGAACCGTCAGCTCGCCGAGGTCGGTTTCCTCGTCCCACACACCATCAGGAATACGTTCGCTGACGGTGACGACCTGCTCGCCCTCGACAAGGAGGAACGCGTCGTCGAGCATGACGGAACCAGTGAAAAGGCGACGCGCACGAATCAGCCGCCGAGCCGGTTTCGTGGCATCGCTGAATGTTTCCTGGGTCACGCGGTTTCTCCAATGGGGGTTACAGGCCGACCCTGCCCCTACCCCCCAGCGGAAGCAGGGCCGGCCATTGGGGGCTCACGCGAGGCCACGGGGAAGCAGCGATCGCGGAGCGGGCACGCCCAATCGGTGGGGTTGGGCGCGCGTCTTGTGGAATCTAGGAATGTCTAGGCAGCCGCAACGGTACGGCGGAGCCGCTCCAAGCGGCCAACGTCGCGCCGGGCGTGCTTATGGGTGGCGAACTCCGCCTTGGCGACAGCGATCGGGTCGAACAGCGGGCGTCCGCCCTCGTCCAGCCCTGCAGGCTCAAGGTGGCCGCGGCGTACCCATTGGCGGATCGTGTTCGGCTGCACCTTGGCGTGCTCGGCAGCCTGCGCGGTGGTCCACAACCCGTCGCCTCGGGTGATCTGCATGGGTCCACCCCCGGAAACACGAAAAGCCCCCGCCCGATGTGAAATCGGTCGAGGGCATACGTATGGCGCAGTTAGGAGCGTACGCGTCACGCCTGATCTTGGCAAGCGCCAGGTCAAGCGGCGTTCGGCGTGTCGTCGTCGAAGGCGAGGAGTTGCCCGGCGAGCCTGCGCCGTTCGGCGGGTGTCAGCCGTACCGGCCAGACCGCGGGCAGCAGCATGACGTCGCCGTTCGGGCACGTCAGGACGTCCACAGGAAATGGAGGGGAAGAAATCACAGTGGTCCAATTGTCCCACGTCAACCGACCTTCTGCCGCTTCAACTCCTCCTCGTAGACGAGCTTTTGCAGCACCTTCCACTGGGTGCCCGTGTACATCTGGGCGCAGTTCCCGCAGTACGCCTCATCTGCCAGGCCGTCCCACGTCTCGTCCCTGTAGATCGCGGAGTGGCCGCAGTTGAAGCACGGCACCGTGATGAGGTCCCGCCGCTTCGTCATGCCCAGCATGGACCGGCAGCGGGCGTGCAGCCGGAGGATCTCCAGCCCGGCGTCTTCCCCACCCAGTTCCAACACGGCCACGGCGAACTCGGCGCTCTTGTGCACGATGCCGGACGTCCCTTCAGGGAGCTCCGAGGCGTCTTTCAGCGACAGGATCCTCGTCTGCGGCGAGACCGGTAGAGCGAGCAGCACGTCGACATGCGTGACCAGAACACGGCAGCCCGTCGTCACCGCGACGCCATCGCGCCGACTACCGGTGGGCGACTCGCTCAATCGGGCCACGTCGCGGACGACCTCCTCCCACGACGAGACGACGCTGACCACGTCCCGCATCAGCGCTTCCACGCCCGCTCGCAGCGGGACGGGCGGCGTCTTGGAGCCGGAGATGCGCAGCCCTGTCGAGCTGCCGGACGGCGAAAGCGCGATGTAGAGCAGCGTGTACAGCTCGGGGATCTCTTCGATCTTCTCCAGGACCAGGCCGCGGTCCTTGTCGCAGAACGCCCGCGGCGTGAGAGCGGGCAAGCGGACCATCTTCCCGCCGTGGTCCTCGAAGCGGGGGTCTGAGCATCGCTCGGCGCGAGCACAATCACGCAGTCCGGACTCTTCGGAGTAGTCCTCTGGGGCGGAGTGGATCCAGTATCGAGACATGACGTTTCGGCCTCCCCGTTAGATACGCTTGAGGGAGACCGTTACAGGCGGTGTTGGTGGGGTTTGTGGGCGGCTCCTCGTTTCGGCGGCGAGGGGCCGTTCTGCTGTTCAGGGTAAGTCCGCGAAGTCCCGAAAGATTCCCACCACGAGACGGTCGAGGACGTTCTCGACCTTAACTCGCCGGCGGCCGAGCGCTGGGTGGCCGAAGTCTGCGCGGGATCAAGGACGATGTACGGGCGTTCGAAGGCCGTCTCGTCGGTCACGGCTTCACCTCGCCGCAGCCTTGGTAGCAGATGTCCCAGTGCTTCCAGCAGCAGCCGTCCATCCAGAACAAGCGGAAGCATGGCAGGCGGAGACGGTGTGAGCGGTGCCCGCACAGCCGGTAGTAGCCGCCACGCCAGCGGCGCAGGAAGCGGTGAAGCGGGGTCACGGCGCCTCCCGGGCGGGTTCGCCGGCGGACCGGTGGGCGCAGGTCTCCTCGGTCTCGCCGTGTAACGCGAGATGGTCGGCACACGGCCAGTAGCAGCACGTGATGTTGGAGCATGCCAGCGCAGGAGTCGTCTGGCAGCCACGGCACTCCGCAACTTCCGCGAAAGGCACGGAACGAACGGACGCCATCGAGTTGTGGCCCGTGCAGAGCGTCGCCAGCTTGGTCTCTGTCGGGCGGTGGCGGGCGTCCACTCGGGCGACCTGTTCACGCAGGCCGCTCAGCTGTTCGTCGCGGACTTTCGCCAAAGCCGCGACGGCGGGCGTGACCAGGTCGAGCGGGAAACCCTTCAGGTCTTCGAGGACGTGCTGCCAGATCGTCGGCGCGGTGACAGTGCAGTACCCGCAGTCGTCGCAGTGCGGCAGGGTGCACTCGTCGCAGAACATGGCGTTCCGCTTGTCCTTGCCGCACTTCGTGCAGGGTAGGTAACAGTTGTCCATCAGGTCGCCTGCCTCTCCTCGTTGGCTATGGCCATCAGCGGAGCGGCATGGCATCGGTCCGGCTCGCCATCGGCCGGGATTTTGCACCAACACGCCAGGTTCCTGCCGCCCAGCTCTCGGCGGATCTCCTCGTCGGACGGGTAGCCGATGATGTCCGTCCATCCGGTGGGCGGGTTACGGCGGACGATGAGGTACGTCTCGAAGCGGGCCACGCACTCCTCAAGGGTGTAGCCCTGCTTCGTCGACCATGGGTTGCCGTACTTCGTTCCGCGGCCCACGTACCTGGCGCCCTGGGGCATCTTCGAGCCAGCGGTGCGTTTGCGCTGGATCCTTTTAGGCACGGCTACTCCTCTCGTATCGCTTAGTGGGGATGCCGACGTGCTCGGCGAACGCTGCGCAGCCGCTGGCGCCTCGCGAGCCATCTTCGACGTAGGCGAGACAGCCGGCCGGTTGGGCGCCGCGGCCGACAAGCAGCCCGGCCATGAACCCGTTCCGGTACGGGCCTGCGACGTTGCCGAGGAGGTCCCACGGCGCCGGGATCGGCTCTACGGTCACCGGGCAGCCTTCGGCGATCCGCTGGCGTGCCCACTCCGCGGCGATGGCGTCCGACACCAGGGCTCCGTCGCGGCGCCGGAAGTCGCCGTGCATGAGGTGGACGGCGCCGTACCTGCTGAGGATGCCGTCCATGTGGGCGAACGCCTTCGGGACGTCGTCGAACGTCCGCGAGGCGGTGTAGAGCACGTTGAACGGGTCGGGCATCAGTCCTCCTCGGGTTCGGTCAGTAGGTCGCCCTGGCCGTCGATCTGGTCCCACGAGCGGCCTCGGGCGAGCCGTAAGCGGCGGCGTCCTTCGATGCCCAACCGCTTACGGCAGACCGGGCCGATCGAGTAGCCCAGCGATTCGGCTTCACTCAGGGGGCGATGGCAGCGGCGGCACTTCGCCTCGCACGGCGTCGTTTCGTCGGCAAGAAGGGAGATCACGGCGTCGACTCCTCGGTTGCGGGCGTCCCGGTCTCGGACGGGCGAGCGCCGCAGCGGCAGCCCTCGACGCAGCAGCGTGGGATCTCGTCTTCGAGGTCCTCGATGTCGTGAAAGGCCGCGGCATGTGCGCAGGCCGGGTTGTTCGGGCAGCGCCACCAGTCAGGCATCGGCGTCTCCGGTCTGCTCCTCGGAGACGGCAGGACCGTCCAGGGCGGTCTCGATGGCGGCCATGGCGGCGGCCCAGCCGTGCTCGTACTCGCTGGGCTCGGCGCACGCCGTAAAGCGCTCCATCGGAGGGTCTTTCTCTGTTGCGGCGCGGACGCGGGCGAGGGTGGCTTCCGCCCGTTCGGCGCGCGCCTGGGCCGCCGTGAAGTCAGCGAAGTGCTCACCAATCCCCACCGCCAGCACAGACGCTTGGACGGCGTCGCGGCGCAGCTCGGCCAGCTCGACCGTGGGGACGACGTCGTAGCCGGCGTCGGCGAGACGTTCGAGGAACTCTTCGGCGTCGGCGCATGAGGCGAAGGCGTTGGAGACTGCCCGCTCCATCGGCGGCAGATCGTCACGGGTGGGCATGGGTGCAGGTCTCCTCTGTCTCGTCGTGCAGGGCCAGGTGATCGCCGGAGACGGCAGGGACGTGCTCGCCGTCCAAGACGTCGCGCAGGCTGGCCGCGACTTTCAGTAGGAGCGCGCCGGTCTCCGTGTCTGCGGTCGCGGTTGCGAGGTAGTCGCGGAAGGCTGCAACGCGGGCGAGGGTGGCTTCTGCCGTGGTCAGCGCTGCATCGAGTTCCCACGCTGCGGCTTCCAGATCCCCATGCAGCGGGCATGACCGGTGAGCGCGGGCTACAGGGTTGCCATTGACGCGGCTCATGTCGTCGAGCACGTCCGAGGCGCGGAGGCAGAGGCCATTGCACTGCGCAAGATCGGCACGCAGCTGCTCCAGCTCGGCGTCCCGCACGGCAAGCACGGCGTCCGCGATGCACGCGGAGCACTTGGGCTGCTTCTCGCACTCGGCTTGAGAGACGGCGTCGGCGTACCGCTGGCGGGCGCTTTGGGCCGCACTTTGAGGTTGGTGTTCCCGTGTCGGCTGGGGCTCAAAGCCAGCAAGCGTGGAGTCGTCGGCGTGGACGACGGCCAGGCCGAGTTCGGTCAGTATCTCCAACGCCACGTCCGCGACCTGGTCGGCCTCGTCCGGGTTGAGCGTGACATCGGCCCCGGCCTGGGCCATGGACAGGGCGTTCGGGCCGAGACGCAGCCGCAGACGCTCCCGGATACGGCGGGCAAGCAGGACCTTGGTGCCTTCAGCCACGGGCTCGGTGAGGGCGTGGTCAGCCATTGCTGGTCTCCTTGTCGTCGGTGGGGGTGGGCGGCTCGATGGCCGCGAGAAGACGTCGTCCGCCTTCGATGTAGGCCATGAGGCCGGGATCGGGTCCGAGCACTGAGCGGATGTCCTCGGCCTGGACGATGACCAGGCCGTGCTCTGCGAGAGCAGCCAGCACGGTCCGGGCGTCTGGCTGGCAGCCGCACTGCGGACGGTCGTACAGCGCGCCACGGCGATGGTTTGGGTTCGCCGCGTGTAGGGCCTCTCCGATGACCTGCTGCGGGGTGAGGTCGGTCACGACGCCAGCCCTTCCCGTAGCAGGGGCGCGTCGTTGTGGCGGTCGTCGTTGAAGTTCCCGGCGACGATCAGGTAGTCGCATTCCGGTCTGGCGCATTCCAAGATCGCCGATTCTCCGGCGTCATACCAGATCAGTGGCCCATCGCAGCTCAACTCAGCCACGGTCGTCTCCTTTCGGGCGGTGCTTCTTGCACGGGCATCCGCCTCGGCAGCGGCCGGTCATCTCGCCGCCGCAGGCTAGGTCGGTACGGCCAGTCGGCGGGTAGTGGACGATCGGCCGCCCGTCGTCCCGCCGGACCACGTCACGGCCGCAGACGGGGCAGACGATGCGCGGCTTCTTCCGGGCTCCGGAGAGAAGCGGAGCGGCGGCAGGCAGAGCCACAGCGAGGACGGCAGCGACATCCCTTCGGCACACCGCGCACTCGGCGTCGGAGATGTGATCACGGTGGGCCGAACGTGGCCCGTCGCCCCACGGGTGATCCAGCACCGCGCGGACAGCGGCCTGCAGGGCTGCCTCAGATGTGGAAGCGGATAGCACGGCACCTCCCCTCGGGCGCCGGGCGTGTCGCGACGGCGGTTGCGGGGCAGCATTCGCCGATCCACCCGCCTCGGCCGTCCGTGCGGATGGGCGCGCCCTCCGCGATGTAGGCGCCGCAGCTTGTGCAGTCCTTGTCAGCGACAGCGGGCGCATACAGGTTGGCCGGGGCGATCGGGACCCAGACCTCCCACCTTCCGCAGCCGGGGCATTCGCGCTGCGTGTGGGTGAGAAGCATTTGGTCGGCCCACTCGCCGTGCGCGATGTATTTCTTGGGGTGCGGGGCGTGCTGGGCTGCGTCCGGGCAGGGCGGCGAGGTGTCAGGCATCGGCGGCCTCCTTCGCGCAGGGGCAGGCGCACGGGTTCTTCGCCGCTACCTCGTCGGGGAGCGGCCACGCGTGCCCGGCATGCTCGGCGTCCTCCTCGTCCATCCACGTGTGGGCCTTGGGTGGTTCGAAGTGGTGGCCGAACTGGCAGGCCCAGCAGCGGGTGTAGCAGACGATCGCCCGGCCCTCCGCGATAGCGGCTTGTACGGCTTCCGCAGGGATCTCAGGCGCTCTGCGCCTGCCTCTCCATGCAGCCGTGCGGCGGCAGGGACTCCAGAGTGCGAGGCCGGACTCGCATGCCACAATCCGCACAGACGACAGCGCCCGTGGCCACGAAGTCCTTCTCCGCGTCGTGGGCGGCTTCCGCTGGGATCGGCGCGGTCATTCGGCGCCCTCCACAGCTTCGCGGACAGCGCTCTCCAGGTCGGACGGCTTGAACGCGGTCATCGGGTGGCCTCCACCGGCTCGTACGTCTCATCCAGCACGGTCTGATCGATCGGATAGAACTCGCCGCGCACGCCTTTCACCACCCACTGGCCGACGTAGACGGTCACCCACGTGTCGTGCAGCTCGTCGTAGACGTGGGCGTCCTCCCAAACTCCGGTGATCTCGCTGGGGAGCAGGAACCGGGACTCGCCGTTGTCTCGGAGCCCGACGAACGCCTTCACCTCGTCGGCGTTGTCGCCGGTCCATTGCACGGCTTCGACCTCTACGGGACGCTTACGGAATCGGGTTGTCATCGGCCAACCTCCTTCTTACGGCGTTCGACGATCAGGAACTCCGACATCAGCCGGTTATGCCAGGCATCGGCGAGGGCGTTGTGTTCGCCTGCCTCCTGCTTCGGCATCTCGGGGTCGCCCAGCCGCGCGGCCTCCTGCTTGAGGTCGTTGGTGAACATCGGGACGCCTTCCGGGAGGTCGATCATGCGGCCCCACAACTGGCAGAGAGCGACGTGGTCGTAGGCCGAATACCAGCCCCACAGCTCGACTTCGGGTGTGGCGAGGACGAAGTCCCGGACCTCGTCCGCGATGGCCGTGTGGGACTTGATCGCCGGGTGGCTCCAGTCGAGGGCCAGCGGGTTTCCCCAGCCAGCGTTGAGGCGAGCGTCGCCGTGAAGGCGCGGCAGCAACGGGACCACGTTGGCCATCAGCCAGTCGTCCTTCGCGATCCGCCTGACCGGCATGTCCCGGTTGACGGCGTAGAGCTGACGACCGTCCTCTGAGACCATGCCGATGGAGATCAGGTGGATGCGCTCCCCGTCTTCGAGGAACTCGCAGTCGTAAAAGATCTTGGTCATGGGTCACTCCTAGTTGGTGGGCCAGACGAACACGGCCGGGACCGCGTCTTCGGGTGCTTCGTCGTAGTCGTCCGGGTCGTCTTCGGCCTGGCGCTCCGCCTCGGTCATGTACCGCTCACCCGAGTAGGTGGAGTCCGCCTCGTACATGGCGTGCTCGATCTCGGCGGCTGGGCTGAACCCGTTGCCTTCGCCGTCCTTGGCGAGCACCACGAGGACGTCGCCGCCGAGCTCGTCGCGGAGGTCGGAGAGCTGCTTGATCGCTTCGTCGAGGGTCATCGAGATCAGCCCCAGTAGGAGCAGAGGACCCAGCCGGGCTGCTCCTGCTTCGGTGTGATCCCCAACACCTCGATCGCGGCGCGGAGCTTCTCGTCCCATCCGTTCTCGGCGGGCTCGCTCATGAGCGCGGGCAGGTCGAGCAGTTCGCTGTCGCCCCAGCTGACGGTGATGACCTTCGCCGCAAGTACATACATCGAATCCTCACCCGAGCAGTACGTGCGGAATTTGACGCCGAGGCGTTCTTTCGCTTCACGCTTGCGCGCGAAGTAGCCGTCCACCTCCCAGTCGGTTTCGGTGAACCCGGATGCGACAAGGAGCCGATTTTCCGCCTGCTCGATGAACTCGACGGAGCCGTCCTCGTCGTCTTCGTCGTACCAGGTGAATTGGTCGGGGCGGATGGATCCGTACTCGTCGGTCTGGTGGATTTTCCATTCTTCGTCGCCGCCGCCTAGGTCGTAGCCGTAGGCGAGGATGGCGTCGCTTGAGCGTCCCATCGGAGGGTCCTTTCGGGGGTTGGGTGGGCAGGTCAGGCGGACCAAAACGCGTGCATGCCGATCGCGTGCATGCCGATCGCGTGCCGGACGCCGCCGTACCGCTCGTTGGCGTCGCTGGTCCGCTGGATCTGGAAGTCGATCGGCAGGCCCGTGCGCTTCCGGCCGAGTTCGCTGATCGCCGCGCACAGCAGCGCCCACCGGCCGTTCACCCGGCCGGGCGACTGAGGGAACAGGGCGTCGAACTTCTCATCCGGGAGCATCAGCCGCACGTCGACGTCCCGCCACACCTTGCCGCGCGCGGCCGATCCGACGAGGTACGGGAGGTAGCCGAACGCCTCTTCGATCTCCCGGCCAAACGCGTCGAGGTGGATGAGCGCGGGCATGCCGACGCCAGCCGCGCCGGTCTCACGGGGCTCGGGTTCGGTCTGGTTTGTCATCGTTGAGCCTTTCGGGTTGTCGGGTGGCCCGCCCGTACACGACAGGCGGGCCAGGGTGGGTTAGCTGTCTGCGGGAACCGGCTCAGACGCCTCGGCTGCGGGCTGATACTTCGGCCGCCACGCGCGAGGCTCTGACCGGCGTTCGCGAGGAGGCATCACGATCTGGTCGGCGTACAGGCCGTACCCGATCACCTGGCCGGTACGAAAGTTTGGGTTGCCCTTGCTCGGTCCGCCGCATTCTGCGCAGGTGTCGCCTTCGTGGCGGCCGTGGATGCACCGGTCGAGGTCGGCAAGGATCGCGGCCAGAGCGCCCAGGCGCGTCCGATGGTCGAGCGTCGGCAGCGGCCGACCTTCCTCATCTGGCTGAGCGTCGTTGTGTCGGGCCAGCGCGTGGTCAATTCCTGCGATGGCCGCGACGACCTTTGCGTGCAGCGGCGAGTACATGACGTTGGCTGCGACGTGCAGGGCGGCGTTCGCCTCGGCGTGAGCGGCCAGGTGGGCGCGCGACGCTTCGAGCGCTTCGCGGGCCTTGGCCAACTCCCGCTTGAGGTCGTTCTCTACGTCGATCACGAGTTCCCTTTCTCGTTGAGATCTTGTGTTTCTGGTCCGATATGTCGAGCTTGATCAAACTGGAGTTCGCGGCCCTGAGATCGCTTCTACGCCTCACAGGACCCAGGGACACCAGGAATGCCGGTTGCGGACGCCTACGGCAGCTCTCAGCCGCTCCTGAGCGGCTTCCCGGAGTGGGAGCCGAACAGTGCTTGCGCCGCAGCCAACGGAGACCCGTACGTGACCGTCGCGTCCGCCAGCTCAGCGAGCACCGCCGCCTCACGGTCGACCACAGCGTCGGCCGTCTGCTCGAAGCTCGTCTTCACCGACGCCGGGTGGTACGTCTCGGGCACCATCCGGGACACCGCGGTCATCGGCTCCAGCCCGGCCGCTGCGGCAATCGTCTGAAGCAGGACGGCTTCCTCCCGCGCGGCCTCCTGGTTCGCTTCGGCCTGCTCAGGGTCGGCCTGGACCGGCTCGACCACCACGCGGCTCCACGGCCAAGACGGCGGCATCACAACGTCACCGCCGGGAACTCCCGCACCCGCAGATCCGCCGGCCAGTGATCCCAGCCGCCGCCCTTGCGGTCGCCCTGGGATGCGACGGACCTGCCGTTGACGAACATGTCGGACGCCCACACAGCGCCGAGCTGCTTGACGAACACGGCGGTCTGCGTGCCGTCGCACTGCTTCACCAGGTCGCGGACCCACGCCACGTCCATCGGACGCGAGCCAGGCCCGGACTCACCACCCGCGATCAGCCAAGACAGCGACGGCTCGTCACGCCGGTACGGGTCCGCGCCGACCCAGTGGTCTTGAAGGACGACCGGGCCGAGCAGCGGCTCAGCCGAGACGAACCGCACCGCGGCCGGAGTCTCCAGCAGCGCCGGAATACGGATGTCCGCCCACTGCTGGTTCTCGACCGAGACACCGACGTGGACATTCGGGAGCGGCCACGACGGGATCTCCCGTGCAGGCCCCGCGAGGTCGATGACGCTCT